>NZ_CP077087.1:4225681-4542500 GCF_014268495.2 Pseudomonas monsensis | reverse complement strand
CGAGTAGGACGGAGCACGAGAAACTTTGTCTGAATATGGGGGGACCATCCTCCAAGGCTAAATACTACTGACTGACCGATAGTGAACTAGTACCGTGAGGGAAAGGCGAAAAGAACCCCGGAGAGGGGAGTGAAATAGATCCTGAAACCGTATGCGTACAAGCAGTGGGAGCAGACTTTGTTCTGTGACTGCGTACCTTTTGTATAATGGGTCAGCGACTTATTTTCAGTGGCGAGCTTAACCGAATAGGGGAGGCGTAGCGAAAGCGAGTCTTAATAGGGCGTCTAGTCGCTGGGAATAGACCCGAAACCGGGCGATCTATCCATGGGCAGGTTGAAGGTTAGGTAACACTGACTGGAGGACCGAACCGACTACCGTTGAAAAGTTAGCGGATGACCTGTGGATCGGAGTGAAAGGCTAATCAAGCTCGGAGATAGCTGGTTCTCCTCGAAAGCTATTTAGGTAGCGCCTCATGTATCACTGTAGGGGGTAGAGCACTGTTTCGGCTAGGGGGTCATCCCGACTTACCAAACCGATGCAAACTCCGAATACCTACAAGTGCCGAGCATGGGAGACACACGGCGGGTGCTAACGTCCGTCGTGAAAAGGGAAACAACCCAGACCGTCAGCTAAGGTCCCAAAGTTATGGTTAAGTGGGAAACGATGTGGGAAGGCTTAGACAGCTAGGAGGTTGGCTTAGAAGCAGCCACCCTTTAAAGAAAGCGTAATAGCTCACTAGTCGAGTCGGCCTGCGCGGAAGATGTAACGGGGCTCAAACCATACACCGAAGCTACGGGTATCATCTTCGGATGATGCGGTAGAGGAGCGTTCTGTAAGCCTGTGAAGGTGAGTTGAGAAGCTTGCTGGAGGTATCAGAAGTGCGAATGCTGACATGAGTAACGACAATGGGTGTGAAAAACACCCACGCCGAAAGACCAAGGTTTCCTGCGCAACGTTAATCGACGCAGGGTTAGTCGGTCCCTAAGGCGAGGCTGAAAAGCGTAGTCGATGGAAAACAGGTTAATATTCCTGTACTTCTGGTTATTGCGATGGAGGGACGGAGAAGGCTAGGCCAGCTTGGCGTTGGTTGTCCAAGTTTAAGGTGGTAGGCTGGAATCTTAGGTAAATCCGGGATTCTAAGGCCGAGAGCTGATGACGAGTTACCTTTCAGGTGACGAAGTGGTTGATGCCATGCTTCCAAGAAAAGCTTCTAAGCTTCAGATAACCAGGAACCGTACCCCAAACCGACACAGGTGGTTGGGTAGAGAATACCAAGGCGCTTGAGAGAACTCGGGTGAAGGAACTAGGCAAAATGGCACCGTAACTTCGGGAGAAGGTGCGCCGGTGAGGGTGAAGGACTTGCTCCGTAAGCTCATGCCGGTCGAAGATACCAGGCCGCTGCGACTGTTTATTAAAAACACAGCACTCTGCAAACACGAAAGTGGACGTATAGGGTGTGACGCCTGCCCGGTGCCGGAAGGTTAATTGATGGGGTTAGCTAACGCGAAGCTCTTGATCGAAGCCCCGGTAAACGGCGGCCGTAACTATAACGGTCCTAAGGTAGCGAAATTCCTTGTCGGGTAAGTTCCGACCTGCACGAATGGCGTAACGATGGCGGCGCTGTCTCCACCCGAGACTCAGTGAAATTGAAATCGCTGTGAAGATGCAGTGTATCCGCGGCTAGACGGAAAGACCCCGTGAACCTTTACTATAGCTTTGCACTGGACTTTGAATTTGCTTGTGTAGGATAGGTGGGAGGCTTTGAAGCGTGGACGCCAGTTCGCGTGGAGCCATCCTTGAAATACCACCCTGGCAACTTTGAGGTTCTAACTCAGGTCCGTTATCCGGATCGAGGACAGTGTATGGTGGGTAGTTTGACTGGGGCGGTCTCCTCCTAAAGAGTAACGGAGGAGTACGAAGGTGCGCTCAGACCGGTCGGAAATCGGTCGTAGAGTATAAAGGCAAAAGCGCGCTTGACTGCGAGACAGACACGTCGAGCAGGTACGAAAGTAGGTCTTAGTGATCCGGTGGTTCTGTATGGAAGGGCCATCGCTCAACGGATAAAAGGTACTCCGGGGATAACAGGCTGATACCGCCCAAGAGTTCATATCGACGGCGGTGTTTGGCACCTCGATGTCGGCTCATCACATCCTGGGGCTGAAGCCGGTCCCAAGGGTATGGCTGTTCGCCATTTAAAGTGGTACGCGAGCTGGGTTTAGAACGTCGTGAGACAGTTCGGTCCCTATCTGCCGTGGACGTTTGAGATTTGAGAGGGGCTGCTCCTAGTACGAGAGGACCGGAGTGGACGAACCTCTGGTGTTCCGGTTGTCACGCCAGTGGCATTGCCGGGTAGCTATGTTCGGGAAAGATAACCGCTGAAAGCATCTAAGCGGGAAACTTGCCTCAAGATGAGATCTCACTGGAACCTTGAGTTCCCTGAAGGGCCGTCGAAGACTACGACGTTGATAGGTTGGGTGTGTAAGCGCTGTGAGGCGTTGAGCTAACCAATACTAATTGCCCGTGAGGCTTGACCATATAACACCCAAGCAATTTGCGTCGAAGAGACCAGATTGCGGTGTGTGAAGACGAAACGAACCGAAAGTTCGCGCAACTCACAAGACACCTGTATCACATACCCGATTTGCTGAAGCGAGGCCAGATGGTCGCGAGTCAGTACCCGAATTTCTTGACGACCATAGAGCGTTGGAACCACCTGATCCCATCCCGAACTCAGAAGTGAAACGATGCATCGCCGATGGTAGTGTGGGGTTTCCCCATGTGAGAGTAGGTCATCGTCAAGATTAAATTCCGAAACCCCAATTGCGAAAGCAGTTGGGGTTTTGTTTTGCCCGCAGGAAAGTTTCAGGTCAGATCCAGCCGTCGCAAGAGCTGCCATTGGGAAAAATCGTTCTGAAGTGACCGGGTAGTTTTTGGTATGGTGCAGCTCGTTTTTTAACGGACTGATGTCATGCCCACGGATCGGCACTCATTTATGTAAAAGAGTCGCTGTAGAAATGCCTGAAGCCATCCCGATCAAGGACCACGAAAAAGAGACGCGTCTGGTCAACAAGCGGTTGATCGCCTGCGCCTTGTTCGTCTTCGCCATTAGCTGCGCCCTGGTGGTACGCCTTTACATCCTGCAAGTGGTGGAGTTCGACTACCACTCCACCATCTCAGAAAACAATCGTGTCCACGTCTTGCCCATCCCGCCGACACGCGGCCTGATCTACGACCGCAATGGTGTGCTGCTGGCCGACAACCGCCCCAGCTACAACCTGACGATCACCCGTGAACGCGCCACTGACGTCAATCGGGAGCTGGACGAGGTCATCAATCTGCTGCACCTGCCTGCCGAAGATCGCACGGTGTTCGACAAGGCCATGAAGCAGTCCCGCCATCCCTTCACGCCAGTAACACTGTTCTATGAGCTGACGGAAGAGCAGATCGCTGTGCTGGCGGTCAACGAATTCCGCCTGCCAGGACTCGACGTTGAACCGCAGTTCGTCCGCCATTATCCGCTCGGCGCCCATTTCGCCCATTCGATCGGTTACGTCGGCCGGATCAACGAAAAAGAATCCAAGGCCCTCGATTCGGTTGAATACCGCGGCACCCAGTCCATCGGTAAAACCGGTATTGAACGCTTCTATGAAGCTCAGCTGCACGGTCACGTTGGCTACGAAGAAGTGGAAACCAACGCCCAGGGGCGTGTGCTGCGGGTGCTCAAACACACTGATCCTGTGCCCGGCAAAAACATCGTTCTGAGCCTCGACGTCAAACTGCAGGAAGCCGCCGAAGCTGCTCTGGGCGATCGTCGTGGCTCCGTCGTCGCGCTCGACCCGTCCACGGGCGAAGTGCTCGCGATGGTCAGCAACCCGAGTTTCGACCCTAATCTGTTTGTCACGGGCATCAGTTCCAAGGAGTACTCGGCGCTGCGTGATTCCATCGACCGGCCGCTGTTCAACCGCGTATTGCGCGGCTTGTACGCGCCGGGCTCAACAATCAAGCCAGAGGTGGCAATCGCCGGTCTCGATGCGGGTGTGGTGACCCCACAGACCCGCGTCTTCGACCCGGGTTACTATCAGCTCCCGGATTTCGATCACAAGTACCGTAACTGGAACCACAGCGGCGATGGCTGGGTAGACATGGACGCCGCGATCATGCGCTCCAACGACACCTACTTCTACGATCTGGCGCACAAGCTCGGCATTGATCGCCTGCACGATTACATGGCCATGTTCGGCCTCGGTGAGAAAGTCTCGCTGGACATGTTCGAAGAGTCGCCAGGCCTGATGCCATCCCAAGCCTGGAAGCGCGCCACTCGACGCCAGGCCTGGTTCCCGGGTGAAACCGTGATCCTTGGCATCGGCCAGGGCTATATGCAGGTCACGCCGCTGCAACTGGCCCAGGCCACTGCGCTGATCGCCAACAAGGGCGTATGGAACCGGCCGCACCTGGCCAAGACCGTCGATGGTGTCGCACCGGTCGACGAGCATCCCATGCCGAACATCCTGCTCAAGGATCCGCGCGACTGGGAACAGGTCAACCACGGTATGCAAATGGTGATGCACGACGCCCGCGGCATCGCCCGTGCGGCCGCTGCAGGGGCGCAATACCGCATTGCCGGCAAGAGTGGTACTGCGCAGGTGGTGGCGATCAAACAGGGCGAGCGCTACAACCGCGAGAAGACCCTCGAACGCCATCGCGACAACGCCTTGTTCGTCGGCTTCGCCCCGGCCGAGCATCCGAAGATCGCGATCTCGGTCATGATCGAAAACGGTGAGGCCGGTGGTCGGGTTGCCGGCCCTGTCGTGCGGCAGATCATGGACGCCTGGCTACTTGATCAGGACGGCCATCTCAAGCCGCAGTACGCGGCGCCAACCAAGGCGCCGGGTGATCCGCATGTTTGACCGATAACGGCTGCGCGGGGCAATCAGACTTTTTCGTCGATTCTTTTGGCATTGATAGCGGCCTCGCGTGCGGCGACGATGGCGGCATCCGACGCCGGTGTCCCCAGTTCGCCTTTACGCCACAACTGATGAGAGAACAGGCCGTCGATGGCTTCAGCGCTCGGCGCTTTGCCCTTGGGTATAAACAGGGCCGCCAGATCAATGGTGTTGGCGAAGTTTTCTTTGGTCAGGTTGTACTTGCCCAAGAGGCTGCCTCCCCACCCGGCATCGGCCGCGACCAGTTCGATGGAAGTGCCGCGGTAGCTGTTCGCCGCGGTTTTGAGTGCGCCAGAGGCATTGAGCAGGGCGTTCAATTGCTCCATGTCTGAGGCGCTCAGCTCGCTATTGGAATTCAACGTCTTGAGGCTGCCATCGGTATCAACGGTAAAGCCGAATTTCTTGTTGGCCAGATCCGGAAAAGTGTTACTCAACGCCGACTTGAAGTCCTCGAACGCCAGCTTCAGCGATTCGTGGGCATTTCTATGCTGTTCGGCGATTTTCGGGAAGTCTGCAGCCTGGGGGCGGCCAAGCCAGACGTCGATCGCTTCGAGGGGCGGGCTGACAGTCTGGGCGTCATCACTGGGATGATAAACCGCCGCCGGATTGAGGTTGACTGCCGTCTTCTGCAGGTCTTCGCTGAGCGACTTTATGTTCAGCGGTTGTGCGGATTTGGTCAGTTCAGCGGCTGAAGGCTGAATAAAAGCAGAGTTTAAAGAGATCGCCATGTCGTCATTCCCTGATCGTTGGTTGTAAATCATTTATCGGCGATCTGAGGCTGTGCTTAAGTCATGTGGTGGCAGTAGGCGTTTCAGGATGTGTCATGGATCTATGCTGGTCGCTGTCGTCGCTGCAACGTGGTGGTCTTCACTCAATACTGGATTGAAAACCGCCACCAGCGAATCCACTACAACCTCAGGCCCCTGGTACCGGGCAACTCATATCCCCTTCCTCACACTTCAAATACTGCTTCAGCGCCTCGACCCGGACCTTGGTCACCGCCGTCAGGCAATTGCTGTAAACCCAGGGATAAACACTTCCGCCCGTTACACCCGACGATGAAAACTTGCACTCGGCATCGCGAAATCCGATCCACGCCCGCTGCGCGCTGACCAACAACTTCTTGCCCTCCGGGTTGTCCTTCAAGCGCCCGGTGATCTGCTGATACAGCGCATTCAATTCTTTGTCCGCTGCCTTGAAGTCCTGTCCGGCACACTGATTCATCGTCGCCTGATCGCTGGCATTGGCGCAGTCGACGGCGGCGTGGGCTAGGGGGGTGAACACCAGGGGCGACAGGGCCAGGAAAAAACGTGGGGACATAGGCGGGGCTCACTGTAGATGACGGGAATAACCGGCATTGTAGCGATCAGACTCAACTCCCGCTGTAACCGCGCAGGCGCATGCAGTCATTGGTCAGGTCGATCTGTTTCTCCGCCACCACAATTCCGTCACCCACTCCGGCGCCGACCGCCGCTTCCATGCTCTTGTCCGACGGCGTGCTGTTGTAACTGGCAGTCGCCGACTTGGCCTGATACTGGCACTCGGCTTTGTCGTGCTCCACTGTCGCCTGGGACGCGCCAGGCTTGCTCCAGTGGTCTACGGAACTGACGCAGGCTGACAGCGTCAGCAGTGATGCCCAGAGGGCGGCATAGTGCGGAGACTGCATGGTCTGCTCCAATGTCTGCCGGAATAACAGCTGAGTTTAGACGCAACGGTCAAAGGTCGAGCCCGGGCCGTTGACCGTTTGATACAACTTCAGGTTGGACATGTGGTCATACGAGCCTAGTGTTCAGAACAGGAGGTGACGTATGAAACCAGTACCCAATAGTTTCGAACGCAAAATCACTCTCAAGGCGCCACGGTCCCATGTCTGGCGTGCATTGGTCGATGCCGAGGCGTTTGGCCAGTGGTTTGGAGTGGCGCTGGAGGGCAGGCGGTTCATTGCCGGCGAATGGACGCAAGGGCAAGTCACGTATCCGGGTTATGAACATGTGTTGTGGAATGTGCTGATCGAGCGGGTCGAACCGCAGCAGTTGTTCTCGTTCCGCTGGCATCCGTATGCCGTGAATCCGAAGATCGACTATTCCCAGGAGCCGACCACACTGGTCAGGTTCGAACTGGAAGACTTCGAGAACGGCACGCTGCTCAAGGTGTCAGAGTCCGGCTTCGCGCACATTCCCGATGTCCGCCAGAAAGAGGCCTATTACATGGACAGCCGTGGCTGGGAGGAGCAGTTGAGCCGGCTCGAACAGTTTCTTGCCGAGAGCGCCCGGGCACGTGAGCGTGACGGCGGCTGAGGTTTTCCAGCCCTGGTTGAAACGCTGGGTTCTGGTGGTTTTTCGAAAATGACCAGCAGGCCCAAACGTCGCGGCCGCTGAAAGTCGCGCAGATAACCGCTGTCATGCTCGACGGCTGACAGGGCTAAGGGTTTTCGGAAGGGGGTCTATAGCGAATGTCTTACACGCACTGGTAGCTTTTACGACTATTGCCGATTGGATCCAGAGCGTAATCTACACCCATCAACTGAGACACAGGGAGTGTTTCAGGATCATGGATGATCGACCATTTGCAAGGATCGCTGCCGACAGGGAGTCGATAATGGTCTTGGGAAAAACCCGCTTCGGCGGGTTTTTTTTCGTCCATGGAAAAGTAAACCCCCTGTAAGAGTTGCCGAAGGCTGCAATCTTTTGATCTTGATCTCAAAACCAAATCTAAAGATCGCAGCCTTTGGCCGTTTCTACAGGGCGCGCGCGTTATGAGGCGATCAGTTGGCGCAGGACGTAATGCAGGATCCCGCCCGATTTAAAGTATTCAACCTCGTTCAAGGTATCGATCCGGCACAACACCTCGATCTTCTCCTGACGCCCGTCTTCACGGGTGATCACCAGCGGCAAATTCATCCGCGGTGTCAGCTCGACGCCGGTCAGGCCCTGAATCTCGAAGGTTTCCTTGCCAGTGAGATTGAGGCTCTTGCGGTTCTGATCGAGCTTGAACTGCAGCGGTAACACGCCCATGCCCACCAGGTTGGAACGATGGATGCGCTCGAAGCTTTCGGCGATTACCGCTTTGACGCCCAGCAGATTAGTGCCTTTGGCCGCCCAGTCGCGGCTGGAGCCGGTGCCGTATTCCTGACCGGCAATCACTACCAGTGGCGTGCCGTCGGCCTGATAACGCATGGCGGCGTCATAGATCGCCATCTTCTCGCCACTCGGGATGTACAGGGTGTTGCCACCTTCTTCGCCGCCGAGCATTTCGTTGCGGATGCGGATGTTGGCGAAGGTGCCGCGCATCATCACTTCATGGTTGCCACGGCGTGAACCGTAGGAGTTGAAGTCCCGTGGTTCCACACCTTTTTCGCGCAGATAACGCCCGGCCGGACTGTCAGCCTTGATGTTACCGGCAGGGGAGATGTGGTCGGTGGTCACTGAATCGCCGAGCAATGCCAGCACCTTCGCCGCTTTGACATCGCTGATCTCCGGCAACGGCCCGCCAATATCGTCGAAAAATGGCGGATGCTGGATGTACGTCGAATCGTCCTGCCAGACATAGGTCGCCGCTTGCGGCACTTCGATTGCTTGCCACTGTTCATCACCGGCAAACACTTCGGCGTATTCCTTGTGGAACATTGCGGTGTTGACCTGATTTACCGCAGCGGCGATTTCCTGGCTGCTCGGCCAGATGTCACGCAGGTACACCGGATTGCCTTGCTGATCGTTGCCCAGTGGCTCGCTGCTGATGTCGGTGCGTACGCTGCCGGCCAGGGCGTAAGCGACCACCAGCGGCGGCGACGCCAGCCAGTTGGTCTTGACCAGCGGATGCACCCGGCCTTCGAAGTTGCGGTTGCCGGACAGCACCGACGCCACGGTGAGATCGGCTTTCTGGATAGCTTTCTCGATCGGCTCCGGCAGCGGTCCGGAGTTGCCGATGCACGTGGTGCAGCCGTAGCCGACCAGCGAGAACCCGAGTTGATCGAGGTATTGCGTCAGCCCGGCGGCCTTGTAGTAGTCGGTGACCACTTTCGAGCCGGGCGCCAGCGAACTCTTCACCCACGGCTTGCGCGTCAGGCCCTTCTCTACGGCTTTTTTCGCCAGCAGACCGGCCGCCATCATCACGCTCGGGTTGGAGGTGTTGGTGCAGGAGGTGATCGCGGCGATCACTACCGCGCCGTTCTTCAGGCGATAGGTGTGGCCTTCGTATTCGTACTCGGTTTCGCCGACCAGATCGGCGTTGCCCACGGCCACGCCACCACCACCTTCGCTTTCCAGGCGACCTTCTTCCTTGCTGGTGGGTTTGAATTGCAGGTCCATGAAATCACTGAAGGCTTGTGCGACATTCGGCAACGAGACCCGGTCCTGCGGGCGTTTCGGCCCGGCCAGGCTGGCTTCGACGCTGCCCATGTCCAGCGCCAGGCTGTCGGTGAACACCGGTTCCTGACCGGGCAGGCGCCACAGGCCCTGGGCCTTGGTGTAGGCCTCGACCAGTTTCACCACTTCAGGCGGACGACCCGACAGGCGCAGGTATTCCAGGGTCACATCATCGACCGGGAAGAAGCCACAGGTGGCGCCGTATTCCGGGGCCATGTTAGCGATGGTCGCGCGGTCGGCCAGCGGCAGGTCGGCGAGGCCGTCACCGTAGAACTCGACGAATTTGCCGACCACGCCTTTTTTGCGCAGCATCTGCGTGACGGTCAGCACCAGGTCGGTGGCGGTGATGCCTTCCTTGAGCTTGCCGGTGAGTTTGAAGCCGATGACTTCCGGAATCAGCATCGACACCGGCTGCCCGAGCATCGCCGCTTCCGCCTCGATGCCGCCGACGCCCCAGCCGAGCACGCCGAGGCCATTGATCATGGTGGTGTGGGAGTCGGTGCCGACCAGGGTGTCGGGGAATGCGTAGGTGCGCCCGTCCTCATCCTTGGTCCACACCGTGCGCCCGAGGTATTCGAGGTTGACCTGGTGACAGATCCCGGTACCCGGCGGCACCACGCTGAAGTTGTCGAAGGCGCTTTGACCCCAGCGCAGGAACGCATAACGTTCGCCGTTACGCTGCATTTCAATGTCGACGTTCTGTTCAAACGCGCTGGCGCTGCCGAATTTGTCGACCATCACCGAGTGGTCGATCACCAGGTCCACCGGCGACAGCGGGTTGATCCGCTGCGGATCGCCGCCGGCCTTGGCCATCGCCGCACGCATCGCGGCGAGGTCGACTACGGCGGGTACGCCGGTAAAGTCTTGCATCAATACGCGGGCCGGGCGGTACTGGATCTCGCGGTCGGAGCGGCGCTCCTTGAGCCAGGCGGCAATCGCCTTGAGGTCGGCGCCGGTGACGGTTTTTTCATCTTCCCAGCGCAGCAGGTTTTCCAGCAGGACTTTCAGCGACATCGGCAACTGGTCGATATTGCCCAGGCTTTTCGCGGCATCCGGCAGACTGAAATAGTGGTAGGTCTTTTGGTCGATCTGCAGGGTTTTGAGGGTCTTCAGACTATCGAGGGACGGCATTACGATCACTCCTTTGAGTCCGCACGGCTACGGACGGAGGGGACGGGCAGAGCTATCAACGTAGCCCTGTTTTCAGTAGCTGGCTAATAACTGGACTCTATCAATAAGTCCAAGGTTCCGAACTCGGCTATCATGCGCCGGTTTTCGTGACAGGCTTTGCTTCATCGCAAGGCTTGAGCAGCGCGCAGGGGCCGAATGTCCGCCCTCTGCCCAGGAGTAAGAATGAACACCCTATTCATGCATTGCCGGCCAGGCTTCGAAGGCGAAGTCTGTTCGGAAATTTCCGACCTCGCCGCCCAGCTCAACGTGGCCGGTTACGCCAAGGCTAAAGCGGCCACTGCGTACGCCGAGTTCGTCTGCACCGAAGAAGACGGCGCCGAGCGCCTGATGCGCGGTCAGCGTTTTGCCGAGTTGATTTTCCCACGCCAGTGGGCGCGCGGACTTTTCATTGATCTGCCGGAAAACGACCGCATCAGCGTGATCCTCGCGCATATGGCCGATTTTCCGGTATTCGGCAGCCTGTGGCTGGAAGTCGTCGACACCAACGATGGCAAGGAGCTGTCGAACTTCTGCAAGAAATTCGAAGGTCCGCTGCGCAAGGCATTGACTGCTGCCGGCAAACTGGTGGAGGACGCCAGCAAGCCGCGTCTGTTGCTGACCTTCAAGAGTGGCCGCGAAGTGTTCCTCGGCATGGCTGATGCGGGTAACTCGGCGATGTGGCCAATGGGTATTCCACGCCTGAAGTTTCCCCGAGAAGCGCCCAGCCGTTCGACGTTGAAACTGGAAGAGGCCTGGCACCACTTCATTCCGCGGGATCAGTGGGAAGATCGCTTGCACAGTGACATGACCGGTGTGGATCTCGGCGCCGCGCCGGGCGGCTGGACCTGGCAACTGGTCAACCGCGGCATGCTGGTGACCGCCATTGATAACGGTCCGATGGCTGAAAGCCTGATGGACACTGGCCTGGTTCAGCACCTGATGGCCGATGGTTTCACCTTCAAGCCCAAGCAACCGGTGGACTGGATGGTCTGCGACATTGTCGAGAAGCCGGCACGTAACGCGGCGATGCTCGAAGAATGGATTGGCGAGGGCCATTGCCGCGAGGCGGTGGTCAACCTGAAGCTGCCGATGAAGCAGCGTTATGCCGAAGTGAAACGTTTGCTCGAGCGCATCGCCGATGGTTTCAAGGCCCGTGGGATCAAGGTCGATATCGGCTGCAAGCAGCTGTATCACGACCGCGAAGAAGTGACGTGCCACCTGCGCCGTCACGACATCAAGAAAGCCAAATCCCGCTGAAATATGTAACTGGCCGTTATGGCGAGTGACTTGCTCCCGCAGGGCTGCGAGGCGGCCCTGAATTCAGCATCCATGTTAGTTCCGGCGCACCGGGCAAAAAGGTTTTACGACGGCTACGCCGCCGAGCGGGAGCAAGCTCCCTCGCCACACGCTCGGCAATGCGCGACAATGCCGGCCAGTTTCAGGAGTGAATCATGAGTGAAATGATCGATACCCCGGTCGACGGCACCCTCGACGCCACCGGCCTCAATTGCCCGGAGCCGGTGATGATGCTGCACCAGCACATTCGCGATCTGGTGCCCGGCGGCCTGCTCAAGGTGATCGCCACCGATCCCTCGACCAAGCGCGACATTCCCAAGTTCTGCGTGTTTCTCGACCACGAGCTGGTCGAGCAGCACGAAGAGTCCGGTACCTATCTGTACTGGATCCGCAAGAAACACGCCTGAAACCCAGGCAGCGCACAAACAACTGTGGGAGCCAGCAGGCTGGCTCCCACATTTTTTGTTCCGGTGTAAAGAGAAGGCTCAGCCCAGCGAACGACTGATCCGGATACGCTTGCGCGCACTGCGGGTCAGACGGATCGACAACATCAGTGCCGCACAGCTCAAACCGACGATCAAACCTTGCCACAAACCACTCGGGCCCCGTGGCGCGCCGAGCCAGTCGGTCAAACCGAGGGCGTAACCCACCGGCAAACCGATACCCCAGTAGGCGAACAAGGTCAGGATCATCGTCACCCGCGTGTCCTGATAACCGCGCAGGGCGCCGGCGGCAGTGACCTGAATCGCGTCGGAAAACTGGAACAGCGCCGAGTACACGATCAGCATCGCCGCGATATGAATCACGGTCGGATCCGCGGTGTAGATCGCCGCAATCGGCTCGCGCAACAACAGCATCATGCTCGCCGACAGACAGGCGTACGCCAGCGCGGTGCCCATGCCGACGCCGGCGGCGAAACGTGCTTCCCGGGGCTCTTCACGACCGAGTGCCTGGCCGACGCGGACGGTCACCGCCATGCCGAGGGAATACGGAATCATGAACACCAGCGAGCTGACGTTCAGCGCAATCTGATGCCCGGCCACCACAGTGGCGCCGAGGCTTCCGATCAACAGCGCGATCACTGCGAAGATGCTCGACTCGGCAAACACCGCGATGCCGATCGGCAGACCGACCGCCAGCAGACGCTTGATCACTGCCCATTGTGGCCAGTCGAAGCGGCTGAAGATCTCGCTCGAACGATAGGCTGGGGCCCAGCGCTCGTAACCGGCCAGACCCAGCGCCATGACCCACATCACGATTGCCGTGGCCCAACCGCAGCCGACGCCGCCCATGGCCGGCACGCCGAAGTGGCCATAGATGAAGATGTAGTTCAGCGGAATGTTCAGTGCCAGACCGCATAGGCCCAGCACCATCGCCGGACGGGTGCGGCCGATGCCGTCACTGGTGCAGCGCAGCACGTGATAGATCGCAACCGCTGGCAGACCGCTGGCGATACCGTGCAGGTACTGCATGCACGGGCCGATCAATTCCGGATCGACCTTCATCAGGTGCAACACCGGCTCGGCGGCGACCAGCATCGACGTCGCGATCAGGCCGACCACCAGCGCCAGCCACAATGCCTGACGGACGATCGGGCCGATTTCGCTGTGGGTGCCGGCGCCGAACCGTTGGGCAACCTTGGGGGTGGTGGCCAGCAGGGTGCCAGTCATCAGCAGAAACACCGGGACCCAGATCGAGTTGCCCAGTGCCACCGCCGCCAGATCCCGTGGTCCGACGCGGCCGGCCATGACTGCATCGACGAAGCCCATGGCCGTGGTCGCCAGCTGCGCGATGATGATCGGCAGC
The DNA here is from genome assembly GCF_014268495.2 of Pseudomonas monsensis. Lineage (NCBI taxonomy): Bacteria > Pseudomonadati > Pseudomonadota > Gammaproteobacteria > Pseudomonadales > Pseudomonadaceae > Pseudomonas > Pseudomonas monsensis. The sequence goes on along the minus strand of NZ_CP077087.1, from coordinate 4,528,921 downwards.
GCCAGGGCGAGCAGGGTCTTGAACTCCAGGCGGATACGCGCGGGGCGGGTGAGGGAGACAGCGACAGGTTGGTCAGTTACGGAATTCACAGGCGAAGCGTCCAAAGGTGTTGATGCGCAAGGCGCCGCATTCTACGCCGCTGACACCTTGGTCAGGAAAAATCCTCTGTTGCGGATTTGTAATCAACAGACCCGTCAACTATGGCGAGGGCGCTTGCTCCCGCTGGGGACGAAGCGTCCCCGGGACTATCCAGTGCGGTAGCTCAGGGAAAACCCGAGGGCAGACTTTCCGTCCGCTGCACAGTCTGGCGCGAGCAAGCGCCCTCGCCACGATGCAGTCTGCACTGGCCCAACGGTGGATCTGCACCTAAACTGCCGATCCGCCAAAGGAGCCCGCCATGCTGATTGTTGCCGACGAAAATATCCCGCTGCTCGATGCCTTTTTTGCCGGTTTCGGCGAGATCCGCCGGGTGCCAGGCCGTTCCATCGACCGTGCGACGGTCGAGCAGGCCGACGTGCTGCTGGTGCGCTCGGTGACCCAGGTCAACCGGGCGTTGCTGGAAGGCAGCCGGGTGCGCTTTGTGGGCACGTGCACCATCGGCACCGATCACCTGGACCTCGATTATTTCGCCGAAGCGGGGATCACCTGGTCCAGTGCGCCGGGTTGCAACGCTCGGGGGGTGGTCGATTACGTGCTCGGCACTCTGATGACGCTCGCCGAAATCGAAGGCGTCGATCTGACGCAACGCACCTATGGCGTGGTCGGTGCCGGCGAGGTCGGTGGTCGGCTGATCAAAGTGCTCAAAGGCCTGGGCTGGAACGTGAAAGTCTGCGATCCACCACGGCAGGCGGCCGAGGGTGGCGATTACGTCAGTCTGGAGCAGATCCTTGAGCAGTGCGACGTGATCAGTCTGCATACCCCGTTGACCCGCAGCGGTGACGGCGCGACCTGGCACCTGCTCGATCAGGCGCGATTGCATCAGCTTAAACCCGGAGCCTGGCTGATCAATGCTGCGCGCGGTCCGGTGGTCGATAACGCTGCGTTGCGTAAAGTGCTGCTGGAGCGTGAAGACCTGCAAGCGGCGCTCGATGTCTGGGAGGCCGAACCCGAGGTCGATGTCGCGCTGGCCGAACTCTGCGTACTGGCCACGCCGCACATTGCCGGTTACAGCCTTGATGGCAAACAGCGCGGGACGGCGCAGATCTATCAGGCCTACTGCAATTTCATTGGCCAACCGGCGAGCATCCAGCTCAGTGACTTGCTGCCGGCGCCGTGGCTGTCGCAAGTCACCCTGCACGCCGACAGCGATCCGGCCTGGGCGCTGGCGATGTTGTGCCGTGGCGTGTACGACCCGCGCCGGGATGATGCGGATTTCCGCCGCAGCCTTGTAGGCAATGGCGCTGAGCAGCGTGCGGCCTTTGATGTGTTGCGCAAGCAGTATCCGGTGCGACGCGAGATTGAGGGGCTGAAGGTGCGGATCGAGGGGGATTCGCCAGTGTTGCAGCAGATTGTGGCAGCGCTTGGGGCGGTGGCTGTCTAGCGATCAAATCGGCTCTATCGCTGGCAAGCCAGCTCCCCCAGGTTCTCTGTGTTACTCAAGACTTGAACTAGCCACTGGACTTGTGGGCGCGGCCCTGCCCGCGATGGTCGCACCACACTTGGCAATTTGCGGGCAGAAAAAACCCGGCCAGAAAGGGGCCGGGTCGGAAGACGCTGGCTATATCACTTTTGTTCGGCAGGCTTGACCAATCGCTTCTCCAGTTCGCGGCAGGCGTCCTGGATCATGTCTTCAGTGATCGGTACTTCACGCCCCTCCTTGTCAATGATGGAGCAACCAAGAGGTTGGCCGGGCTTGGTGCGGATCACTTGAATCTTGTCATCGCTGCTGTGTTGCAAGGACATGGCCTGTCTCCTCATCAGGTTGTGCGCGTAGATTAAAACCGCCACGTGACCAGGCTGTGACAACTCCCTGGGGACTGTCAAAAGCGGCATCTCCACTCAAACAGAAATGACCGCTCGTCTCAACCGGCACTTTAGACCGATAGCAACTATGGCCTAGTCTTTGGGGGCATATTTAACCTGACTCATTGTGATTTACAGAGTTCCACCCCATAGAAGGTTTAGGCTAGCCCCTTTCATCAACACGGATGTGTACCTGAATGACCCCGAAGCTTTCTTCCCGGCACCGTCGCGCCCTGCGCCTGACCAGCCGATTCCTGGCCCCCTACCGTTGGCAGGTCATCGGTGCGCTGCTGGCGTTGATCGTCACCGCCGCTGTCACGTTGTCGATGGGGCAGGGGATCAAATTGCTGGTCGATCGGGGCTTCATGACCCAGTCGCCGCACCAGTTGAACCAGAGCATCGGCATTTTCATGTTGATGGTACTGGGCCTGGCAGTCGGCACGTTCGCGCGGTTTTACTGGGTGTCGTGGATTGGCGAGCGCTGTGTGGCGGATATCCGGCGTGAAGTGTTCAACCACCTGGTCTATCTGCACCCCGGCTTTTATGAGAACAACCGCAGTTCGGAGATCCAGTCACGCCTGACTGCCGACACCACACTGCTGCAGTCGGTGATCGGCTCCTCGCTGTCGATGTTCCTGCGTAACCTGCTGATGGTTATCGGCGGCGTCGTGTTGCTGTTCGTGACCAATGCAAAGCTCACCAGCATCGTGGTGATTGCCTTGCCGTTCGTGGTCGCACCGATCCTGATTTTCGGCCGGCGTGTACGCAATCTCTCGCGGCTGAGCCAGGACCGCGTCGCCGATATCGGCAGCTACGTTTCCGAAACCCTCGGCCAGATCAAGACCGTACAGGCCTACAACCATCAGGTGCAGGATGAGCAGCGTTTCGCGACAACCGTCGAGGACGCGTTCGACACCGCGCGTAAACGCATCTTTCAGCGTTCATGGATGATCACCGTGGTGATCGTGCTGGTGCTGGGCGCGGTGGCGGTGATGTTGTGGGTGGGCGGCATGGACGTAATTGCCGGGCGTATCACCGGTGGCGAACTGGCGGCGTTCGTCTTCTACAGCCTGATCGTCGGCAGTGCGATCGGCACCTTGAGCGAAGTCATCGGTGAACTGCAACGTGCGGCGGGTGCTGCCGAGCGCATCGCCGAACTGTTGAGTTCGCAGAACATCATCCGGCCCCCGACCACTGGACTGGTGACCTTGCCGGAACGAGTCAAGGGCGAACTGCAATTGCAGGATGTGCGTTTTTCCTACCCGTCGCGTCCGGAAAGCTACGCCGTCAATGGCTTGAATCTGACTATTCGCGCTGGCGAGACCTTGGCGCTAGTCGGGCCGTCCGGCGCCGGCAAGTCCACGGTTTACGATTTGCTGTTGCGCTTCTACGACCCGATTGAAGGGCGGATCCTGATCGACGGCGTGCCGCTGACCAGCCTTGACCCATTGGACCTGCGCCGCAATTTCGCCCTGGTCTCGCAATCGCCTGCGCTGTTTTTCGGCAGCGTCGAAGACAACATCCGTTACGGTTGCCCGGGCGCGACGCTGGAACAGGTCAAGGAAGCGGCGAAAATCGCCCACGCCCATGATTTCATCGAAAAGATGCCGCAGGGTTATCAGACGCATCTGGGCGACGCTGGCCTCGGCCTCTCTGGCGGCCAGCGTCAGCGTCTGGCGATCGCTCGGGCGTTGCTGGTCGATGCGCCGATCCTGCTGCTGGACGAAGCTACCAGCGCCCTCGATGCGCAAAGCGAACACCTGATTCAGGAAGCGCTGCCAAGCCTGATGCACAACCGCACCACGCTGGTGATCGCGCATCGTCTGGCTACCGTGAAAAACGCTGACCGGATCGCGGTGATGGACCAGGGAAAACTGGTGGCAATCGGCACCCATCAGGAGCTGATCGTCAGTAATCCGCTGTACGCGCGGTTGGCCGCGTTGCAGTTCAACGACGGCCACGCGATCGCCGTGTAGACGTTGTCGCAGGCGGCGATCTTTGATCTTGCTGCAAAAAAATGCCCGCATCCAAGTGCGGGCATTTTTTTGCAGCAAAAGATCACCGCCTGCGGCAGCGTCTACAGATCATTGGTCATCGAAATACCGCTCATGCCAATCCACCAGCGGCTGCGGCGAGTTGAGCTTCTGGCCGTAGATCACCGAATAAGACAGCACGTTCTGCACATACTGGCGGGTTTCGTCGAACGGGATGCTTTCCACCCAGACGTCGAAGCTCAGGTGGTCGGCGCCGCGCAGCCATTGGCGAACGCGGCCCGGGCCTGCGTTGTAGGCGGCGGAGGCGAGGACGCGGTTGCCGTTGAACTGGCTGTGCACCTGGCTCAGGTAAGCGGCGCCGAGCTGGATGTTCTTGTCCGGGTCGAGCACTTGCTGGGGCGAGGCCAGTGGGATGCTGAACTTGCGCGCGGTTTCCTTGGCGGTGCCGGGCATCAGTTGCATCAGGCCGCTGGCGCCGACGCCGGAGCGGGCGTCGTCCATGAACGCGCTTTCCTGACGGGTGATGGCGAACACCCAACTGGAATGCAGGCCGCGCACCTTGGCTTCGCGCACGAGGGTGTCACGGTGCGCCATCGGGAAACGGATATCGAGATCATCCCAGTATTGCGCCTGACTGATGGTGCGGATTGCCGGGAAGTACCATTTCAGGTCGTAGGCCAGTTTGGCCTGGGCGACCATTTCGTCGCGGTTGAAATGGCGGCTGACGTGGTACCACTCGCGGCGACCGTCGACGATCTGCCCGCGGGCATGGAATTCCAGGGCGCGTCGCACGCCGGGGGTGTTACGCACTTTGTTGATGGTCGCCTGGCTCAGTACCAGCGGCTTGTTCATCACCGAGTACGGCAGTTGCGAGCGGTCGGCGGCGAGGAAGCCGTAGAAGTCGCGTTCCTTGGCCAGATTCTTGTACAGCGTCTGCGCTTCCGGGTTCCGTGGCTGCGCCAATTCCAGACTGCGGGCCTGCCAATAGCGCCAGCGGTTGGTGGTGGCCAGATCCTGCGGCAGCCGGCGGGTCAACTGATAGGCGTCGTCCCAGCGGGCCAGACGCAGCAGCAGGCGCAGGCGCCATTCGGAAACGGTGTTGTCGCGCAGTTCCGGGTCGTACTTGGTCATCACGTCCAGCGCCCGGCTGTCGAAACGCCGAGCCAGCGTCAGGCCGATTTCCCGGGCGATCGCGACTTTCTCGTCACGGGAGAAGTGCATGCTGCTGGCGTAACCATCGAGCAGGGCCATGGCCTTGTCCGGATCCTGACGGGCGAGGCGACGCAGGCCGAGGCTGACCACGTCGGACATCGGCTCGTCGGCCGGGGTGAAGCGCGACGGCTGGTTGAGCAGTTCGGGCTTCTGTGCGACATCCACCAACACGCGACCGCGTGGGGCGAGGGTGGTCAGGCCGTTGACCAGACTGTTGGCCAACGGATAGTTACGCGCCTGGGCGGCCAGTTTGGTGCGCTCCCAGCGTTTCTGTTCGGTCAGTTGGCCATCGGCGGCCCAGATCCCGAACAGCCCGTCACAGGCCGCCGGTTGCGATTTGCCGGTCAGCCACAGTTTGTCGGCGTTGGCGTAACCTTCGGCCTTGTGGCCGCTGCTGATCTGGTTCTGCGCGTTGAGGCAGTCCAGTTCGGTAAAGTTCAGTTTAGGGTCGTAATACCTGGTGAAGGTCGCCCAGTCGCCGCGGTCGGCCAGCCAGCGCAACCAGCGCAGTTTCATCCAGTTGGCCTGCGGCAGGTCGCCGTGCTCGGCGAGGAATTTCTCGATCTCGGCGTTGCTCGCGGTCTTCAGACGTGCGGTCAACTCGTCGTAAGCCAGATACGGTTCCAGCGGATAATCGGCCAGGGCCTGGCTGTAACGGAAGTACGGGCCGGTGTCGCCCTTGGCCAGGGCGCGCTTGGCTTCATCGTAATACTGGCGTTGGGTGGACAGGTCCACCGCCTGGGCGGATTGAGCGGCAGCGGCGGTAAGTAGCAAACAGGACAAGACACTGAAAAGGCGACTGCGCATGAGACATCCGGGCAGAGAAATCATGACAAGCACCGGCCGCGGCCAGCACTGAATTGTCTGTAGCTTAGCCTTTTGCCAGCAACGGGCGAAAGCTTTGCGACCCATGCAGCACAAGTTCGCAACAAATGTTGTGCAGAGTGCTTCGACAGACAAATTGCCGGCCTGTTGAAGCCCTAAGTCAGGTAGAATGCGCGCCCGGTTTTTGGAGAAGCTCATGACCCTGCTCAAATTCAGCGATGTGTCCCTTGCATTCGGCGCGATGCCGTTGTTGGACAAGGTGTCCTGGCAGATCGCCCGTGGTGAGCGGGTGTGCATCATCGGCCGCAACGGCACTGGCAAGTCCAGCATGATGAAACTGGTCAAGGGCGACCAGAAGCCCGATGACGGCTCGGTGTGGCGTGCCCCCGGTCTGAAAATCGGCGAATTGCCGCAAGAATTGCCGGTGGCCGACGAGCGGACCGTGTTCGACGTGGTTGCCGAAGGCCTCGATGGCGTTGGCGCCTTGCTCGCCGAATACCATCACCTGAGCCAGAACATCGTCACCGATGCCGATCTGGACAAGCTGATGCACGTCCAGCACGACCTCGAAGCTCGTGACGGCTGGCGCTTGCAGACCCTGGTCGACAGCACCCTGAGCCGCCTGCAACTGCCGGCCGACAAGACCCTCGCCGAACTGTCCGGCGGCTGGCGTCGTCGCGTTCTGCTGGCGCAGGCGCTGGTGTCCGAGCCGGATCTGCTGTTGCTCGACGAACCCACCAACCACCTGGACATCGGTGCAATTGCCTGGCTCGAAGAAGCTCTGAAGGATTTCCAGGGTGCCGTGCTGTTCATCACGCACGACCGTTCTTTCCTGCAAAACCTCGCCACACGCATCCTCGAGCTGGACCGCGGCGGCCTGATCGACTGGAACGGCGACTACGCCAGCTTCCTGGTACATAAAGAAGCCGCGCTGGCTGCTGAAGAAACCGCCAACGCGCTGTTCGACAAGCGTCTGGCCCAGGAAGAAGTGTGGATCCGTCAAGGCATCAAGGCCCGTCGTACCCGTAACGAAGGCCGTGTCCGCGCCCTGAAAGCCCTGCGTGTTGAGCGCAGCGAGCGTCGCGAGCGCACCGGCAAGGCGAACATTCAGCTGGAAACCGCCGACAAGTCCGGCAAGCAAGTGATGGTGTTGGAAAATGTCAGCTTCCATCACCCGGACGGCCCGTTCCTGATCAAGGACTTCTCGATGGTCCTGCAGCGCGGCGACCGTATCGGTCTGCTCGGCGCCAACGGTACCGGCAAGACCACCTTGCTCAAGCTGATGCTAAACGGCCTGCAACCGACCAGCGGCACAGTGGAAGAGGGCACCCGGATCGACGTGGCCTACTTCGACCAGTTGCGCCATCAGCTGGATCTGGAAAAGACCGTGATCGACAACGTCGCCGAAGGTCGCGATTTTATCGACATCGACGGTCAGAGCCGCCACGTGCTGAGCTACCTCGGCGACTTCCTGTTCAGCCCGCAGCGTGCGCGCACACCGGTGAAGGCGCTGTCCGGTGGCGAGCGTGCGCGTTTGCTGTTGGCGAAGCTGTTCAGCAAGCCGGCGAACCTGCTGGTCCTCGACGAACCGACCAACGACCTCGATGTGGAAACCCTCGAGCTGCTCGAAGAAGTGCTGTTGACCTTCAACGGCACCGTGCTGATGGTCAGTCACGACCGGGCATTCCTCGACAACGTGGTCACCAGTACCCTGGTTTTCGAAGGTGAAGGCAAGGTACGTGAATACGTCGGTGGTTATCAGGACTGGATCCGTCAGGGCGGCTCGCCGCGCCTGCTGGGCGTGACCGAGAGCAAGTCGGGCAAGGCTGACCTGAATTCGGCGGTGGTTACCGCTGAGCCTGCTGTGGTTGCTGAGCCTGCCGCTGTCGCGCCGGCGGCCAAGAAGAAACTGAGCTACAAGCTGCAGCGCGAGCTGGAAGCGTTGCCGGGTGACATCGACGCCAAGGAACAGCAGATCGCTGCGGTCGAGGCTGAAATGGCCGAAGCTGGTTTCTATCAGCGTCCGCCGACCGAGACGGCCAAGGTAATTGCTTCGCTGGAGCAGTTGCAGGCTGAGCTGGATGCACTGGTGGAGCGTTGGGCCGAGCTGGATGCCTGACTGATCCGGTGACAAAAAAGCCCGGCCTCATTTGCGTGAGGCCGGGCTTTTCACATGCGGGTCGAGATTCAATAGGAGCGGGCCTGGTGTTTCAGCGTTTGACCAGGTGCACCGCCAGTACATCGCAAGGCGCGCCGTGCAGTACGTCATTGGCCGTGGAGCCAAGCAACAGCGCCAGGCCGTGACGGCCATGGCTGCCGACGACGATCAGGTCGCAATGGTTTTCCTTGGCGAAATGATGGATTTCCTGGCGTGGCTGACCATAGGTCAGGTGGCAATTGGCGCCCTCAAGCTCTGCGTATTTGGTTTTCAGGCGCTCGAGACGCTCCTTGGCCTGATCGAACTGCTGTTGTTGCAGTTGTGACAGATCCATCGGCACGTCGCCGCCGAACGCCATCGCCATTGGTTCGACGATATGTACCAGCGACAGCTTGGCGCCGTTGCTCGCCGACAGCTCTCGGGCGCGGTGAATCACAGGGTCGCACTCTTCGGTCAGATCTACGGCGACCAGGATATGGGAGTAGGGCATGAGGTGCTCCTCGTGAGGTTTCAATATTGTTAAGTATGGCTGGTTTCAAGCGCATTGGTTCCAAAGTGACACAATGCGCTCACCAAGAATTGGGAATAGAGATATGACGGTCTGGTTAGTGGTGTCAATCCTGCTGGTGGTATTAAGTCCGCTGGCCTGGTTGCGCCCTTCGCGTGTTCAAAGCGGTCGCATGGCCCTGCGCATGGAGGCGCGCCGCATTGGTCTGGCCATGCAACTGGCGCCTCAGGAATGGCCGCACTGGCTGGGGCAGGAGCCGCCCAATCCGTGCGCGCAATACCATCGGCCGCGCCGTGGCAATCAACCGGCATGCTGGGCTTACTGGCAGAAAGCGCCGGGGGTGTGGGTCAATCAGTGGCAGGAAGTCTGCGAAGACCGGGCGCTGCTTAATCATTTCGAAAAGTTGCCGGGCAACGTTTTCAAAGTCGAGGCCGACAAGCAGATGATCGCCTTGTATTGGGGCGAGAAGGGCGAAGCCACGGTCTTGCAGGATATCGACGCGACTCTGAAAGCGCTGGCGTGATGCGCGGAATTTTCGCACTGCAACGGTGTGAAGCGTCCGGCAGACGAGCAATAAAAAGCCCGACATGATTCGTCGGGCGGGTTTGGCCAGGCAGGCCGGAAATTCTTTTCGAGGCTGTATCGGGCAATCTCTGATCAGCACATCTCACTGTAGTCCAGCCAGCGTAGCCTTTTAAACAGGGTTCGTTGTGAATTAGGGCGAATTTTCTAACTATTGATTCTATGAATGGCTTCACATGCAGGCGTGTGTTGCACGTCTGCGTGGTACGGAAATGACCGCAAAGTCGCATTTGAACCCGTATTTTGGGCGATTGACAATTGTCGGAAATTCCGTGAAGGTGACGTACCCAAATCAAACGGGCGTATGAATTGAGCGTTTGTCTTACAGACTGCTCCTACAGAATCCCGACTATCGCGTTGGCGGGTGTGCCGGGTGGATTGGCGTTAGCATCGACGAAAAAGCGTCCTGCCGAGCCATTCGCCTGCGTCCGACGTGTACTGTTCAGCTTCCATATCGTGGAGATCAGTTGATGATTTACGAAGGTAAAGCCATCACGGTTAAAGCTCTTGAAAGTGGCATCGTCGAATTGAAATTCGACCTCAAGGGTGAGTCCGTCAACAAGTTCAACCGTCTAACCCTGAACGAACTGCGTCAGGCCGTAGACACCATCAAGGCAGATGCTTCGATCAAGGGCGTGATCGTCAGCAGTGGCAAGGACGTGTTCATCGTCGGCGCCGACATCACCGAATTTGTCGACAACTTCAAGCTGCCGGATGCCGAGCTGGTTGCTGGCAATCTCGAAGCCAACAAGATCTTCAGCGATTTCGAAGACCTCAACGTTCCTACCGTAGCGGCCATCAACGGCATCGCGCTGGGCGGCGGTCTGGAAATGTGCCTGGCGGCTGACTATCGCGTCATGTCGACCAAAGCCAAGATTGGTCTGCCGGAAGTCAAACTGGGCATCTACCCAGGCTTCGGTGGCACTGTGCGTCTGCCGCGTCTGATCGGTGTCGACAATGCCATCGAGTGGATTGCCGCCGGCAAGGAAAACCGCCCTGAAGACGCCCTGAAAGTCAGCGCCGTTGACGCCGTGGTTGCTCCAGAGAAGCTGCAGGAAGCTGCCCTTGAACTGATCAAGCGCGCCATCTCCGGCGAGTTCGACTTCAAGGCCAAGCGTCAGCCGAAACTTGAAAAACTCAAGTTGAACGCCATCGAACAAATGATGGCTTTCGAAACCGCCAAAGGTTTCGTCGCCGGTCAAGCAGGCCCGAACTACCCGGCGCCGGTCGAAGCAATCAAGACCATCCAGAAAGCCGCGAACTTCGGTCGTGACAAGGCGCTGGAAGTCGAAGCCGCCGGTTTCGTCAAACTGGCCAAGACCTCTGCCGCGCAGAGCTTGATCGGTCTGTTCCTGAACGATCAGGAACTGAAGAAAAAGGCCAAGGCCTACGACGAAATCGCCAAAGACGTGAAGCAGGCTGCCGTACTCGGCGCCGGCATCATGGGTGGCGGTATCGCCTATCAGTCGGCCTCCAAAGGCACGCCGATCCTGATGAAGGACATCAACGAGCACGGTATCGAGCAGGGTCTGGCCGAAGCCGCGAAACTGCTGGTTGGCCGCGTTGATAAAGGTCGCATGACCGCTGCGAAAATGGCTGAAGTGCTCAACGGCATTCGTCCGACCCTGTCCTACGGCGACTTCGGTCACGTCGATCTGGTGGTTGAAGCGGTCGTCGAGAACCCGAAGGTCAAGCAAGCTGTACTGGCCGAAGTTGAAGCTCAGGTCAAAGAGGACACCATCCTCGCGTCCAACACCTCGACCATTTCCATCAGCCTGCTGGCCAAGGCCCTCAAGCGTCCGGAAAACTTCGTCGGCATGCACTTCTTCAACCCGGTGCACATGATGCCGCTGGTGGAAGTGATCCGTGGCGAGAAGTCCAGCGAACTGGCCGTTGCCACCACCGTTGCCTACGCCAAGAAAATGGGCAAGAACCCGATCGTGGTCAATGACTGCCCGGGCTTCCTGGTCAACCGCGTACTGTTCCCGTACTTCGGCGGCTTCGCCAAGCTGGTCAGCGCCGGTGTCGACTTCGTCCGCATCGACAAGGTCATGGAAAAATTCGGCTGGCCAATGGGCCCGGCATACCTGATGGACGTGGTCGGCATCGACACCGGTCACCACGGTCGTGACGTGATGGCTGAAGGTTTCCCGGACCGCATGAAGGATGACCGTCGTTCGGCCATCGACGTGCTGTACGAAGCCAAGCGCCTGGGTCAGAAAAACGGCAAGGGCTTCTACGCCTACGAAGCCGACAAGAAAGGCAAGCAGAAGAAGGTTGCCGATCCATCGGTGCTGGAAGTGCTCAAGCCGATCGTTTACGAGCAGCGCGAAGTCACTGACGAAGACATCATCAACTGGATGATGATCCCGCTGTGCCTGGAAACCGTGCGTTGCCTGGAAGACGGCATCGTTGAAACCGCCGCCGAAGCCGACATGGGTCTGGTCTACGGTATCGGTTTCCCTCCATTCCGTGGCGGTGCGCTGCGCTACATCGATTCGATCGGTGTTGCCGAGTTCGTTGCCCTGGCTGACCAGTACGCTGATTTGGGCGCGCTGTACCACCCGACCGCGAAGCTGCGCGAAATGGCCAAAAACGGCCAGAGCTTCTTCGGTTAAGCGCCCCCAACTAGAGTGAGAGTGAACTTATGAGCTTGAATCCTAGAGACGTCGTGATTGTCGACTTCGGTCGTACTCCGATGGGCCGCTCCAAGGGCGGCATGCACCGCAACACCCGCGCCGAAGACATGTCGGCGCACCTGATCAGCAAGCTGCTGGAACGCAACGCCAAGGTCGATCCTGCTGAAGTCGAGGACGTGATCTGGGGCTGTGTGAACCAGACTCTGGAGCAGGGCTGGAACATCGCGCGCATGGCGTCGCTGATGACCCAGATCCCGCACACCTCGGCCGGCCAGACCGTCAGCCGTCTGTGCGGTTCGTCGATGAGTGCCCTGCACACTGCCGCGCAAGCGATCATGACCGGCAACGGTGACGTGTTCGTGGTTGGCGGCGTCGAGCATATGGGCCACGTCAGCATGATGCACGGTGTCGATCCGAACCCGCACATGTCCCTGTACGCGGCGAAAGCCTCGGGCATGATGGGCCTGACCGCTGAAATGCTCGGCAAAATGCACGGCATCACTCGCGAACAGCAAGACGCTTTCGGCGTGCGTTCCCACCAGTTGGCCCACAAGGCAACTGTGGAAGGCAAGTTCAAAGACGAAATCATCCCGATGCAGGGCTATGACGAGAACGGTTTCCTGAAACTGTTCGACTACGACGAAACCATTCGTCCGGAAACCACCCTGGAAAGTCTGGCGGCCCTCAAGCCGGCCTTCAATCCAAAGGGCGGCACCGTGACTGCGGGTACTTCGTCGCAGATCACCGATGGTGCTTCGTGCATGATCGTGATGTCGGCGCAGCGTGCGCAGGACCTGGGCATTCAGCCGATGGCGGTGATCCGTTCGATGGCAGTGGCGGGTGTGGATCCGGCGATCATGGGCTATGGTCCAGTTCCGGCCACACAAAAAGCCCTGAAGCGTGCGGGCCTTGGCATCAACGATATCGACTTCTTCGAGCTCAACGAAGCTTTCGCTGCACAGGCCCTGCCAGTGCTGAAAGATCTGAAAGTACTCGACAAGATGAACGAGAAGGTTAACCTGCACGGCGGCGCGATCGCCCTGGGTCACCCGTTCGGTTGCTCCGGTGCGCGTATTTCCGGCACCTTGCTGAACGTGATGAAGCAGAATAGCGGCACCTTCGGGGTGGCCACTATGTGCATTGGTCTCGGCCAAGGCATCTCCACCGTCTTCGAACGCGTTTAAGCGTCTCGTCGATGGAAGCCGGGGCCAAGTGCCCCGGTTTTTGTTTTTGCGGATTTATTTTGTTTTTATTTTGAAAAAATTTGAGTGAGGGCCGAAGCATGCCGATACAACCTGGGCTCTACCAACATTACAAAGGTCCGCAGTACCGCGTATTCAGTGTTGCGCGGCATTCCGAGACCGAGGAAGAAGTGGTCTTTTACCAAGCCCTGTATGGCGATTACGGCTTTTGGGTGCGCCCTTTGAGCATGTTCGTCGAGTCGGTCGAGGTTGACGGCGAGCAGGTGCCACGCTTTGCTTTGGTGCAAGCCGAACCGAGCCTTTTTACCAAGGCATGAGGCGAGTGTGCACAGAACCCTGTGCTTGACCTCACCTTGTATCAACTATATATAGCGGTGCCGCGTCAGGCGCCAACCGCCTTTCACTTCTAGAATTCAGGAATTTTCTGATCCATGGGCAAATCGCTGGTCATTGTGGAATCCCCGGCTAAGGCCAAGACCATCAACAAGTATCTGGGTAACCAATACGTGGTGAAGTCGAGTATCGGCCATATCCGAGACCTGCCCACCAGCGGTTCGGCTAGCGCCAGCAAAGAGCCAGCCGCCAAGCGTGGCAAGGCCGCTGCAGGCGAAGGTCCGGTGCTCACGCCGAAAGAGAAGGCGCGCAAGCAGTTGGTCTCACGTATGGGTGTCGATCCCGATCATGGCTGGAAGGCCAAGTACGAGATCCTCCCGGGCAAGGAAAAGGTCATCGAAGAGCTGCGCCGGCTCGCCAAGGATGCTGACACCATCTATCTCGCAACCGACTTGGATCGCGAGGGGGAAGCCATTGCCTGGCACCTGCGCGAAGCCATCGGTGGTGACGACAGCCGCTACAAGCGCGTGGTGTTCAACGAAATCACCAAGAAGGCGATTCAGGAGGCCTTCTCCGAGCCCGGCGAGCTGGACATCGACCGTGTGAATGCCCAGCAGGCGCGTCGTTTCCTCGACCGCGTCGTGGGCTACATGGTCTCGCCGCTGCTGTGGGCCAAGATTGCCCGTGGCCTGTCCGCCGGTCGCGTGCAATCGGTTGCCGTGAAGCTGGTGGTCGAGCGCGAGCGCGAAATCCGTGCGTTCAACCCGGAAGAATACTGGGAAGTGCACGCCGACCTTGGCACTGCCAAGGGCTCGACCGTGCGTTTCGAAGTGGCGCGTGAAAAGGGTGAAGCCTTCAAGCCGCTGAATGAAGCACAGGCCACGGCTGCACTGGAGAAACTCAAGTCCTCCAGCTACAGCATCGTCAAGCGCGAAGACAAACCGACCAGCAGCAAGCCGTCGGCACCGTTCATCACGTCCACCCTGCAACAGGCCGCAAGCAACCGCCTGGGCTTTGGCGTGAAGAAAACCATGATGATGGCCCAGCGTCTGTACGAAGCTGGCTACATCACTTATATGCGTACCGACTCGACCAACCTGTCGGCCGATGCCGTGGCGATGGCGCGCACTTACATCGAAGATGAGTTCGGCAAGAAGTACCTGCCGGAAACGCCGAACGTCTACAGCAGCAAGGAAGGCGCACAAGAGGCTCACGAAGCGATTCGTCCGTCCGACGCCAACACCACGCCGAGCAAGCTGGCTGGTATGGAGCGTGATGCTGAGCGTCTGTATGAGCTGATCTGGCGCCAGTTCCTCGCTTGCCAGATGCTGCCGGCGCAATACCTGTCGACCACCGTCAGTGTGGCGGCGGGTGACTTCGAGCTGCGTGCCAAGGGCCGCATCCTCAAGTTCGACGGTTACACCCGCGTTCTGCCGCAGATCGCCAAGCCTGGCGATGACGATGTTCTGCCGGACATGGCGCAAGGCGACGTGATGAAGCTGATCAAGCTCGATCCGTCCCAGCACTTCACCAAGCCGCCGGCGCGTTACTCCGAAGCCAGTCTGGTCAAGGAAATGGAAAAACGCGGCATCGGTCGTCCTTCGACCTACGCAGCGATCATTTCGACCATTCAGGACCGCGGCTATGTGACCCTGCACAACCGTCGTTTCTATTCGGAAAAGATGGGCGACATCGTCACTGAGCGTCTGTCCGAGAGCTTTTCCAACCTCATGGACTACGGCTTCACTGCCGGCATGGAAGAGAACCTCGATGACGTGGCCCAGGGCGAGCGTGACTGGAAAAACGTGTTGGACGAGTTCTATGGCGATTTCAAGAAGAAGCTCGAGGTAGCCGAGAATCCGGACAATGGCATGCGTGCCAATCAGCCGGTCATGACCGACATTCCGTGCACCACGTGCGGCCGTCCGATGCAGATCCGTACCGCCTCGACCGGTGTGTTCCTCGGTTGCTCAGGCTACAGCCTGCCGCCGAAGGAGCGCTGCAAGGCCACCGTCAACCTGGTGCCGGGCGACGAAATTGCTGCGGACGACGAAGGTGAGTCGGAATCGCTGGTGCTGCGTGGCAAGCATCGCTGCCCGATCTGCAGCACGGCGATGGATGCCTATCTGCTCGACGAGAAACGCAAACTGCACATCTGCGGTAACAACCCGGATTGCGCGGGCTACGAGATCGAAGAGGGTAACTACCGCATCAAGGGCTACGAAGGTCCAAGCCTGGAATGCGACAAGTGTGGCAGCGAGATGCAACTCAAGACCGGCCGTTTCGGCAAGTTCTTCGGTTGCACCAACCCGACCTGCAAGAACACCCGCAAACTGCTCAAGAGCGGTGATGCGGCGCCGCCGAAGATGGATCCGGTGAAGATGCCTGAGCTGAAATGCGAAAAGGTCAACGACACCTACATCCTGCGCGACGGTGCTTCCGGTCTGTTCCTCGCGGCCAGTCAGTTCCCGAAAAACCGTGAGACCCGTGCTCCGCTGGTGATTGAAATTCTGCCGCACAAGGACGAAATCGATCCGAAGTACCACTTCCTGTGTGAAGCGCCACAGAAGGACCCTGACGGCCTGCCGGCGGTGATCCGCTACAGCCGCAAGACCAAGGAGCAATACGTGCAGACCGAAGTCGACGGCAAGCCTACCGGCTGGAAAGCGTTCTACGACGGTGGCAAGTGGACCGTTGAAGACAAGCGCACGAAAGCCAAGGCTGAGTAAGCGCCGGTCCGATACACAAAAGGCCGCATGATGACCCTCGGGTTTCATGCGGCCTTTTTGTTTTATGCTTGCGGTCGGCTCCGCTGATCCATGACACTGTCAGGTCTGTGTGACGTAATTATTTCGCTGTGGAGACTGCCGGCATGGCGCACGAACTCTATACCCGCACCAATCAGAAGATCTATTTTGCCGGCTTGTCGCTGGAAGCGCTGGCGCGCGCCGAAGAGGGGCGAGCGATGAACGCGTTGGCGTTGATTCAGGCGGGACGTGAATCCGCGTTATTCCACCTCTATGGCGCGCTGTTGGGTTTATGCCATGAGATTGCCGGGTTCTATCGTTTGCCCCAGGCCAGCGCGCCTCGAGCCGAGGTTTTGCTGACCCGCGAAGTGCTGGAAACGATTGCGATCCCCGAATTGGCCGAGATGATTGAGCTGGCAGGTAATCCGGAAACCTGGCTGGCGAAACTATTGGCGGCGCATTCGGCGCTGTTCCAGCCTCCACGGGTGCCGCACAAGCCCAAGGGCGATGTGACGCAGCCGTTGATTCAGGCCGTTAATCTGGATGAAGAGGAGGCGCCGCAGGAACTGACTCGCGAAGAGCTGGAGAGCTGGCGGCAGAATCTCAAAGGCTTGGCCATTCGTTTTCGCGAAGGATTGAACGAGTGTTGAGGTCGATTGACACGGTGGCAATATGAAACATGCTGCTGGTCAAGATCCCGAGCGAAGCCTGAATGATGTCTATATAATCCCTGCCTTTCGTGGAGAACAGACCTATATGCCAACGTCCTTTCTAGAAATTGTCGAGTTACCAGACGGCCGAATCGAACTGCGCAGGGCTGAGGACGAGGGTTCTCTGGTGACGCTGGATTTCTCCGAGGATGCCAAGACGTTCCTGCAGGGGCAGCATGTCGAGATCGCCAAGGCGATGTTGAGTGTTGGCGTGCAGATGGCGGGTCGGATGATCGAAGGTGAGTTTGATAAAGATGAGGGGCCACGGGTTCTTCATTGATCCCTGCCTGTTTTTGTCGGTACCGCTTCAGATCGGCTTCTCTGTCCCTGGAGAAGCCCTGCGCTCCAAACAGCGCGCGTTGTCAGTGAGTCAACCCAATCGGATGTTCAGGCTTTGAGCGTCGCCCGTGCGTGCAGCGCTGATCAGTTGTTGCCGCGATTGGGCATTCAGCGGGTTGAGCCAGGTCACCACCGTATGACTGCGCGCCAGGCGCAGTGCTTCGCAGGCCAGTTGCTGGGCGCTCTGAGTGCCGCGCGGTTGCAGCAGTAGAATCCGTTCACGATTCAGGCCCGCATCCCGAAGCCATGCCTGGGTCAGGCTGGCCGGTGGCGCAATCAGCGTCAGCCAGCGTGCGTCCTGGTCCTCGCTGAGTTCGCGCAGGATCGGGGCGAGCAGGTTCAGGCAGTTCCCGGCCGCACCGCGCAGTGACAGCTCACTGAATACTTCGGGTTCGGCATTCCAGGGACGCTCGACCACTTCTTTCAGGATCGGCGCCATCGGTTGCGCCAGAAACGCTTCGAATAAAGGCAGTTGTGTTTGCTGAGGTGTGTGTGGGAACTGCATAAAGCCTCCTTTAGCGGCGGATTACGCCGACACTCAAGCCTTCGATCACCAGTTCCTGATCTTTCAGGTCAACTTCGATAGGAGCGAACTCAGGGTTTTCGGCGATCAGCCAGACCTTGCTGCCTTCACGCTTGAAGCGTTTGACGGTCACTTCATCACCGATTCGCGCCACGACAACCTGGCCGTTACGGGCTTCGCGGGTGGTATGAACCGCCAGCAGGTCACCGTCGAAAATACCGATGTCCTTCATGCTCATGCCGTGAACGCGCAGCAGGTAGTCGGCGCGTGGATGGAAGAAGGCAGGGTTGATGTTGCAGGATTCTTCGATGTGCTGCTGGGCGAGAATCGGTGCGCCGGCAGCGACCCGGCCAATGATCGGCAGGGTGGAGTCGTCGGCCTTGGCTTCGAAGCCCGGGATGCGAATGCCGCGGGAAGCGCCAGGCGTCATCTCGATGGCGCCCTTGCGGGCCAGTGCCTTCAGGTGTTCTTCTGCCGCGTTGGGCGACTTGAAGCCCAGCTCCTGAGCGATTTCCGCACGGGTTGGCGGGTAGCCGTTGTCTTCGAGGCAGCGTTTGATAAAGGCCAGAATCTCGGCTTGGCGTGGCGTCAGCTTTAGCATATTGATCGCTCTGTCTTTTTATACAGTGACTGGGATTATATACAGTGAAGCGGTCTTGGCAATGCCCGTTTTTTTACCGGCCGCCAGACGGTCGGCAGGGGTGTTTATTAATGCGATGGGCTTGTGTGGTTAAATAGCTGACCGACCATTCCCAAAACGAACCGGCAGGCTTGACAAGGCACAGGCTGAAACGTATGTTTCAAACAAGTGTTTGTCAGGCGGAGTAGCCATGGCCCAGTCGGAAACCGTTGAACGCATTCTTGATGCTGCCGAGCAGTTGTTCGCGGAGAAAGGTTTCGCTGAAACCTCATTGCGTTTGATCACCAGCAAGGCAGGCGTCAACCTGGCAGCGGTGAACTATCACTTCGGTTCGAAAAAAGCGTTGATCCAGGCGGTGTTCTCGCGTTTTCTCGGGCCGTTCTGCATCAGCCTCGATAAAGAACTGGAGCGGCGTCAGGCCAAGCCTGAAAACAAGCCGACCCTCGAAGAGCTGCTGGAAATCCTTGTCGAACAGGCTCTGGTGGTTCAGCCGCGCAGCGGCAACGACCTGTCGATCTTCATGCGTTTGCTGGGTCTTGCGTTCAGCCAGAGCCAGGGTCACCTGCGGCGTTACCTTGAAGACATGTACGGCAAGGTGTTCCGTCGTTACATGCTGCTGGTCAATGAGTCCGCACCACGGATTCCACCGATCGAGCTGTTCTGGCGCGTGCACTTCATGCTCGGCGCCGCAGCGTTCAGCATGTCCGGTATCAAGGCGCTGCGTGCAATTGCCGAGACCGATTTCGGCGTCAACACCTCCATCGAACAGGTCATGCGCCTGATGGTGCCGTTCCTGGCGGCCGGCATGCGCGCCGAAACCGGTGTCACCGATGCGGCGATGGCCACCGCACAACTGCGTCCGCGCAGCAAATCGACGCCGGTCGCCGCCAAGGTTTGACCGCGCACGGGTGGGCGCAGCAGCTTGTATCCGCTAAGCTAGCCGCCCATGCCGACTCTCGTTCTGAACCCGATTCTGATGAAAACCGCTGACCTGCCGGGCACTGCCCACGGCAGCGATTACATGCGGATCGGGTTTTTCGTTTTCAAGGAATCTCTATGACTGCTGGCCTGCAAGGCTCGTTGATGGTGGACGTCGCCGGTACCTGGCTGACGGCCGAAGATCGCCAATTGTTGCGCCAGCCCGAAGTGGGTGGCCTGATCATTTTTGCCCGCAACATCGAGCATCCACGGCAGGTGCGTGAGCTGAGCGCGGCCATTCGCGCCATTCGCCCGGATCTGTTGCTGGCGGTGGACCAGGAGGGCGGTCGCGTGCAGCGCCTGCGTCAGGGCTTTGTGCGTCTGCCGGCCATGCGCGCCATCGCTGACAATCCGAATGCCGAATACCTCGCCGAGCAATGCGGCTGGATCATGGCCACCGAAGTGCTGGCGGTCGGCCTCGACCTGAGCTTCGCCCCGGTGCTGGATCTGGATTATCAGCGCAGTGCGGTGGTGGGTACCCGTTCGTTCGAAGGTGATCCGGAGCGCGCAGCACTGCTCGCCGGGGCGTTCATTCGCGGTATGAACAGTGCCGGCATGGCCGCCACTGGCAAGCACTTCCCCGGTCATGGTTGGGCCGAAGCCGACTCACACGTTGCGATCCCGAACGACGAGCGCAGCCTCGACGAGATCCGCGCCCATGACCTCGTACCGTTCGCCCGACTCAGCCAACAACTGGCCGCTGTCATGCCGGCCCACGTCATTTATCCGCAAGTGGATTCGCAGCCTGCCGGTTTCTCCCGGCGCTGGTTGCAGGACATCCTGCGTGGCGAGTTGCAGTTTGACGGTGTGATCTTCAGCGACGATCTGTCGATGGCCGGTGCCCATGTCGTGGGCGATGCTGCCAGCCGTATCGAAGCGGCCCTGAGCGCCGGCTGCGACATGGGCCTGGTGTGCAACGACCGTGCGGCGGCCGAACTGGCCCTGAGTGCCGCGCAACGGTTGAAGGTCAAACCTTCTGCCCGCATTGCGCGCATGCGTGGCCAGGCGTTCGCCAGCACCGATTACCGCCAGGATCCGCGCTGGCTCACCGCCATCGGCGCGCTCAAAGACGCTCAACTGATTGATTAAGGACGTTTCCCTATGACGGTATACGCGATCATCGGTGGCACCGGCCTGACCCGGCTCGAAGGCTTGAGCATTCGTCAGTCGCTGGCCGTGGACACGCCTTATGGCGCGCCTTCGGCCGAGGTGCAGGTCGGTGAGTATGCCGGCAAGGAGGTGCTGTTCCTCGCCCGTCACGGCCACCCGCATCGCTTCCCGCCGCACAAGGTCAACTACCGCGCCAACCTGTGGGCGTTGAAGCAGGCCGGGGCTGAAGCGATCATCGCGGTGAATGCCGTAGGCGGGATTCACCCGGCGATGCGCACCGGGCATTTCTGCGTGCCGCATCAGATCGTTGACTACACCAGCGGCCGTGAACACACGTTTTTCGCCGACGATCTCGAACATGTCACCCACATTGACTTCAGCTTCCCCTACAGCGAACCGCTGCGTCAGCAGTTGATTGCCGCAGTGGCCGCCGAGGGTTGCGAATACAGCGATCAAGGTGTGTATGCCTGCACCCAGGGCCCGCGTCTGGAGACTGTGGCCGAAATCGTGCGTCTGGAGCGTGATGGCTGCGACATCGTTGGCATGACCGGCATGCCGGAAGCGGCGCTGGCGCGTGAACTCGAACTGGATTACGCATGTCTGGCGCTGGTGGTCAATCCGGCGGCGGGCAAGTCCACCGCGGTGATCACCATGGCCGAGATCGAACAGGCGTTGCAGGGCGGCATGGGCAAGGTGAAATCAGTGCTGGCACGGGTATTGGCTGGGTGAAAGGCTGACAGCGCCATGACGATAATCATCAGTCAGCTTCACTCGCTGCCATGGACTGAGGCCTTCAACCGTAATGCTTTGGCCAAAGCCCGCGTTTACGCCATCGAGGACCGGATAAAAATCCATTTGGTCGATGACGAGATGATTGAGGCGGCCTGCGCGGGTTCTGAAAGTTACGTTTATCAACAGGTCATCTATCTGGTTAAAGATGAGCAGGAGCGATTCGGCCTGCGATGCTTTTGCTCCTGCCCGGTGGAAATCAACTGTAAGCACAGCGCAGCGGTGCTCTTTCACTTGCAGGATCGCGGGGCTGAAGAGACTGACCGTGATGCCCCGGTTCAGTTGAATAGAGCACTGGAGCACTGGCTTTCCACTATTCCTGTGGCGACCCAGTCTTTTGAAGAGACCTCGCAAGCGGCCAGTACGCGACTGTTTTACAAACTCAAGGCCACGCCGGTTTCGGGTAAATGGCTGGTCGAAATATTCAAGGTCTACCAGCTCAAGAGTGGCGAGCTGCGCGACGTCAAACCGTTGTTTTCGCTATCAGACATGCTGATGCGCCAGCCCGGTTATCTGAACGAACTGGACCTGCGGATTGCCAGGCTGTTGGTGGCCACGCACTCCCATCATGCCTATTACAGCGGCTATCCGCTGGATGGTCGCAGTGGCGCCGAATTGCTCGAAATGTTGTTGAACACGCGGCGCCTGTATCTGGATTTTGAAACATTGCAGCCGCTGACTTCGGGCGCGAGCAGAAGCGCGCAGTTTGCCTGGGCCGAACAAGCCAATGGCAGTTTTCGCCCGCAATGGAGCAGTGATGAAGCGTCAGTGGAAACAGTGCTCGCGCTGGAACCTCTTTATTACCTGGATCGAGAGCGGCAACAAATCGGCCCGCTATGCAGCGAGTTCGATGAAAAGCTCGCCTGTCATCTAGCATTGGCGCCGGAGATTCCGGCACGTCAGGCCATGCAGTTCAGCCATCGAATGAGTGTGGCTACTCAGGTCGCCCCACCGCACAAGTTGACGGAGCGGATCATCGACGATGTTTTGCCCAAGGCTCATCTGACCCTCGCCAGCGGCAAGCGATACACTCGCTGGCAGTACGAGCCGGAGCACCGAGCCGCTTTGCTGTTCACCTACGGCGGTCTTCCCGTACAGGATCGCAACCCGGAGGTGGTGGTTCTTTCGGGCGTTGAAACCCAGCGGATTCAGCGTCAGCCCGCCGCCGAAAAAGCCCTGCGTCAGCAATTGCAGAAACACGGCTTCAAAAAGGCCACGCGCAAAAGCAGCGTTGATCATCCGGGTGAGCGGTTTGATCTGCCCGATGATTCAGCCTGGCTCACATTTGCTCAGAATGGCATTCCCGCGCTGCGTGAAGCAGGCTGGCAGATTGACGTCAGCCATAACTTTCATTTCAACGTGGAGAAAGTCGAGCACTGGTACGCCGAGGTTGAGGAAGAGTCGGGGCGGCAGTGGTTTGATCTGCAGTTAGGGATTGTCGTCAACGGTGAGCGCCACAGCCTGCTGCCGATTTTTCTGCACCTGTTACGCGCCCAGCCGATGCTTCTCGATCCAGCCAACCTCGCTCAGCGCGGTGATGATGAGTTGCTGTTGGTCGAGTTGGGTGCCGGGCGCTTCAGCGCCAACATCAGTGGCAAAGTCGCCCTGCCTTTTGGTCGGGTCAAACCGTTGCTGGCCACACTCAGCGAGTTGTATCTGGGCAATCATCATGGCGATAAGTTGCGCTTGAGTGCTCCCGATGCAGCACGCCTGAGTTTGCTGGAAGGTGTATCGCTGGAATGGCAGGGCGGCGAACGGTTGCGCAATTTTGCCCGGCGCCTGCGTGAATCCACTTACACGCAAGTCGTAGCACCGCTCGGTCTCAATGCGCAGATGCGACCCTATCAGCTCGAAGGCTTGAGCTGGATGCAAACCCTGCGTGAGCTGGAGGTTGGCGGTATCCTCGGCGATGACATGGGGCTGGGTAAAACGCTGCAAACCCTGGCGCACCTGTTGACGGAAAAGCAGGCGGGGCGGCTTGATTGTCCTGCGCTGGCGGTAATGCCCACCAGTCTGATCCCTAACTGGCTGGACGAGGCGTTGCGTTTTACGCCGCAGTTGAGGGTGCTGGCGCTACATGGCGCGGGGCGGAAAAAAGACTTCGCCAGTTTTGCCGAATACGATCTGGTGTTGACCACTTACGCTTTGTTGCCGAGGGACCTTGAGGTTCTGCAGCCGCAGTTCTGGAGCGTGCTGATTCTCGATGAGGCGCAGAACATCAAGAATCCGGTCAGTAAGGCTGCTCAAGCCGCACGTGATTTGCAAGCCCGGCAGCGCTTGTGTTTGAGCGGCACCCCAATGGAAAACCACTTGGGCGAGTTGTGGTCGCAGTTCCACTTCTTGATGCCCGGTTGGCTGGGTGACAGTAAAGCGTTCAATCGTGATTACCGTACACCGATTGAAAAACACGGCAACGCCGAGCGCATGCGGCATCTGACGGCGCGAATAAAGCCGTTCTTGCTGCGACGCAAAAAGGACCAGGTGGCGACCGAGTTGCCACCGAAAACCGAAATTGTGCATTGGGTCGATCTCAGCGACGGTCAACGCGACGTGTATGAAACGGTTCGCGTGGCGATGGACAAAAAAGTCCGCGACGAAATTGCCCGCAGTGGTGTGGCACGCAGTCAGATCATCATTCTTGATGCCTTGCTCAAGCTGCGTCAGGTCTGTTGCGACTTGCGCTTGATCAATATGCCGCTGACTGCGAAGGCGCTGCGTTCGGGGAGTGGAAAGCTGCTCAGTTTGATGGAGATGCTTGAAGAGCTGATTGGCGAGGGTCGCAGGATCCTGCTGTTCTCCCAGTTCACGTCGATGCTGGCTTTGATCGAGCAAGAGTTGCAGCAACGTGAAGTCAGCTATTCGCTGCTGACCGGTGAAACCGCAGATCGGCGCACGCCAGTGAAAGACTTCCAGAGCGGCAAGGTGTCGCTGTTTCTGATCAGTCTGAAGGCCGGGGGCACAGGTTTGAACCTGACTGCGGCAGACACGGTGATCCACTTCGACCCTTGGTGGAACCCGGCAGTGGAGAATCAGGCCACCGATCGCGCGTATCGAATCGGGCAAAACAACCCGGTATTCGTTTACAAGCTGATTGCCCGCGGCACGGTAGAGGAAAAAATCCAGGCACTGCAGCAGGAAAAGGCTGCGCTGGCCGGGGCGGTGCTGGAAGGTGGCACGACAGGTGGGTTCAAGCTGGAGCAGACTGACATTGAGGCGCTGTTTGCGCCGCTGCCGGTTTCCACGGGTTGATGGTTTAAGCCTGGGCTCGATATCTGAGGGCCCCATCGCTGGCAATTTGTCTGAAAAGCGCATCTCAGCGCATCTCAGCGCTTGTCGAGCTTATCCGGCAACGGCGCAAACAGCGCTTCAATATCATCACTCTGCAGTTTCCAGTCCCCGGCCTTGCGTCCATCCAGCACGCCCGCTGCCAAGTCGGATTTTTCCTTCTGCAGGTGCTGAATTTTCTCTTCCACCGTGCCCCGGGCAATCATCTTGTAGACGAACACCGGTTTCTCCTGGCCGATCCGATACGCACGGTCAGTGGCCTGATTCTCGGTCGCCGGGTTCCACCATGGGTCGTAGTGAATCACTGTATCCGCTTCGGTCAGGTTCAATCCCACGCCGCCGGCCTTCAGGCTGATCAGAAAGATCTGACGATTGCCGCTCTGGAACTCCTTCACCGGTGTGCGTCGGTCCCGGGTCTGACCGGTCAGCAGCGCATAGGCGATCTTGCGTTTTTTCAGTTCCTCTTCGATCAATGACAGCATCGAGGTGAACTGCGAAAACAGCAGTATCCGCCGACCTTCCTCAAACAGCTCCTCGAGCATTTCCATCAGGCTGTCGAGCTTGCCCGACGTGCTGCCGCGAGCGGGCAGGGTGGCGTCGTTGACCAGGCGCAGGTCGCAGCAGACCTGACGCAATTTCAGCAGTGCTTCCAGAATGATGATCTGACTGCGCGCCACGCCTTTGCGCGTGATTTCATCGCGGACCTTCTTGTCCATCGCCAGGCGCATGGTTTCGTACACATCGCGCTGCGCTTCGTTGAGGTCGACCCAATGGATGATCTCGGTTTTCGGTGGCAACTCGGTGGCCACCTGTTCTTTGGTGCGGCGCAGCAGAAACGGTTTTATCCGGCCGTTGAGGTGCTGAAGCCTGACTTCGCTGCCGCGTTTTTCAATCGGCACGCGGTAGTCGGCGTTGAAGCTTTTGACGTCGCCAAGCCAGCCGGGCAGCAGGAAGTGGAACAGCGACCATAGCTCACCCAGATGGTTTTCCAGCGGCGTACCGCTGAGGCACAGACGCTGCCGCGCATTCAGCTCTCGCGCCGCTTGGGCGGCTTTGCTGTTCGGGTTCTTGATGTACTGCGCTTCATCCAGCACCAACACATGCAGGGGTTGCCTGGCCAGGCGCTCGACATCCTTGGGCAGCAATGCGTAGGTGGTGAGGATCAGGTCGAAGTCAGCGAGGTGGTCAAAGTGCTTTTTGCGGCCGGCACCGTACAGCGCCACCACTTTCAGTTGCGGGGTGAAGTGCGCCGCTTCATCGAGCCAGTTGGGAATCAGGCTGGTGGGCATGACCACCATGCACGGCCGGTCAAGGCGTCCGGCGTTTTTTTCGCTGAGAATGTGCGCCAGCGTTTGCAGGGTTTTGCCCAGTCCCATGTCGTCCGCCAGAATCCCGCCAACTTGCAGCTGTCGCAGCGATTGCATCCAGCTCAAGCCTTCGAGCTGGTACGGCCGCAACGTCGCGTTCAGCCCCTGCGGCGCATCGGCGCTGAAATCGCGAATGTCGCGCAGGCGCTGAGCAAACGTACGGATCTGCTCACCGCCCTCCCACAGCAGCGGAATGCCTTCCAGCGAATTGAGACGCGTGGCATCGGCCTTGCTCAGGCGCAGGGTGGTTTCCCCCGGCTCCTGGAGATAAAACTCGCCGAGGGTCGTCAGCACCGGTTTCAGTCGGCCCAGCGGTAGCGCCACCTGCAATGGCCCGTGCTCGCTGTTGCGCTGCGGAATATTCACCAGAATCAGTTCGTCATCGCGCCGGCGCGCCAGGCGTTCCGGGTTGAGGATTTCCGTGTGCGAGCGCATCAGGTTGAGCAGGATCGGCAGCAGGCTCAAGCGTTCACCGTTGACGATGATGCCCAGTTCCAGATCGAACCAGTCGCGTTCCGGTGCCTGTTCGACGGTGGCGTACCAGTCATCCACGGCCGTCAGGTCGAAGCCGAACTCTTCGTCGATCTGCAATTCCCAGCCCTGCGTGCGCAGCTTCGGCAGATCATTGAGGGTGAAGGTCAGCCAGGCACTGTCGTTGACCATCTCATACAGCTCGCCGGCGCTTTCCGGCAGGGCTTTGCTCTGGCGGGTGGCAATACGAAAGCCGAGGATTCGTAACTGTTCGCGGTAGGACTGTTCGACGTCCGGGTGGCGTTTTATCCGTAATGTCTGGCTTTCCTGACGTATCAGGATGTCGCTGTTTTTCTGTCCGCTGACGTATTCGTCGAGATAGCTGAACGACAGCGCCGCGCGGTGCTGAATGTAGCGCTGCATCTTGCCGTTGCGCGGTTCGAAAGCGCTGAATTCGACACTGGCCAGCCACAGGCGCGGGACCGGCTGAACGTTATCCACCAGCACTTGCGGCGGGGCTTTCGGGCTGCGGTTTTCCAGCACGGCCTGGAGTTTTTCCAATAGTTCGGCGTCTTTGGCGGCAGCCGGGTATTCGAGGGTTTCCTGCACTTGCAGCAGCACCGCTGCGCAATGCTTGCAGTTGCTGCGAACCGGGCAGGTGCACGCGGCCTCCACCAGCAGCAAGGTGCCTTTGGCCGACTCGCGCAGCGTAATGGTCTGACGGTAGACATTGCCGCCAGAGCCTTCGCAACTGGCGGTGATGGTCGCATCGCCGACCTGGGCGATACGGACCCGGTTCTCCAGGGCGTAGCGACGGCCACGCTCCAGGCTCTGTTCCTTGAATCGGCTGACCCAGGAGGGTGCCAACGGTTTACTCAGGGGCGGGGGCATAAGGACTTCGATCAGTCCGGAATGGCTTCAGGCGCTTCCCGCGGCGCCGGCGCCGTCAGGGAAGTGATCTTGATCAGCAGGGCCAAGTGGCCGTTGTCGAGATAGTTGAGTTGGCCGTTCTTGGTGTGGCTGTCCTGCTTCAGGCGTTCGCTGGCGGTGACCATGCCGTTGGCGTCGATCTGGTTGACCCAGAAGTCGGCATTCACATCGGTGAAGCGTCCCAGCTTCATTTCCAGCGTGCCCTCGATCGGGAACTGGCCGAACCGTTCCTTGCCGTCGCTGACGGCCACCTTGGTCGGCGTCTCGCCGAGGGTCTGTTGCCAGGCCTTGTGCAGCAGCACACTGTAATCGCCGCTGGCAGTGAGTTTGTTGGCCACTTCATTCAGCGCGGGTGTGCGCTGGCTGTCGTCGCCCAGACGCTGGGCGCCGGCGGCCCAGTCTTCCGGGGCGGCGCGGCTGACGATCGCCGGCACCGCGTTCTGGCGGACCAGAATCATCTCGACCATATAGGTGTCATCGGCAAACGCCGTGGGTGCGACCAGAGTCAGCAGCAAGGTCAGCGAACGAAACAGGCGCATTGGGCGTCCTTCAAGCAGTTTTCGGGATGAGGCGCTCGAACAGCGCCTCTACAGTATTAAAGCGCTCTTCCGCGCGCTCCATCGGCACCTGGAACTTGAACATCGTGGCGCCTTCGAATTTGTAGCGTTTTGGCTGGCTCTGGATCAGTTTGATCAACGTCATCGGGTCGACCGGCGTCTGCGCGGCGAACTCGATACGTCCGCCCTGCGGCCCGCCATCGACCTTTTTGATGCCCAACTGTTCGGCCTGCAATTTCAAGGCAGTGATGCGCACCAGGTTCTTGGTCGGCTCCGGCAGCAGGCCGAAGCGGTCGATCATCTCGACCTGCAGATCCTTCAGGCCCTCTTCGTCGGTGGCCGAGGCAATGCGCTTGTACAGAATCAGGCGCGCATGCACATCCGGCAGGTAGTCTTCCGGAATCAGTGCCGGCACCCGCAGGTTGACCTCCGGGCCACCGCCGAGCGGTTGATCGAGGTTCGGCTGCTCGCCCTTGCGGATCGACTTCACCGCACGCTCCAGCATCTCCATATACAGCGTGAAGCCCACGGCCTGGATCTGGCCGCTCTGGCCATCGCCGAGCAATTCACCGGCGCCACGGATTTCCAGGTCGTTAGTGGCCAGCACGAAACCGGCGCCAAGGTCCTGGGTATTGGCAATCGCCTCCAGACGCTTTTCCGCATCCGCGGTGATTTGCTGGCGCGGCGGGGTCAGCAGGTAAGCGTACGCCTGGTGGTGACTGCGACCGACGCGACCGCGCAACTGGTGCAGTTGCGCCAGGCCGAATTTGTCGGCGCGCTCGATGATGATGGTGTTGGCGCTCGGCACGTCGATGCCGGTCTCGATGATGGTCGAGGCGATCAGCACGTTGAAGCGCTTGTGATAGAAGTCGCTCATCACCTGTTCGAGTTCGCGTTCGCGCATCTGCCCGTGACCGATGCCGATCCGTGCTTCTGGCACCAGTTCGGCGAGATCTGCCGCGCACTTTTCAATGGTCTTCACGTCGTTGTGCAGGTAGTAAACCTGTCCGCCGCGCAGCAGTTCACGCAGCAGGGCTTCTTTGACCGTGCTCTTGTTCTGCTCCATGACGAAGGTGCGCACCGATAGGCGTCGTGCCGGCGGCGTGGCGATGATCGACAGGTCGCGCATGCCCGACACCGCCATGTTCAGCGTGCGCGGAATCGGCGTGGCGGTCAGGGTGAGGATGTCGACTTCGCTGCGCAGGGCCTTGAGCTGTTCTTTCTGGCGCACGCCGAAACGGTGCTCTTCGTCGATGATCACCAGCCCGAGGTTTTTGATCTTGACGTCGTCCTGCAGCAATTTGTGCGTGCCGATGACGATGTCGATCTTGCCTTCGGCCAGATCGGCGACGGCGGCGTTCACTTCCTTGGCCGATTTGAAGCGGCTCATCACTTCCACGGTCACCGGCCAGTCGGCGAAGCGGTCGCGGAAGCTGTTGTAGTGTTGCTGGGCGAGCAGGGTGGTCGGCACCAGAATCGCCACCTGCCGACCACCATGCACGGCGATGAACGCGGCACGCATGGCCACTTCGGTCTTGCCGAAACCGACGTCGCCGCAGACCAGTCGATCCATCGGTTTTGGTGCGAGCATGTCTTCGCGCACGGCCTCGATGGTGGATTGCTGATCCGGGGTTTCTTCGAACGGGAAGCCGGCGCTGAACGTCGCGTAATCGGCTTTCGGGTCGGCGAACGCATAACCTTCGCGAGCGGCACGGCGGGCGTAGATGTCGAGCAGTTCGGCGGCGACGTCGCGCACCTGCTCAGCCGCCTTGCGCTTGGCTTTCTGCCAGGTTTCGGAGCCGAGGCGATGCAGCGGCGCCAGGGAGTCGTCACTGCCGGTGTAACGCGCGATCAGGTGCAGGTTGGCCACCGGCACGTAGAGCTTGGCGTTCTCGGCGTATTCGAGGGTGAGGAATTCCGCGGCCTGATTGTCGATTTCCAGAATCGTCAGGCCCAGATAGCGCCCGACACCGTGATCGATGTGCACCACCGGCGCGCCTTCGCGCAGTTCGGTGAGGTTTTTGATCACTGCATCGTTGGCGACATCGCTGCGCTTCTCGCGGCGGCGCCGCTGCATGACCCGCTGACCGAACAGCGGGCTTTCCGCGACCAGCGCCAGCGCCGGGTCGTCGAGCATCAGACCCTCGTCAAGCGGGGCAATGGTGATCGCCAGGCGGTCTTTGCCCGCGACGAAGTCCGGCCAGCTGTCGACGGTTTTCGGCCGCAGCTTGAGGCGTTCCAGCAGCTCCAGCAGCACTTCGCGCCGGCCCGCGGATTCGGCGGTGAACAGCACGCGCCCAGGGAATTCGTCGAGGAATGCCGAAAGCGCGGCCAGCGGTTGCGTGGCCTTGGCTTCGATCGCCAGATTTGGCAGGGATTGCGCCGGGAAGCGCTCACGGCCGACGCCGGTGTCCACATCCTGTTGACTGGCCACCACGCGCGGCCAGTTCTTCAGGCGGGCGAAGCAGTCTTCCACCGGCAGGAACAGCTCTGCCGGTGGCAATAAAGGACGCGATGGATCGACGCGGCGCTCTTCATAGCGATTGCGCACGTCGTTCCAGAAATTTTCCGCCGCTTGCTCGATGCCCGGCAGCGAGAACACCTGAGTGTCCTGGGGCAGGTAATCGAACAGGGTCGAGGTTTCGTCAAAGAACAGCGGCAGGTAGTACTCGATACCGGCCGGAGTAATCCCGCTGCTCAGGTCCTGGAAGATCGGGCAGCGACGGAAGTCGACATCGAAGCGTTCGCGGAAACGCGCCTTGAAGCGGGTGACCGCATCTTTCTGCAGCGGAAACTCACGGGCCGGCAGCAGCTTGACTGAATCGACCTTGTCGATGGAACGCTGGTTTTCCGGATCGAAGGTCCGCAGGGTTTCGATTTCGTCGTCGAACAGGTCGATGCGGTAGGGCAGCTTGCTGCCCATCGGGAACAGGTCGATCAGCGCGCCGCGCACGGTGAACTCGCCGTGCTCGTAGACCGTGTCGACGTAGCGATAGCCGCTGGCTTCGAGCCGCGCGCGCATCTGCTCGACATCGAGTTTCTGCCCGACATCCAGCACCAGGCTGCTGCCGAGCAGGAATTTGGTCGGCGCCAGTCGATGCAGGGCGGTGGTGATCGGTACCACCAGCACGCCATGCGCCAGTTCCGGCAGTCTATAAAGGCTGGCGATACGCTGGGAAATGATGTCCTGGTGCGGCGAGAACAGGTCGTAGGGCAGGGTTTCCCAGTCGGGAAAATGCAGAACGGGCAAATCCGGGGCGAAGAAACTCAGCTCCTGTTCCAGCCGTTCGGCACTCTGGCTGTCGGCGGTCAGTAGCAGGGTGAAGCGCTTGGCAGCGCTGGCAGCCTCGGCAATCGCGAGACTCAGGGCAGCACCGGGCAGATTGCCCCAGTGCTGTTTACCTGCCGCAGCAGGGAGAAGCGGTAGACGCAGAACAGGCACGGAAGGTTGAGCTCCAGGCGTTGCGACAAAGTCGGTAATTGTAGCGGCGTCGGGTGCCGCCTGTCAGTTGCAGACTACGTCTATCTTCGTTGTTTGCGCGAAATGTAGTGGTAACCATAAAAACGAGCACTTTTTTCAGGGTTATGTAGTGCCGAAATCGGATGGTGTTACGGAGGGTTACAGACATCGTCTAACAGTAGTCGAAAAATTGACTGCGCTGGAGGCCCCGGTTTTACTGGGCTCGCGGAGGGTGTGATTTTTTTGGAGGAAATTTTGTTACCGATTGCGCGACAAGCGCGCATTGCTGAAAGAGGTTGTCGGCGGCATAATGTAGCCCCTTTTTTCTGCCCCTACATGTGGAAGGTTACCGTGACTCAGAAGCCCGACCAGTGTCTTGGTGAATGGATCGACCGTGAAGCACTCGCAGAAGCGATGATTCCGCTTATCGGTCAGCTCTACCGCAATAACAACGTGGTGAGCTCGATCTATGGCCGCAGCCTGATCAACCAGTCTGTCATCGCGATTCTCAAAGCTCACCGCTTTGCGCGCCACCGCTCTTCCGACGACAGCGAACTCTCCGTCCACGAAACATTCCCACTGCTCAAAGCCATGAGCGAGCTCAAGCTCGGCGCGGCTTCGGTAGACCTGGGCAAGTTGGCGTTCAAATTCCGCAGCGAAGGCAATGGCCGCAGCGCCGAGCAGTTCGTGCGTGAAGAACTGGCTGACGTGGTTGGCCAGCAAAACGCTTCGGCCCGCAAAGGCACTGACGTTGTGCTGTACGGCTTCGGTCGTATCGGCCGTCTGCTGGCTCGCATCCTGATCGAGAAAACCGGTGGTGGCGACGGTCTGCGTCTGCGTGCCATCGTCGTGCGCAAAGGCGCCGACAACGACCTGACCAAACGCGCCAGCCTGCTGCGTCGCGATTCGGTGCACGGTCCGTTCAACGGCACCATCGTCATCGACGAAGAAAACAACACCATCACCGCCAACGGTAACCTGATCCAGGTGATCTACGCGAAGAACCCGACCGAGGTGGATTACACCCAGTACGGGATCAAAGACGCGCTGCTGGTGGACAACACCGGTGTATGGCGTGACGCCGATGGCCTGGGTCAGCACCTGCAATGCCCGGGTGTCGCTCGCGTTGTTCTGACCGCGCCTGGCAAAGGCAAGCTGAAGAACATCGTTCACGGTATCAACCACAACGAAATCACTGCTGACGACAAGATCGTGTCCGCCGCTTCCTGCACCACCAACGCCATCGTGCCGGTGCTGAAGGCGGTGAATGACAAGTTCGGCATCATCAACGGTCACGTCGAAACCGTTCACTCGTACACCAACGACCAGAACCTGATCGACAACTTCCACAAGGGCGATCGTCGTGGCCGTAGCGCCGCGCTGAACATGGTAATCACCGAGACCGGTGCTGCCACCGCTGCTGCCAAGGCCCTGCCTGAGCTGGCCGGCAAGCTGACCGGTAACGCGATCCGCGTTCCGACGCCAAACGTGTCGATGGCCATTCTCAACCTGAACCTTGAGAAAGCCGCCACCCGTGAAGAGATGAACGAGTACCTGCGCTACATGGCGCTGCACTCCGATCTGCACAAGCAAATCGACTTCGTCAACTCGCAGGAAGTGGTGTCCACCGACTTCGTGGGTTCGCGTCACGCCGGTGTGGTCGACGCTGAAGCGACCATCGTTCAGGACAACCGCGTTGTACTGTACGTCTGGTACGACAACGAGTTCGGCTACAGCTGCCAGGTGGTTCGCGTGATGGAAGACATGGCCGGTGTAAACCCGCCAGCGTTCCCGCGCTAAGCACTCGTTGCAAATGAAAACGCCCCGACTTAGGTCGGGGCGTTTTTGTTTGTGTGGCTGGATCAATCTCTATTGCCTGTGCCGGCCTCATCGCTGGCAAGCCAGCTCCCACAGGTTCTTGGGAGGTTGCACAATTGTGTTCACGCCCGAAGTCCCTGTGGGAGCTGGCTTGCCAGCGATAGCGTCTTATCTGGCGCCGCCGACGATCGAGGCCTGCGCAGTACGCAGCTCATGCCGGTTACCGCGGAACAACACCAGCGTCGCAATCAATCCCAACACCGCCGCACCACTCAGCCAGATCCCCGGTGCTGCCTTGTTGTCCAGCACATGAATCAGGTAAGTACAAGCCGCCGGGGTAAAGCCGCCGAACGTCGCGGTTGCCAGGCTGTAAGCCAGTGAGAAGCCGGTCGTACGCACTTCAACCGGCATGATCTCGGTCAGCGCCACCACCATCGCCCCGTTGTACGAACCGTAGAGGAACGACAGCCACAACTCGACAATCAGCAAATGGCTGAAGCTCGGGTTCGCCACCAGCCACGACAGTGCCGGATAAGCCGTCAGGATCGCCAGAATGGTCGCAGCCAGCAGTAAGGGTTTACGGCCGATCTTGTCAGACACCGAGCCCATCACCGGCAACCAGAAGAAGTTCGACAGACCAATACACACCGTCACCAGTAACGCATCGAAATCCGACAAATGCAGTTCAGCCTTGCCGAAGGTCGGGGTGTAGGCGGTGATCAGGTAGAACGACACCGTAGTCATCACCACCAGTGCCATGCCGGCGATGACGATGCCAAAGTTCTGACCGATCGAGCGGACAATTTCCCGCAGGGTCGGGCGATGTTTCCTGGCTTGGAACTCTGGCGTTTCCTCCAGCGAGCGGCGAATGACAAAGATCACCGGCACAATCATGCAGCCGATCAGGAACGGCACGCGCCAGCCCCAGTCACCCATTTGTTCCGGGCTCAGCCAGTGGTTGAGGCCGACGCCGAGCAGGCCGGCGAAAACCACCGCCGCTTGCTGACTCGCAGACTGCCAGCTGACGAAGAAGCCCTTGCGGCCTGGTGTGGCGATCTCTGCCAGATAGACAGATACGCCGCCCAGTTCTACGCCAGCGGAAAAGCCTTGCAGCAACCGACCAAACAGCACGATCAACGGCGCAGCGACGCCGAGGGTGGCGTAGCCTGGAACACAGGCGATGAGGATCGTACCGGCAGCCATCAACGCCAGCGTGATGATCAGCCCTTGGCGACGGCCATGACGGTCAATGTAGGCGCCGAGGAAAATCGCCCCGAGCGGACGCATCAAGAAGCCGGCCCCAAAAGTGGCCAGTGAAAGCATCAGCGAAGCGAAGGCGCTGTCGGTGGGGAAGAAGGTCTTGGCAATGGCTGTGGCGTAAAAGCCATAGACCATGAAGTCGAACATTTCGAGGAAGTTGCCGCTGACAACGCGAAAAATCGCTTTGCCTTTGCCCGTGGTGGAGGACATGTTCAGGTACTCGCTATTGGATTTTGTATAAAGATGTTGCAGATCCTTTAATTCATAATGGCCGTCGCGGTTTTACGGAGAGATGAATAATTGTTCACTAGACGGTTGCTTGGGCTTGTGATTCTGGCTGGCTTATTGGCAGGCTGCGGCAATGGCGATTCCATGGAAAGCCTTGGTGGGGCGACCATGGGCAGCACGTATTCAATCAAGTATGTGCGCCGCGCCGGCTTGCCCGAACCGAAGCAAGTTCGCGGTGAAGTGGAGGGGATCCTCGGCGAAGTCGATCGGCAGCTATCCACCTATCGCAACGATTCGGACATCGAGCGCTTCAACGCTTTACCCGCCAATAGCTGTCAGAAAATGCCTGCAGCGGTACTCGAATTGGTCCGCACGGGCGAACAACTGTCAGCGCAAAGCGAAGGCTCCTACGACCTGACTGTCGAACCGCTGATGAATCTCTGGGGGTTCGGCCCGCAGGGGCGCGAAGAGAAAGTCCCTGGCGCCGCCGCACTCGCCGAGGTGATGTCGCGCGTCGGTTATCAGCACTTGCGCATCAATGGCGAGCAGTTGTGCAAGGACGCCGCTGTCGAAGTCGACTTCAACAGCATCGCCGCCGGGTATGCCGTCGACACCATTGCCGCCAGACTCGAAGCCATGGGTATCCATGACTATCTCGCTGAAGCCACGGGCGAACTGAAGGCCAAGGGCAAAAAACTCGACGGCTCGGCATGGCGCATCGCGCTGGAAGAACCTCGTGACGATCAACAGGTCGCCGAGCGCATCATTAATGTCGATGGCTACGGTGTGTCCACGTCCGGGGATTACCGTAACTATTTCCTGCAGGACGGTCGGCGTTATTCCCACACTCTCGATGCGCGCAGCGGGGCGCCGGTCCTGCACAACCTGGCGTCAGTCACGGTGATTCATCCTTCAGCGTTGATGGCCGATGGACTATCGACGCTGTTGCTGATTCTCGGGCCGGAAAGGGCGTGGGACTATGCCGAAAAACATGGGATTGCTGCATTCTTCGTGATTCGTGCCGATACAGGTTTCGTCATCCGCACCAGTCGGGCGTTCGAGCGGCTCAATGGCGCAAAAGTTGACTGAAAACAGTACGAAGGCTGGCGTTGTAGTGCAGGCAAAAGTAGCCTACGACGCGACCAAGGGTTAATGTGCGCGGCGTTGACGCTTCTATAGACTGTGTCCGGGTTCTTCATTGGCCCCCAATTGTTCCTTCGCGCCGCGATTCGGCGTGATTTAGCCGTCGGTGCTGCTGGCATCGCGGCCTGTTCTGAGGAGTACGCATGGCTGTCTACAACTACGACGTGGTGGTGTTGGGTTCCGGCCCGGCGGGAGAAGGCGCGGCAATGAACGCCGCCAAAGCAGGGCGCAAGGTCGCGATGGTCGACAGCCGTCGCCAGGTCGGCGGTAACTGCACCCACCTCGGTACCATCCCGTCCAAGGCCCTGCGTCACTCGGTGCGGCAGATCATGCAGTTCAACACCAACCCGATGTTCCGGGCGATCGGCGAACCGCGCTGGTTCTCCTTCCCGGACGTGTTGAAAAGCGCCGAGAAAGTCATTTCCAAACAAGTCGCTTCGCGTACCGGCTACTACGCCCGTAACCGCGTCGACGTGTTCTTTGGCACCGGCAGCTTCGCCGACGAGCAAACCATCGAAGTGGTCTGCGCCAACGGCGTGGTCGAGAAACTGGTGGCCAAGCACATCATCATCGCCACCGGTTCGCGCCCGTATCGCCCGGCGGACATCGATTTCCACCACCCGCGCATCTACGATAGCGACACCATCCTCAGCCTCGGCCACACCCCGCGCAAACTGATCGTTTACGGCGCCGGCGTGATCGGTTGCGAATACGCCTCGATCTTCAGTGGCCTTGGGGTATTGGTTG
Organism: Pseudomonas monsensis; assembly: GCF_014268495.2. NCBI lineage: Bacteria > Pseudomonadati > Pseudomonadota > Gammaproteobacteria > Pseudomonadales > Pseudomonadaceae > Pseudomonas > Pseudomonas monsensis. Next base: position 4,492,404 of record NZ_CP077087.1, on the reverse strand, counting down.
AGCTGGTGGACAACCGCGGTCAGTTGCTGAGCTTCCTCGACTCGGAAATCTCCCAGGCGCTGAGCTACCACTTCAGCAACAACAACATCACCGTGCGCCACAACGAAGATTACGATCGCGTTGAAGGCGTCGATAACGGCGTGATCCTGCACCTCAAATCCGGCAAGAAGATCAAGGCCGACGCCTTGCTCTGGTGCAACGGCCGTACCGGTAACACCGACCAGCTCGGTCTGGAAAACATCGGCGTCAAGGTCAACAGCCGTGGCCAGATCGAAGTCGACGAGGCCTACCGCACCTGCGTGCCGAACATCTACGGTGCCGGCGATGTGATCGGCTGGCCGAGCCTGGCCAGTGCCGCCCACGACCAGGGTCGTTCGGCAGCCGGCAGCATTGTCGATAACGGCAGCTGGCGCTTTGTGAATGACGTGCCGACCGGTATCTACACCATTCCGGAGATCAGCTCGATCGGCAAGAACGAGCAGGAGCTGACCCAGGCCAAGGTGCCGTACGAAGTCGGCAAGGCGTTCTTCAAGAGCATGGCGCGTGCACAGATCGCCGGCGAGCCGCAAGGCATGCTGAAGATCCTGTTCCACCGTGAAACCCTGGAAGTACTGGGCGTGCACTGCTTCGGTTATCAGGCGTCGGAGATCGTGCACATCGGTCAGGCAATCATGAGCCAGCCGGGTGAGTTGAATACGCTGAAGTACTTCGTCAACACCACGTTCAACTACCCGACCATGGCCGAAGCCTATCGGGTAGCGGCGTACGACGGCCTCAACCGGCTTTTTTGACGGGCTCCGGCCGGTGGCCTGAGCCGGCCGGGGAGACCGATTTCAGCAATTCTCGAGGGTGGCAGTGGCCAAACCGGGAAAGTCTGTAATCAGGCTGTCAACGCCGAAGTCGGCGAGTCTGCGCATCAGCGCAGGCTCGTTGACGGTCCACACCGACACATGCAGCCCCTGACGCTGCGCCTTCTGCAGGCGTTCCGGCGTACACAGCGTCCAGTTCAGCGCCAGAATCTCACAGCCATAGTTGGCCGCGACCTTCAACGGGTCGAGCCAGGCGTATTCGGCTACCAGTCCGCGTGACACGTCCGGCACCAGGTCCAGTGCCGCTTTCAGCACTTCTCGCGAACTCGAAGTAATGGTCACCTTGTCGAGCAAGCCATGGCGCTGGGCCATTTCGCGAATCGTCAGCACGGTGGTTGCAGCGCGGGTGCGCGACGCACTTTTGACTTCCAGTTGCCAGTGCTCGAAATCACACTGCTCAAACAATTCTTCCAGCGTTGGAATCGGGCACGGCTTGATCCAGCCCGGGCCGCCCTTGCGCGCGTCGTAGGTCACAAGTTCCGCGGCGGTGTGCTCGACGACCTTGCCACGGCGGTCGGTGGTGCGCTTGAGGGTCGGGTCGTGGATGACCATCAACTCGCCGTCCTTGGACAGGTGCAGGTCCAGTTCGCAACGGCGCACGCCGTGTTTGAGACATTCCTGAAAACTGGTCAGGGTATTTTCCGGTGCTTCGCCCTTGGCGCCGCGGTGGCCGTAGATGAGGGTCACGGTGCTTCCTTAAATTAGATGCCAGATTCGTTCTGTTCGCGGGCCAGGCGTCGTTCCTGGGCCTGCTTCTGCAAGATATAGCGCGCGAGCAACTGGCGCTGGGCGTCGGTCAAGTGTTCGAACTCGGTGCCGACGTCGTAGCCGTCGCCCTTGCGATCGCAATGGGTGACGCGGGCGCGCAGCAACAGGCCGAGCGCCTGCGGCATCAGCACCAGTTTCACCGACAGGTGCGCGCCAGTGGCAAGCGCGGTCGGGTGCTGAAAGTCGATCCCGCCTTCGGAGATGATCACCGGTTGCGGCTCGCCGATGTGGCCGAGCACGGTCAGGGCGACCACCTGGCTGAGCAGGTCGATGCGTTTGTTCTGGGATTTGAGGAACGCGGCGATGGCCCGGTCGCGCTCGCTGATCTGGCGCAACAGGTGTTGCGACTCGAATTCACTCAGGTGCAGTTCACTGAGCAGGTTGAAGAGCGGGGAAGCATCCTGCAACACTTCCTGGCCTGCGGCTTCGGGAGCGGACAGGGGCTGAATTTCCAGTGCGATCGTGTCCTCGATACGGTAGTATTCGCGGCGATCTTCTTCATCTAATGTCGACATGGCGAACCCATGGTAGCGGCGGTGGTCTGAGTGTAAAGCTGGTTATCGACCCCCGCCACAAGGACGTTCCTTTTCCCTCCGAACAAGCCCCGACATGTTCAGACCTCTCTTCGTATTTATCGGCACGCGTTATACCCGTGCAAAGCGTCGCAATCATTTTGTGTCATTCATTTCCCTGACTTCGATGATCGGGCTCGCCCTTGGCGTGGTCGTGATGATCGTGGTGCTCTCGGTGATGAACGGCTTCGATCATGAGATGCGCACCCGTGTGCTGGGCATGGTGCCCCACGCGACCATCGAATCCACCGAGCCGATCAACGATTGGCAAGGCCTGGCCGCCAAGGTCAAGCAGAACCCGCAGGTGACGGCCGTTGCGCCATTCACCCAGATGCAGGGCCTGCTGACCAATAACGGTCAGGTGTCCAAGGTGTTGCTCAACGCCATCGACCCTGCGCTCGAGCGCAATGTGTCGATCATCGACAACTTCATGCAGCAGGGCAAACTCGACGATCTGACGCCGGGCAGCTTCGGCATTGTGATCGGCGACAAGGCCGCGACCAAGCTCGGGGTGGGCATCGGTGACAAGATCACCTTCGTCGCACCGGAGGTCAGTCTGACCCCGGCGGGGATGTTCCCGCGTATGAAGCGCTTCACCGTGGTCGGCATTTTCCATGTCGGCGCTGGTGAGCTCGACGGTTACCTCGGCGTGACCAACCTGCAGGATCTGGCGAAGATGCACCGCTGGAAACCTGATCAGGTGCAGGGCATCCGCCTGAAGTTCGACGACCTGTTCCAGGCGCCGCGTGTGGCGTGGAACATCGCCCAGCAACTCGGTGAAGACCATTATTACGCCCGCGACTGGACCCGTACCCACGGCAATCTGTATCAGGCCATCCGCATGGAAAAAGCCATGATCGGCCTGTTGTTGCTGCTGATCGTCGCCGTGGCTGCGTTCAACATCATTTCCACGCTGGTGATGGTGGTCAACGACAAGAAGGGCGACATCGCCATTCTGCGCACATTGGGCGCCACGCCGGGCACGATCATGCGCACGTTCATGGTGCAGGGCACTGTGATCGGCGTGGTCGGCACGGCGATCGGTGCCGTGGTGGGGATTTTCGCCGCGCTCAACGTCAGCGCGGCGATCTCGGCCCTCGAAGGGCTGATCGGCCATAAATTCCTGAATGCCGACGTGTATTTCATTGATTACCTGCCGTCGCAGGTGCAGAGCCAGGACGTGGTCATGGTCTGTGCCGCTGCGTTGGTCCTGAGTTTCCTCGCCACCCTGTATCCCGCCTGGCGTGCCGCGCGCACCCAGCCGGCGGAGGCGTTACGTTATGAGTGAGTCGGGCATGAGTGAACAAGCAATCCTGAGCTGTCGCAACCTGGGCAAATCCTACGAGGAAGGCCCGGAATCGGTGGAAGTGCTGGCCGGTCTGCAACTGGAGTTGCACCCGGGCGAGCGTGTGGCGATCGTCGGCAAATCCGGTTCGGGCAAAAGTACTTTGCTCAACCTGCTCGGCGGCCTCGATACGCCGACCCAGGGCAGCGTCTGGCTCGACGGCGAAGAGTTGTCGGCCCTGAGCGAGAAGAAGCGTGGCCTGCTGCGTAACCGTGCCCTCGGGTTCGTGTACCAGTTCCACCACTTGCTGCCGGAATTCACGGCGCTGGAGAACGTCTGCATGCCGCTGCTGATCGGCAAGACCGCGATCCCTGAGGCGCGCCAGCGCGCCACGGCCTTGCTGGAGCGAGTCGGCCTCGGGCACCGTCTGGAGCACAAACCGGCCGAGTTGTCCGGTGGCGAGCGTCAGCGTGTGGCCATTGCCCGCGCCCTGGTGAACAACCCGGGTCTGGTGATGCTCGACGAGCCCACCGGCAACCTCGACTCCCACACCGCCGAAGGCATTCAGGACCTGATGCTGGAGCTGAGCACGTCGATGCGCACGGCGTTCCTGGTGGTGACTCACGACATGAACCTGGCTCGTCAGATGGATCGCGTCCTGCAGTTGCAGGAAGGCTGCCTGACGCCTATCTGACCGGCTGAAACCCGGTGCCTGTAAAGGCGCCGGGTCTTTTATTTTTATACGGTGCCCCAGCGAATGTTCAGACCGTTATCGATCTTTATCGGCACGCGCTATACCCGCGCCAAGCGCCGCAATCGCTTTGTTTCGTTCATTTCGATGACCTCGATGATCGGCCTCGCCCTCGGCGTGCTGGCGATGATCGTGGTGTTGTCGGTGATGAACGGCTTCCAGCGCGAAATGAGCTCGCGCATCCTCGGCATGGTGCCCCACGCGACCATCGTCGGCGTCAAGCCGATTGATGACTGGCAGCCGGTGGCCGCCGCCGCGATGAAAAATCCCGAAGTCACGGCCGCCGTACCGTTCACCGAGATGGAAGGCATGCTGTCCTACAAGGGCTTGATGCAGCCGATCCAGATCAGCGGCATCGACCCGGCCCAGGAAGGCAAAGTGTCGATTGTGGCGCAGCACATCGTGCAGGGGCGTCTCGATGCCCTGAAGCCGGGCGAGTTTGGTGTGGTGATCGGTGAAATCACCGCGCGGCGCTTTCGCCTCAACGTTGGCGACAAGCTGACCCTGATCGTGCCGGAAGTCAGCACCGCACCGGGCGGCATCACCCCGCGCATGCAACGGCTGAATGTGGTCGGTGTGTTCAAGGTCGGCGCTGAGCTGGATGGCTCCATGGGCCTGATCCACATGGCCGATGCGGCAACCATGCAGCACTGGGAACCGAATCAGGTGCAAAGCGTGCGGCTGGCGGTCAAAGACTTGTACGCCGCACCGAAAGTGTCTTCGGACATCGCCACAGGCCTTGGCGCCGAGTTCAAGGCTGACGACTGGACCCACACCCAGGGCAGCCTGTTCAGCGCCATGAAAATGGAAAAAACCATGATCGGCCTGCTGTTGCTGATGATCGTCGCCGTGGCGGCGTTCAACATCATCGCGACGTTGATCATGGTGGTGAACGACAAAGGCGCGGACATCGCAATCCTGCGCACCATTGGCGCCACGCCCCGGCAGATCATGGCGATCTTCATGGTGCAGGGCACGGTGATTGGCATCGTCGGCACCCTCATTGGCGGCGTACTGGGGGTGATCGCCGCGCTGAATGTCAGTGAGATGGTCGGCTGGGTCGAGCGGGTAACCGGGCAGCATATCTTCAGCTCCGACGTGTATTTCGTCAGCAATCTGCCGTCGGAATTGCAGGGTGGGGATGTGCTGTTGATCTGTTCGGCGGGCTTTATTCTGAGCTTCCTGGCGACGCTGTATCCGGCATGGCGGGCGGCGAAGATCGAGCCGGCTCATGCATTGAGATATTCCTGAGTTTCAAGTCCGTCTTCGCGAGCAAGCTCGCTCCCACAGGTATCGAGTTGAATCACCATTTGTGAACGACCCAAAACCCTGTGGGAGCGAGCTTGCTCGCGAAGGGGCCTGAATGGCCGGCCTCATTTCCCCTTGGGCAACTCGATCACAAACCGCGTCCATCCCGCTTCTGATTCGCAATGAATCTCCCCACCATGGGCCCGGACGATCGATTGCGTAATCGCCAGCCCCAACCCCGCATGCTCGCTGCTGCCTTCCTGCCGCGCCGGATCTGCGCGATAAAAGCGGTCGAACAACCGCGGCAACAGTTCGGCTGAAATCCCGTCACCACTGTTTTCGACCGACACCTGCACGGCGTGCGGCTGATCGACAATGGACAGGTGCACGCTGCCCGCCGCCGGGGTAAAGCGCAGCGCGTTATCCAGCAAATTCGACAAGGCCCGACGCAGCATGCTGCGATCACCTTTTATCTGCGCGTTACCCTCGCGACTCAGCGTCACTCCGGCGTCCTCGGCCAGTGGCGCGAAAAACTCCAGCAACACGTCGCTCTCGTCCGCCAGTTCCAGCGCCTCACGCTTGGGCATCAACAAACCGTGATCCGCCTTGGCCAGGTACAACATGTCGTTGACCAGTTGCGCCATCCATTGCAGTTCTTCGAGGTTACTGTGCAGAGCTTCGCGGTAATCCTCGATCGGCCGTGGGCGGGTGAGGGTGACCTGGGTGTGAGTCAGCAGATTCGACAGCGGCGTGCGCAGTTCATGGGCGATGTCGGCCGAGAATGCCGACAGCCGTTGAAACGAGTCGTCGAGGCGTCCGAGCATGGCGTTGAAGCTGTGGGCCATTTCCGCAAGCTCGGGCGGCATTTGCCCTTCCGGCAGGCGGGCATTCAGCGATTGGGCGGAAATCCCACGGGCCACCGCGCTCATGCGCCGCAAAGGTCGCAAGCCGCTGCGTGCCGCCCAGGCGCCGAGCAGCGCGGTGGCCAGTGCCGAGAGGCCGACGGTCAGCCAGATCAGATGCTGCATGCGTTGCAGGAAGTGTTGGTGGTGGGTGATGTCCAGCAACAGTGTCAGTTGCGGCGAATCGCTTTTGTCCGGGTAGAGCGGGGCGTTGAGCACGCGGTAATCGGTGCCATCCTGATGGAGGGTTGCCAGCCCGGGTTGTTGCGGCAACTCCTTGGGGATGTGCGTCGAGCTGTCGTACCAGCGTTGGCCGTCGCTGCCGGTGATGCGCAGTGACAGATCGGCCTGCCGGCTCATTTCATCCGCCAGCCGCGCTTCGCCGGTGCCCGGTTGGACAGCCTGCAAGGCGCGGCGCAGGCCGATCAGTTTGCCGTCCAGTTGTTGCTGATCGAGTTCGATAAAGTGCGCCTCGCTGGCGCGGTTGAACAACACCCCGGCGAACAGCGAGACCACGGCGGTACACGCGGCAAACAACAGGGCCAGACGCGAACTCAAGGACAAGCGGCGCATCAGGCACCACGCTCTTCAAGCACGTAACCCATGCCGCGCACGGTGTGGATCAGTTTGTTCGGGAACTCATCGTCGATCTTCAGGCGCAACCGGCGGATCGCCACTTCGATGACATTGGTGTCGCTGTCGAAATTCATGTCCCAGACCTGCGAAGCGATCAGCGACTTCGGCAGCACTTCACCCTGGCGGCGCAAGAGCATTTCCAGCAGGGCGAATTCCTTGGCGGTCAGGTCGATGCGCTGACCACTGCGCTCGACCCGGCGGCGGATCAGGTCTAGGCGCAGGTCGGCCAGTTGCAGGCTGGTTTCCTGTGGCGTGGCGCTGCCGCGGCGCAACAGGCTGCGTACCCGGGCCAGCAGTTCGGAGAAGGCGAAAGGCTTGACCAGATAATCGTCAGCGCCGAGTTCAAGGCCGTGCACCCGGTCTTCCACGGCGTCCCTGGCCGTCAGAAACAGGACCGGGGTATCCAGTCCGGCGCTGCGCACCGCTTGCAGAATCTGCCAGCCACTGCGACCGGGCAGCATCACGTCGAGGATCAACAGCGCATAATCACCACTCAACGCCAGGTGCTGGCCGCTGTTGCCGTCGGCCACCAGTTCCGTGTTGAAACCGGCCTCGGTCAGGCCCTGGCGCAGGTATTGGCCGGTTTTCGCTTGGTCTTCGACGATCAACAGTTTCATGGGCGGCTCGGGGTGATAGACACGAAGGTTTTATACCGTGCGCAACGGCAACACGCGCCAACCTGACAAAGTTGTAATCTGCCTGTCAGGTAGATGCCAGCGCAGTCCGGCTAAAGTTTCCCACAGGCTGAACCTTATCTTGTTGGAGTACGACCATGTTTTTGCGCAAATCCCTGGCGCTGAGCGCCTGTTTGTTGGCGTTGAGCGCGCCGGTGTGGGCCGCGCCAGCGCACACCTATGACTTCGGTCAACCGGCACCGGCCGCCAAGGCCACCCGCAGCATCGAGGTGGTGATGGGCGATATGTCGTTCGATCCCAAGGCGATTCAGGTCAAGGCCGGTGAGACCGTTCGTTTTGTGCTGGTGAATAAAGGCCAGTTGCTGCATGAATTCAACCTGGGTGACGCGGCGATGCACGCCAGGCACCAGCAGGAAATGCTGCAGATGCAGCAAAGCGGCATGCTTACGCCGACCGGCATGAAGCACATGTCCCACGATATGGCGGGCATGGATCACGCCGCGATGGGCCACGGCATGAAGCACGACGACCCGAACAGTGTGCTGGTCGAACCGGGTACAACCGCGGAATTGACCTGGACCTTCAGCAAGGCCACCAGCCTGGAATTTGCCTGCAATATTCCCGGTCATTACCAGGCCGGCATGGTCGGCAAACTGACGGTCAGTCAGTAAGCACTCAAAGGCGGGCGCAAAGGCTGGTAGAATCCGCTGATTCTTCAGTCAGGTTTCCGCCATGCATCCCGCAGCCGAACATTCGCCGCTGGGCAAATCCAGCGAATACATCGCCACGTACACGCCGTCCCTGTTGTTCCCGATCCCGCGCACCGCGAAGTGGGCCGAACTGGGCCTGACCGCCGACACCCTGCCGTATGAAGGTGTGGATTTCTGGAACTGCTTCGAACTGTCGTGGCTGCTGCCGTCGGGCAAACCGGTGGTGGCGATTGGTGAGTTCAGTATTCCCGCCGATTCGCCGAACATCATCGAGTCGAAGTCGTTCAAGCTGTATCTGAACTCGCTGAACCAGACGCCGTTCGCCGACATCGCCGCGCTCGAAGCGACACTGGTCAAGGATCTGTCGGCGGCTGCCGGCAAACCGGTAGGCGTGCGGGTGCGCAGTCTGAAGGAGGTCGAAGCGGAAGGTGTCGTGGCGTTGCCCGGCGTGTGCATCGACGACCTCGACATCAGCGTCAGCAACTATGAGCATCCGCGTCCGGAACTGCTGCGTTGCGACAATTCGCGGGTTGTCGAAGAAAGCGTGCACAGCCATCTGCTCAAATCCAACTGCCCGGTCACCAGCCAGCCGGACTGGGGCAGTGTGGTGGTGCAATATCGCGGTGCGGCACTGGATCACGCCAGTCTGCTGGAGTACATCGTCAGCTTCCGCCAGCATTCGGACTTCCACGAACAGTGCGTGGAGCGGATTTTCCTCGACCTGCAGCGCCTGCTGAAGCCGGAGAAACTCACGGTATTTGCACGTTACGTGCGTCGCGGCGGTCTGGATATCAACCCGTATCGCAGTACTGAATCTGTACAACTGCCGAACCACCGTCTGGTCCGTCAATAAACAACCTCTGTAGGCTCACTCCTACATGGGAAAACGTTTCAAATCACGAAAATGAAAAAGCCCTGCCGGTGATGGCAGGGCTTTTTGCATTGCAGTGGGAGGGTGATCAGATCCCCATGCTGCCCAGCGCATTGAAGATATTGCGCAGGGTGCCGGCAATAGTCGGGTGTTCCACTTCAAAGCGTTCCACCGCCAGGTTCACGCCATCAGCGATGCTGGCGTACTGCGTGGCGCTCTCCAGTTTGATTTCCGATTCGATCTGCGCCATCAGGGCATGCAGATCTTCACGCTCTGCTTCGGACAGCGGTGGATTCTGCTCCAGTTGCTCGCGCAGGGTATCGAGTTGTTTCTGCAGTTCTTGAGCGGGCATGACGTGGTTCCTTTTATCTAGAGGCACTGGCATTGACCGCAGCCGCGCGCCAAAGGTCTATGGCTGACCTTTAGATTAATCCACTCGCGTCGAACCTGCATGATCCCGATCAGGGCTTTTCACCTTTGAGGCGACGCAGGCGGATGTCTGCCAGGCAGGTGTCGAGCTCACCCAGATGATCAATCACCGAATGCACCCCGAGGCTGAACAGTTGCACGGTCGCTTTGCCGCGCCGTTGTTCGCGTTCTTTCTGCGTCAGCGCCTGCCATTCGCTCGGCGCCAGGCCGCACAGTGAGCCGCAGGAGGCCAGGCCAATCGTCCACAATCCGGCATTCAGGCCCGCTTGCAGCAGGCGCGGTTCGCCGCTGACCAGCACGCAGCCGTCCAGGCTGGCGACGTTCAGCTCCATCAGCGCTTGCCAGCAAGCGTTGGGCGACGGCCACGGATTGAGGGTTGCCGAGTGTTGTGCAGGTTTGATCCAGGCCGGCAGCGCAGCCGCCAGCGCTTGAGTGAGGGCAGGGGGCAGTTCATCGAGCCACGCACAGGGAATCTGTTGGCGCTGCAAACTGTGCAGGCTGTCGAGCGCACCGGGTGTGGCTTCGACGTGTTCGGGCAGGACGCCGCTGTGTTGTTGCGCGCGGGCACCGAAATCCACCAGGCAACCGCTGAGACCGAACAGGACGGCGGTCAGACCGGGCTCGGCGAAGGGCAAGGTTTCGGCATGTGACATGGCAACGTCCCTGAAATAGCGATAAGGCTAGAGACTGTAGGTGACAGTTGCGTGACGGGTGCGTGAACGGCGGCGCGGGAACGTTCCTACAAGTTTGCACAATTGGCGGACTGCCCAAACGGCCTTTTACGCTTATACTAACGGCCTTAATGCCCGGGCCCCGACGCCCGCGACAGTACAAATCCAAGGAGTTTTCTATGCGCTGGAGCAATCCGCTCGCTCAGCTTTGTGTATGTGCCGGCCTGTTGCTGGCTCCGTTCGCCACTCAGGCCGCAACGGAAGAAGACCCTTGGGAGAGCGTCAACCGTCCGATCTTCCAGTTCAACGACTTCGTCGACACCTATGCACTGAAGCCTTTGGCCCAAGGCTATGAGTTTGTCACGCCGCAGTTCCTTGAAGACGGCATCCACAACATGTTCCGCAACGTCGGTGACGTCACTAACCTGGCGAACAACATTCTGCAGGCCAAACCTGCCGCCGCCGGTGTCGACACCGCGCGGATCATTTTCAACACCACCTTCGGCCTGCTCGGTTTCTTCGACGTCGGCACCAAGATGGGTCTGAACCGCAGCGACGAAGATTTCGGCCAGACCCTTGGCTACTGGGGTGTCAGCAGTGGCCCGTACGTGATGCTGCCGTTGCTTGGCCCGAGCACACTGCGTGACGCACCTTCCAGATACGTCGACAGCTACACCGGCCCGTACCGCTACATCAACGACGTGCCTGTGCGTAACTCGGTGTTCGGCCTGAACATCGTCGACACCCGTGCCAGCCTGTTGTCGAGCGAGAAGCTGATCAGCGGCGACAAGTACACCTTCATCCGCAACGCTTACTTGCAGAATCGCGAGTTCAAAGTGAAGGATGGCAAGGTCGTAGACGATTTTTAATTTCGACCGGTAAAACAGAAAGGCGACCTCAGGGTCGCCTTTTTTGTGTGTAGTTATTTCATCTTCAGGATGCTCAGGCCGAGCTTCTGGCTATCGCCTTCCTGAGCCTTGACCCAGACCACCTCAGTCTCGGCTTCCAGGCCGCTGAGTGCCGCATGGTCGGAATCTATGCGCACGCGCAAGCGGTCGCCGACCGCGAACTGCCGCGGCGCTTCAACCTGCATGCCGCTGCTGGAGAGGTCGATGCACACCGCGCTGATCTGATCACCTTCATGAATCAGCACGACATCGGCATCGACCCGCATGCGGATGAAATCGCGCTTTTCGCTGTAGTCCCGACTGGTTTGACTCATAGGTTCGTCCTTCCATTGGGTTACGGTTTGAGCTGTTCTTATAACTCTCGGTGATTTGACAAGTAAAGTCGTCAAGCGACCATCGGCGCATGCTTGAAACGCTCTGCGGATGGGAGTACCGTCTGCGCCTTAGAAGGGCACCTCTGGTGCAACCGTGTGCAGAGCCAATGCTCTAAAGCGGTGCAGCAGAGAGGCTAGAAAGCGAATCCAGTAGTCTGCGCAGGGCCCGATGCCTGCCCACTACGCCAACCTAATTCTGGCGCCGTTTGCCCACATGCCAAAAACCAGTGCCACGCTGCTGATAATCGATGATGACGAGGTAGTGCGCGCGAGTCTCGCGGCCTATTTGGAAGACAGTGGTTTCAGCGTCCTGCAGGCCAGCAATGGCCAACAGGGTCTTCAGGTATTCGAGCAAGAAAAGCCCGACTTGGTCATCTGCGATCTGCGCATGCCGCAGATGGGCGGTCTCGAACTTATCCGCCAGGTTACCGAGCGATCACCGCAGACGCCGGTGATCGTGGTTTCGGGCGCCGGCGTGATGAACGACGCGGTCGAGGCACTGCGCCTGGGCGCGGCGGATTACCTGATCAAGCCTCTCGAAGATCTGGCCGTGCTCGAGCACTCCGTGCGCCGGGCCTTGGACCGTGCGCGTCTGCTGCTGGAAAACCAGCGCTATCGCGAGAAGCTGGAAAAGGCCAACCGCGAGCTCGAAGCCAGCCTGAACCTGCTCCAGGAAGACCAGAACGCCGGTCGCCAGGTGCAGATGAACATGCTGCCGGAAAGCCCGTGGAGCATCGACGAGTTCAACTTTGCGCACCAGATCATCCCGTCGCTGTACCTGTCGGGTGATTTTGTCGACTATTTCCGTGTTGACGAACGCCGGGTGGCGTTTTACCTGGCGGACGTATCGGGTCACGGCGCTTCTTCAGCCTTCGTCACCGTGCTGCTGAAGTTCATGACCACGCGCTTGCTGTTCGAATCCAAGCGCAACGGCACCTTGCCGGAATTCAAGCCTTCGGAGGTCCTTGGTCATATCAACCGGGGGCTGATCAGTTGTAAGCTGGGCAAACACGTCACAATGGTCGGTGGAGTCATCGACGAGGAGACCGGTTTGTTGACCTATAGCATCGGCGGCCATCTGCCGTTGCCTGTGTTGTACACGCCTGACAGTGTTCGTTACCTGGAGGGGCGCGGTCTGCCGGTGGGGCTCTTCAATGAGGCCACCTACGAAGATCACGTGCTTGAGCTGCCGCCGACGTTCAGCCTGACGCTGATGTCTGATGGCATTCTGGATCTGTTGCCAGAACCCACGCTCAAGGAAAAAGAAGCTGCTTTACCCCAGCGGGTGAAGTCGGCGGGCGGCAGCCTGGATGGTCTGCGGCAAGTATTTGGATTGGCCACGCTAGGGGAGATGCCGGATGATATCGCCCTGTTGGTGTTGAGCAGGAATCTTTAATGAGTACCGGTAGAATCCAGTTCGCCGAGCAGGACGGCACCTTCGTCCTGAAGTTCGTCGGTGAAGTTCGCCTGACCCTGTGTTCGGCGTTGGATGCGACTATTGAGAAAATCTTCACCGCGTTGAATTTCAACGCGATCGTGATCGATTTGACCGAAACCCGCAGCATCGACAGCACCACGCTGGGCCTGCTGGCCAAGCTGTCGATTCTGTCGCGGCAGAAGGTCGGCCTGTTGCCGACTGTCGTCACCACCCACGATGACATCACCCGTCTGTTGCAGTCGATGGGCTTCGAGCAGGTGTTCAACATCGTCAACCACCCGGTGCCTTGCCCGGAGTGCCTGGATGACTTGCCGGATCAGGATCAGTCGGAAGAAGTGGTGCGGATCAAGGTGTTGGAAGCGCACAAGATCCTCATGGGGCTGAACGACTCCAATCGTGAAGCATTCCATGACCTGGTCAATGCCCTGGAAAGACACTGATCTGATGAAGTGATGTTGTCTGGGCCGGCCTCTTCGCGAGCAAGCTCGCTCCCACACTGGATCAGCGTCGATCACCAATCCCCTTGTGGGAGCGCGCTTGCTCGCGAAGGCGTTAGATCAGACGATACATTTTCCATGGCGGACTGAATAAAAAAGGGCGAACCCTCACAGGTTCGCCCTTTTTGCATTTCACCAGCTCAGATCACAGCTTGGCCTGCAACAGCGCCTCAAGCTTCTCCTGATCACGGGCAAACTGACGAATGCCCTCAGCCAGTTTCTCGGTCGCCATCGCATCTTCGTTCGACAACCAGCGGAACTGCGCTTCATTGAGGCTCAGGCGTGCTTCACCGGCGTGGCCAGGGGCGAGTTTGCGCTCCAGTTTGCCGTTGTCTGCCGCCAGCTTGTCGATCAGGTCCGGGCTGATGGTCAGGCGGTCGCAACCGGCCAGTTGCTCGATCTGGCTGAGGTTGCGGAAGCTCGCGCCCATGACCACGGTCTTGTAGTCATTGGCCTTGTAGTAGTTGTAGATGCGCGTCACCGACTGTACGCCCGGATCATCGGCGCCGGTGTAGTCGTTGCCGTTGGCCTTCTTGTACCAGTCGTAGATGCGGCCCACGAACGGCGAGATCAGGAACACCCCGGCGTCGGCGCACGCGGCGGCCTGGGCGAAGGAGAACAGCAGGGTCAGGTTGGTCTGGATGCCTTCCTTCTCGAGGATCTCCGCCGCGCGGATGCCTTCCCAGGTCGAGGCGATCTTGATCAGCACGCGGTCACGGCCGATACCGGCCTTGTCGTACAGTTCGATCAGGCGGTGTGCGCGTTTCAGAACGGCGTCCTGGTCGAACGACAGGCGCGCATCCACTTCAGTGGAAATACGCCCTGGAATCACTTTGAGGATTTCCTGGCCCACCGCGACGCCGAAACGGTCGCTGGCCAGGCCGACATCGCCCTTGCAGTCGCTGACGCAGGCGTTCAGCAGTTCGGCGTAAGCCGGAATGGCCGCGGCTTTGAGCAGCAGGGAAGGGTTGGTGGTGGCGTCGACCGGCTTGACCCGGGCAATCGCTTCGAAGTCGCCGGTGTCGGCAACCACGGTGGTCATCTGTTTGAGTTGTTCCAGCTTGGAAGTCATGTGTGTGCTCTGTCCTGTGGGTTTGACGACATTACCCGAGCGCTGACAGTCACTCAAGGGTATCCGGGCGTATCGACGGCCCCGCTGGCAACAACCTGAGACGGGTTGCTTGATGGGCGGGGCGCGGTAGTGATCAATACGATGCCAAAACCGGTCACAGGTTCAAAGCAACTGACAGCTAACGCCGGTTGAGCACTCAGGGTCAGGGCTAATGCTGGCTCAACTGGGTTCTGACTGCGGTTTCCGCGGGTTTCGGCTGGCCGTCGGCGGTCAGAAGACCGAAATTCTTCTCGCGATCATTGCTGCCGGTGTCGCTGTTTTTCCATTCGTAGATCGACGTCAGTGCAATGTTGCGGGTTTTGATATCGGCGACGAAGGCACTGATTTTACTGGCCTGACCCTCCGTACCCCCGTTGGACGCGAGTGCCGAGATACCCCATTCGCTGATCACCCCCGGCAGATGGAAGTTCTGCTGGATAAACGCTTGGGCATTGCTGATCTGCGTGCCGGTCATGCCATACGGATGATAGGAAATCGCGCTGAGGCATTGCGGGTATTCGCTGACGATACGATTGAGCGCCACCGTGGACGCCGAGCCGGCGGTGGGTGGTCGGGCGAAACCGAAGCCGATTACCGGGGTGGCCTGAGGTTTGTCCTGCAGCGTCTTGCACGCGGCACTCATGAACGGCACGAACGTCGTATCGAAATTCCCGGTCGGCCAGTAAGTGTTCAGATCCGGCTCATTCCATAACTCGATCGCCACCAGTTGCGAACCGTAGGTCGTTGCCAGGCTGGTCAGCGCGTTGGCGTACGCGACGCCGGCGTTCGTCAGATCATTGGCCGGCAACGGCTTGGTCGCGCGCAAGGTCATCAGCACCGGCAGGCCAGCGGCACGGGCCACAGCGAAGGCGTCGCTGATCTGCTTTTGATAGGCCGCGCTGCCCAGGCTGTCAGTCCACACGCCAAAGCGTACGAAACTGAAGCCGGTGCTTTTGACCTTTTCGGCGTCGGCGGCGGAGAAGGTCTGGACCTTGACCTGAACACCGATGGTTTTATTGGCAGGCAGTGCCGGGAACAGTTCATTGGCGTGACTCTGGCCGGTTGCTGCCAGCAGCAACAGGGTCAGGGCGCCGAGTGGTTTCAGAGGTGCTGTTTTCATGTCGGTTCTCCGGGTGAGAAGTGACAACGGCGAAAAGTTTCCAGTGATAACCGATTCGAAACTGACAATCGCACTAAGTGCGCGAATGTTAGTTTTTGTCAGGAAGCCAGAGTCTGAAAATCACAGTTATTTTTAGTCCGGTAATTCCGTTTGGGCGACTTTTGGCGCTGTGGTACTTAATACGCTGGTACTAACAGGGCGAATCTGTTTCTGAGTGCAGGATGATCTAGTGGGTTCATTAAGATTTGTTCTGAGTGTTGGCAGAATGATATTACACAGGAAAGTAAACCTTGTTCAGAAATATCCTGGTTGTGTGCGTTGGCAATATTTGCCGAAGTCCGACTGCAGAACTTCTGTTGCGTAACGCGCTGACCGCATCAACCATCTCGGTGACCTCTGCAGGCCTCGCGGCGCGAGTTGGCGAAGGCATGGAGGCGTCGGCGCGCCTGGTCCTGGAAGACCGCGGCCACAGCGCCGAGGGTTTCAGGGCGCGGCAATTGACCGCCGATATCGTCAATGAATCGGACCTGATTCTGGTCATGGAAAAACAGCATGTAAATCAAGTCCTGAAGATTGCCTCTCACGCCAGAGGCAAAGTGTTTCTGCTCGGCAAGTGGCAGAGCGAGCGTGAAATACAAGACCCGTATCGTCAAGGCAAGGCCGCTTTTGTTCATGCACATGCATTGATTGAAGATGCCGTTAGTTCATGGGCGCAGCGCCTCGGGCATTGATCAATATTCTTCAGAACAGTGAATGGTAAGAACAGACTTATGCAGTTACCGTCAGTAATCGGCACCCGTGACAACGATCAAGACAGTATTGATCTGCTCGGCATATTCGGCAGTCTGATTGACCAGAAATGGCTGATCGGCGCATTCACCGGTGCCTTCATGGCCGCCGGCGTTGCCTATGCGGTTCTCGCCACACCGGTGTATCTGGCGAACGCGCTGGTACAGGTGGAGCCGAAAAAGAACGACATGCTCGGCTTTTCCGATCTCAACAGTATGCTCGGCGGCCAATCGCCGTCGGTGACCGAAATCGGCATCATCAAGTCCCGCGCGGTGATCGGCAAAACCGTCGATGACCTGCGTCTGGACATCGACGTCACGCCCAATACGTTCCCGATGATCGGTGGGTTTTTCGCCCGGCGTTATCGCGGCGAAACCGAAACCAGCGTGGCGCCGCCGCGTTTCGGCCTGAACAGCTATGCCTGGGGCGGCGAGCGTCTGGAGATCACCCGGCTCAACCTGCCCAAAGAACTGCTGGGGAAAAAACTTACGCTGATCGCCGGCGAACAGCAGCACTTCCAGTTGCTCGACGACAACGACAACCTGCTGGCGGAGGGCGTCACGGGTGAAGTCTTTGCCCAGGACGGCGTGGAAGTGCTGGTCGCCCAGTTGGCGGCGAACCCCGGCACCCGCTTCGAAGTGGTGCGCAATCCACGGATCGTGACCATTCAGGGGTACCAGGACGCTCTGGATATTTCCGAACAAGGCAAAGAGTCGGGGATCATTCGTCTGGCGCTGGCCAGCGCCGATGCCGCTGAAGCGGTGAAGATCCTCAACAAGATTGCCGCGCTGTACGTGGATCAGAACGTGCGTCGCACTTCGGCGGAAGCTGCGCAGAGCCTGGCCTTCCTGCAAAGCCAGTTGCCCCAGGTCAAGCGTGATCTGGCCAAGGCCAGCGATGCGCTGAACGCCTATCAGACCCACGGCAAGACCGTGAACATTTCCCTCGAAACCCAATCGGTACTGGGCCAGTCGGTGGCGCTGGAAACACGGATCTCCGAGCTGAAAATGCAGCAGGCGGAGATGGATCGCAAGTTCACCAGCCAGCACCCGGCCTATCGCGCGTTGATGAGCCAGATCGGCGAATTGACTCAGCAGCAGAAGTCGCTGGCAGGCAAAGTCCAGGACTTGCCGGCCACGCAACAGGAATTGCTCAACCTGACCCGCGATGTCGAAGTGGCGTCGCAGATCTACACACAACTGCTGAACAAGTCCCAGGAACTGGACATCGTCCGCGCCGGTGCGGTGGGCAACGTGCGGCTGGTGGACACGGCGGATGTCGACCTGAGCAGCCCGGTCAAACCGAAGAAGGCGCTGATCGTGTTGATCGCCACGTTGCTCGGCGCGTTCGTCGGTGTGGCGCTGGTGTTGCTGCGCAAATCCCTGAGTCGTGGCCTGGAAGGCCCGGAAGCCATCGAGCAACTCGGCTTGCCGGTGTACGCCTCGATTCCCTACAGCACCTTGCAGCAGGAAGAGGACGGCAAAAAGGGGCGCGCCCGCGATGGCGTCGACAAGCCGGCCTACCTGTTGGCCCTGCGCAATCCGACGGACCTGTCGATCGAGTCGATCCGCAGTCTGCGCACCTGCCTGCACTTTGCCGGGCTGGACTCGACCAATAACCGCATCATGATTTCCGGGCCGAGTCCGCAGGTCGGCAAGACCTTCGTCTCCTCCAACCTTGCCGCCGTCATGGCGCAGAGCGGTCAGCGCGTGGTGCTGGTCGATGCCGACATGCGCAAGGGCCATCTGCATAAAACCCTCAACACGCCGATCGCCAACGGTTTGTCGGACCTGCTGGTCAAGCGCTGCAGCATCGAGCAGGCGATCAACAAAATCGAAGGCGCGAACCTGCACTTCATCAGTCGCGGCCAGGTGCCGCCCAACCCGTCCGAGCTGCTGATGCATGCCAACTTCCGTGAGCTGCTGGCGCAACTCAGCGAGCTGTATGACGTGGTGATCATCGACACGCCACCGCTGCTGGCGGTGACCGATGCGGCGATTGTCGGTCGTGAGGCCGGGATCAGCCTGATCGTGACGCGCTTCGGGGTGAACCCGGCCAAGGAAATCGAACTGACCATCCGCCGCTTCGCGCAGAACGGCATCGAGTTGAAAGGTGCGGTGTTCAACGGCGTCGAGAAGCGCGCGGCCAGCTACTACGGCAACGGCGGCTACGGCTACTACAACTACGAATACGCGTCCGACAAATCCTGAATGGTCCTTACATGTTTGAAGTGGGTGAGTTGTGAAAAAAATACTGCACGTGGCTGAGACGATCAAAGGTGGCGTCGCGACGGTGATCCGCACCATTTCGGTTTCGCCCGAAGGCGACGCGGCGCGCTACGAGCTGGTTTACCTGGTGCCCCAGGATCAGGAAAAGGAACTGCACGGCATCGCGCCGCATCAGATCCGCACTTTCGCTCGCAGCGGGCGCAACGTGCCCTCGCTGCTGCGTTTCGCCTGGCGCCTGAGCCAGGTGATGCTCAAGGAAAAACCCGACGTGGTGCATTTGCACAGCACTTTTTCCGGGGTGATCGGCCGCGTCGTGTGCGTACTGTTGCGACCGTGGCGCAAGCCGAAAATCGTCTATTGCCCGCACGCCTTTTCGTTCCTGATGGAAAGCTCGCCAACCAAGCAAAAGGTGTATGCGTGGATCGAGCGAGTGCTGCAGAAGGTCACCGACGTGATCATTTGCGTCAGCCAGTACGAGCTCGATAAAGCGGCGCGATTCGGCATCGAGCGCAAGCGCATGAAGCTGATCTACAACGGCATTCATCAGCGCGACGAAGCGCCGAAAGCCCAAAGCCCCGAGCCGATCCATCTGCTGTTTGTCGGCCGACTCGATTACCAGAAAGGTTTCGACGTACTGCTCAAGGCCTTTGCCAAGGTGCAGCGCAACGACTTGAAACTGACGGTGGTCGGCAGTGCGGTCAACGAAGACTCCGTCGAGTGTCCGCCGATGGACGCCGTGGAATACCTGCCGTGGGTCACGCCAACGGAAGTGCACGCGCTGTACCAGAAGGCCGATGCGCTGATTGTCCCGAGTCGCTGGGAAGGCTTTGCCATGGTGCCGCTGGAAGGCATGGCCATGGGGCTGCCGGTGATCGCCAGCAACTGCACCTCGCTGCCGGAACTGGTCACCGACGAGGTGTCCGGTTACGTCTTTCCCTCCGGTGATCACCAGGCGCTGGCCGACGTGCTGGCGAAAATCCAGAAGCCGCGCTTGCTCGACCTTGGCAACGAAGGTCGCAGCATTGTCCGCGAGCGTTTCAGCGCCGCGTTGATGATCCGCCAGACCTACGACCTGTATTGCGCTCCCACTTATTAAGTAGAACTCAGCTTATGAACGTAACGATTTTGCATGGCTACAGTGCGTCCAACTCCGGTGACGGTCTGCTCGTCGACCTGGCCATTGCCTTGGTGCAGCGCAACTTTGGCGACGACACGGCGATCAGTGTCGTGGCGTCCGATCCGGAGTCTTTCAACTACTTGCCGCACCCGCGTTTCGACGCACCGGTGATGGCAGCCAAGGGGCTGGGGCGGGTCAAGCAAGCGGTGTTCCTCAACCAGTCCTACGCCGGGCTGGCTGATCTGTTGAAGAAAACCGACCTGATCGTTGGCGTCGGCGGCGGCTACATGCGCTCGAAAAGCGCGTTCGAACACATCAAGCTGAAACTCGGCCACGCCAAGCAACTGGAAACCGCGATCCTCAGCAAAGTGCCGTCGGTGTACCTGCCGCAAAGCATCGGTCCGTTCCATGGCGAGAGCCGCAAGATCGTCGAACATTACGCCAGCGCAGACGCAGTGTTTGTCCGTGACAATCGTTCCTCGGCAATGTTTGACGCCTGCGAAAATGTCTACCGCGCACCGGACCTGGCCGTGCAGTCGCTGGCGAGCAAAATCCTTGCGCAACCGAAGTTCACCCGCTGCGCCGCGTCGCCGGCCACCGTGTGCGTGGTGTTGCGCAAGCCGCCGGAGTGGAGCAAGGAAAAGAAAGTCGCCTACGTGGCCAACCTGAAGCTGCTGCTGCAGCGCCTGAAGAACAAAAGCAAAGTGGTGTGCGCCGTACAAAGTGCCGTGCGTGGCAACGATGACGGTGCGTTCTATCGCGAACTGGGCATCACCGAAGACCTGTTGTCGTTGAAGGCGACGATTGCCAAATATCAGCCGGACCTGGTGATTTCCGTGCGTCTGCACGGTGCCATTGAATCGCTGCTGTCCGGCGTGCCGGCGTACCACATCAGCTACGAGCGCAAAGGCTTTGGCGCCTATCAGGACATGGGTGTCGAGGACTGGGTGATCAACGGCGGCGACATCAACGTCGACACCATCATCGACACGGTTTACAAACCGAACGCACTGGCCGATTTCGGCAAGCGCCTGACCGACACCTGCCGCGAGATCGAGGCAAAAACCGTGGCCATGGACGAGATCATCAAAGGTATCGTTCGATGATATTGCGGCTGTTGCTTCGCGGCGGAGCCTTAGGCGCGAAGTTCTTGCTGGTGCTGGCGATCACTCATTACCTCGGTTATGAGGCGCTGGGTTTTTACGGTGTGGTGGTCGCCGCGTCGTTGATCGCGTCGAAGTTCTACAGCGTCGGTTTCAGTTCCGAGATCAACCGGTTGATCAGCGTCGGCGGCAGTTCGCGGCGGGTGGTCGACCGGGTCCTGCTGCTGTATCTGGCGGTGGGACTGGTGTTGTCGGTGCTGACCGTGCTGATTTACTCACTGTTCCAGACGGTGGATGCGACGGTTGCGCTGATTCTCTGCGTGACGCTGGTGCTGCTCACCGAGCACCTGTCATTCGAAATCAACTCCTTCGTCTTTTCCGCGCAGAAAGCCACCGCCGGCGCGTTGCTGTTCTTTATCAAGACCGGTCTGTGGGCGCTGTTGGCGGTGGGCGGGATGATGCTCGGCTGGGTGCCGGGGATCGCCAGTGTGTTGTGGCTGTGGGTCGCCGCCAACGTGCTGGTTATCGTCGCCGGTTACCTGATCGTGGTGAACGTGCACAAGGGCCGCGTGGCCGGGCCGTTGGCCACCGCTACTGTGTGGAGGGCCGGGTTGCCGTTCTATCTCGGCACAGGCTTGATCGCCTTGAGTCAGTACGCCGAGCGCTTTCTGATCGTCGATCTGGAACCCTATGCCAGCCTCGGTAAATACGTGTACGCGTGGTCGGCGGCCAACACCTTGCAAGCGCTGTCGTATGCGGTGGTGGCGGTGGTCGGTATCCCGGTGCTGGCCAAGCGGTTTCAGGCCGATCAGCAGGCGTTCACGCTCCGGCAACTGTTCGTCAACAAATGGGTCGCACGGTCGCTGGTGGTCTCGGTGGCGGTGGCGGTGGCGATTTATCTGTTCTTCAACGTGGTGCTCGATTACGTCGCCACCAGCGTGCCGCGTCCGGATAACGGAATCCTCGGTGTGCTGATCGTTTCCTTCGCCCTGCGCGCGATTGGCGACATCGTCTGGGGCGGTTTGATCGCCTCGAAAAACAGCCGGGTGTCGCTGGCCAGCGCGGCCATTTGCGTGCTGGTGTCGGTGCCGGTCAGCTACCTGCTGATCAAGCACTATTCGATTTACGGCGCGGCGTGGGGCAACGTCTTCGCGATCATCGTGCAACTGGCGGTGATTGCCGTGTTGACCCGCGTGACCGGGGCGAAAAAGGCTGCGCTGTCATGGGCCTGAAATTGCCGTGCATCGAGTTTCGCGGCAAAAAACTCGATTCCTCGCTTTCGTTTTTGATCCTGTTCACCGGGCTGTTTCTGTCGGTGGCCATGCCGTTGCTGATTCCCCGCGATCCGGGCCCGGATGCCATGACCTTGTGGTCGTCCTATGCCAGGGCGGACAACTGCAATTTCTGGAACCCGTTCTCGCCGGATCGCTCGTCCTACGAGTGTTCGGCGTTCCTGCTGCGGCCCACCGGGATCAACCTGACCAACGCCTGGGCCTACGGCATGTTCTGCAACTTTTTCCTCACGGCGATTCCGGTGGTGGTGTTTCGGCGCATGCCGTTGGCGATCTTCGGCACCTTGTGCCTGTGGGGCATTGTTCGTTCGTTTTTTCTGGAGAACCTGACCAAGGAAATCATTGTGTCGGTGGCGGTGTTGAGCATTCTGCTCAGCGCGTTGACGCGCAAATATCGCGGCGGTTTTTTCCTCTCGGCGGTGATCTACGGCGTGCTGATCCGGCCTTACTGGATTCTGTTTTCGCTGTCGTGGGTCGGCGTCTGTGTGATGAAGAAGTACGTGTCACGCACCACGTTTTTCCTGATGTTGTTCCTGTTCTACCTCGCGGTGGCCATGGCGATCCAGATAGCGCTGGGCTTTCCGGTGTCGTCGATTCGCGCGAGCAACAACGAATTGCGCACGGCGGGGGAGGAGGGCTCGAAATCGTTGATCGTGTCGTGGCTCAGCGGCAGCGACTTCGTTTCGCAAGCGCTGGACTCGATGATCATCTTCTTCCGGCTGTCGTTTCCGGTGGAGCTGATTCTGCTGTCCGGACCGGGCCAGGTGATCTTCGTCGCGTTGATGATCATGACCGCGCTGCTGCTGTTCAAGGTCATCACCTCGACTGATTACAAGGGCGCACCGATCCAGACCAAACCCAAGGAACTGATCGCGATTCCGCTGGCGTTTCTGCTGGTGCAGGGCTTGTTCGAGCCGGACTTCGGTTCCTTCGCCCGGCACTTCTCCATGGTGGTGCCGGTGTTGTTCGTCGGGCTCGGCTTGATGCTGCGCGCGAACAAACCGGTGCGGGTTGAATCACGCATTCTGAATTGAGGCAGGTGCTTTATGTCGAGCAAGAAAAAGTCCCTGGAGATCGAAACCCTGCGCGGGCTGGCGTGCCTGTTGCTGGTGCTTTATCACGTCATCGGGCCGCTGGGCGGTGGTTTGAAAATCGACATCGGCTCGCCGTTCCGGGTGATTGCCGACTCGATGGTGTACGTGCGCATGCCGTTGTTCACCTTCATCTCCGGGTACATCTATTCGATCTACAAAATCCGTGGCAATGACTTTTCTGCGTTCTTCAGCGGGAAGGTGCGACGCTTGATCGTGCCGCTGTTTTGCGTCGGCGTGCCGTTTTCGGTGTTGCAGGCGGTGGGCCCCGGGGTGAACAAGGAGGTCGGGGTAGTCGACGCGTTGCTGTCGTTCTGGGTGCCGATCAACCACTTCTGGTTCTTGCAGGCGGTGTTCATCATTTTCATGTTTGTCGGGTTGCTGGAGTGGCGCGGGATGCTGCGCTCGGCGACACGGCTGTATGGGTTGTTCGCGTTGGCGGCGCTGTTGTTTCTGTTGCCACCGTTCAAGCTCGATGCGTTCGGTATCAATGGCGCGATCTACCTGTTGCCGTTTTTTGTGGCGGGGATGATTGGCCAGGAGAACGTCGACGCGCTGAAGCAGCGCTTCAAGGTGATCGGGCCGGTGCTGTTTGTATTGATCTCACTGACGTTGCTGTACGTCGCGGCAATTGATCGTGAGTTGATTGTCGATCGTCGCAGTCTGATCGGTCTGACCGTGGGTTGCCTGTCGTGCATCGCCTTGCTGTCGAGCGATGTGCGCTCGAAGGCGCTGACCTGGCTCGGTGGTTATTCCTATGCGATCTTCCTGTTCCATGTGCTGTTCGCGGCGACGTCGCGGTTTGTGCTGGGGCGGTTGGGGGTGAAGGATGAAAGCTTGCTGGTGCTCGGTGGCTTGAGCTTTGGCTTGCTCGGGCCGGTGGTGTTGTCGATGATTTTCAGTCGATTCAATTTCACTTCTGTGTTGTTTCTTGGCGAGCGGGTGGCGAAGAAGAAACCGGCGGCGCCCATCGTCCCGGTGGTGCAGACGCAAAACAGCTAAGAGCTTCGCGAGCAAGCTCGCTCCCACAGTGGATATCTGCAAGTCATACCATCCCTGTAGATGACCACAATCCCTGTGGGAGCGAGCTTGCTCGCGAAGGGGCCATTCCAGACGGAAGGAAATTTTGCATGTTGGCAGTAGATGATGCGCATCCCGTCGCAGCGTCGGTGGTTCAGGTAGGCGATGCCCGCGAGCGTTTTGCCCAGTGGCGTGAAGGCAAGGCTGGCAAGGTGTTGTCGGTCTCGGTGATCGGCGACAGCTACAGCGCCGGGCAGGATTTCTACCTGAACAAACTGGTGCAGCGCGTGGCAGGGGAGGTGGGTTTTGCCGGGCCGGGTTACGTCGGTTTCAACCACGGTGCGGCGCTCGGCGGCACGCATTTCAAATACACCCGCAGCAGTGACAAGTACTTTGCCGGCGACTGGAAGGTTTCAGACCTGGGACAAGCGAGTCCGGACAGCCGCACGGTGACCGGCCGGCCCGGCGCATGGCTGCAGGTGGATGCGAGTCCGACGCCGCGCATTGATACGGCGGTCACTCAGGCGAAACTGCTTTACCTGGGCAACGGCGAACCCAGCGAGATCCGCTACCGCTGGACGCCTGCGCAAGACTGGCAGCCGTTGACGCTTGAAGGTTCGGGCGTTCAGGAAGTCCCGCTGACAGGTCTCTCGGCAGCGAAAGACTGGTCCTTCAAACTGGAAGTGGTGAAGGGCACACCGAGGTTGTTTGGCCTGTGGATGAGCAACGATCAGAACGGCGTGCGAGTCTCCAAACTGGCGGCATCAGGCGCGGCCTCTGCGGATTTCTATCACCAGGATCCGCAATGGCAGGTGCAGTGGAAAGCTGCCGTGTCGAAGATCCCCGCTGATGTTTACTTGATCATGCTCGGCGGTAACGATCAGGGTTTCGGCGTGAAGCCAGCGCAGTATCTGCAGAACGTTCAGGGGCTGGTGGGGATGCTGCGCGAGATTCAACCGAAGGCGAGCATCAACCTGATCATGCGGCAGGACACCACGCGTTCCAGCGCCTATCCGATGTCAGCCTATGCACAGGTGCTTGAACCTTGGGCGCGCGCGCAGCATCTGGGTTACGCCAATCTGCAATGTGCGTTCGGCCCCGACGTCAAACGCTACGCGGCGGCAATGATCGGCCCGGACAAGATTCATCCGGTGCCGGCCACGGGTGGGAAGGTGATTGCCGATTACTTTTATGGCTGGATCATGGGCGTCAAGGATCGGTGCGACGCCCTCCCGAAATAACCACAAACCCCCTGTAGCTCCTGCAGGGGGAATGGGTCAGGCATCAGACGTCCTGCGTGAAGGCGTCGACCTGCTCGAGCAACTCCGCAATCTTCTGCGGCATCAGCCGAGTATCACAACGGGTTTCCACGTTGATGATGATCGCCGGGTCGTTGCAGCAGATACGCACGCGAAAGCGCCAGTCGCTGAAAATGACTTTCAGACCATCGCGATCATCCATTTCCAGCGCCTGCTCGCCATACAGCTTTTTCAAATGCGCGAGCAGCGGATACGGATCGCGCAGCGGCCGGCGAATGTCCCCGGACGCCGGAAACACACCAATCCGCTCCACCAGCAGAATCGTGCCCAGCCAGGACTCGTTGGCGCTAGGCAACGGCTGATGGCGGGACAACCAGCTCATCACCCCGAGGTTACCCACCTCGCGTTCAATCTCTACGGAATGTTGTGCAATGTTCATGGTGGCCTCGTTGGGTGAAGGGCGCCGTCTCAGCGACCCTTGAGGTAAACGTTTTCGTAGCAGAAGTTGGTCGCCTGCAGATAACCCTCGGCGTCGCCGCAGTCAAAGCGCAGACCTTTGAATTTGTAGGCCAGCACGCAACCGTTCTGCGCCTGTTTCATCAGCGCGTCAGTGATCTGGATCTCACCGCCCTTGCCCGGCTGGGTGTCGGCGATCAGGTCGAAGATGTCCGGCGTGAGAATGTAGCGGCCGATGATCGCCAGGTTCGACGGGGCGTCTTGCGGCGCCGGTTTTTCCACCATGTTGTTGACCCGGTAGATGCCGTCGGACATCAGCTCGCCGGCGATCACCCCGTACTTGTGGGTCTGGTCGGCCGGTACTTCCTGGATGGCAACGATCGAGCAGCGGAATTTCTTGTACAGCTGAATCATCTGCGAGAGCACGCCGTCGCCTTCGAGGTTCAGGCACAAGTCATCGGCCAGAACCACGGCGAAGGGTTCGTCGCCGATCAGCGGGCGGCCGCTGAGAATCGCGTGGCCGAGGCCTTTCATTTCCACTTGGCGGGTGTAGGAGAAGGTGCAGGTGTCGATCAGCTCGCGAGTGCCGGCAAGGAACTTTTCTTTCTCGGTGCCGCGGATCTGGTGTTCGAGTTCGTAGCTGATGTCGAAATGGTCTTCCAGCGCACGCTTGCCCCGGCCGGTGACGATGGCCATGTGTTGCAGGCCGGCGTCCCGTGCTTCTTCAACGGCGTACTCGATCAACGGCTTGTTGACGATCGGCAACATCTCTTTCGGCATGGCTTTGGTGGCCGGCAAGAAACGCGTGCCATAGCCGGCAGCGGGAAACAAACATTTACGAATCATAAAAGTATCCTGGACAGTCATGGAACACAGGCAACAGATGCGCGCACTCATACAGGGCGTGCAAGTTTCAATAATATTGTTGAACGACTGCTTTAATACCTGAGTCAGGTTGTTGATGGCAATTAGTCGTAGCGGTAAAACATGACAATGTTATGAGATGTCGGTAAGTGCGGTATTAGTTATTTTTAGTCGGTATCTGTTGATAGTGATGAGTGCGCGGGGAGTGCTAATAAGTAGCGGGCAATACAGTGTGACCTGCAAAAATATTTATTGCCAGTCATTGAACTAGTTTTGTTTCCGGTTGTTGTCGCCTTATTTATGTGGGTTGTGACACATCTTCAATAAATCAGGCTTGACACGCTACTTGTCACTCATCCAAAGACGGATCGCGCTATGAAGATTCTGGTAACGGGTGGTGCCGGTTATATCGGCTCGCACACCACACTTGCGCTGCTTGAAGCAGGTTATGAAGTTGTCGTACTGGATAACCTTTGCAACAGCAGCGAAGCCGCGTTGCACGCCGTTGAAAGCATTTGCGGCAAGAGTGCCTGGATGATCCGCGGCGATGTCTGCGACCGGGCACTGCTCGAGCGGATTTTCCGCGAGCACACCATCGAAGCCGTCCTGCATTTCGCCGGGCTCAAGGCCGTGGGCGAGAGCGTGCGCAAGCCGCTCGAATACTACGAGACCAACGTCAGCGGCAGCATCAACCTGTGCCAGGCGATGGCGGCGGCGGGGGTGTTTCGCCTAGTGTTCAGCTCTTCGGCGACGGTGTATGGCGAGCCTGAGCAGATGCCGATCCGTGAGGATTTCCCCACCGGCAACCCGACCAATCCCTACGGCCAGTCCAAGCTGATCGTCGAGAACGTGCTGCGTGACCTGAGTCAGGCCGAGCCGCGCTGGAGCATCGCCTTGCTGCGCTACTTCAACCCGATCGGCGCCCACGCCAGCGGGCACATGGGCGAAGACCCCAACGGCATCCCGAATAATTTGGTGCCTTATATCAGCCAGGTGGCGGTCGGCAGCCTTCAGGAGTTGTCGATCTTCGGTAACGATTACCCGACAGTGGATGGCACCGGCGTGCGTGACTACATCCACGTGGTCGATTTGGCGGACGGGCACTTGAAGGCTTTGCAGTCCATCGCCGAACGCACCGGCATTCATACCTGGAACCTCGGCACGGGCGATGGCTACAGCGTGCTGCAAGTGCTCCACGCGTTCGAACAGGCCTGCGGGCAACCGGTGCCGTATCGCATGATGCCGCGCCGTTCCGGGGATATCGCCGAGAGTTGGGCCGATGCCTCCAAGGCCGCCAAAGAGTTGGGCTGGAAAGCCACGCGCAACTTGCAGGACATGGTCACCGACACCTGGCGCTGGCAATCGAACCATCCTCGCGGTTATCTCGAATGATGTCGTTCTAATACTGAATGTTAGTTTCGGTCAGGTGTTAGATATCGTCGGGAAAATACGCTGGAAATGCCTTTTGCAAGTCCGTAGATATAAACCTGCCGTTCGACTTTTATCAGTTGGGTAAGACTGTGAAAGAACAACGGATCTTGTTCGCGCTTTTTGCGGACTTGAACGCTACCACCTCTAACTCAGACCGGTTTTTTAACAGGTCGAATGTTAGAAAGGAGTTGATATGAAAAAAGTAATGGCAGTTGCCCTGTTGACGATGTTGAGCAACTGGGCTGCCGCCGCTGAAGCGCCGCTGACAGCGGTGACCAATGTAGGTGGCAATGTAGCGGCTTCTCAAGCGCCTGCAGCCAGTACTGCAATGGTCGCCAGTGCTGTAGCGGCGTCCAACAGCGGTGGCAGTGCCAACGGCGGTACTACCGGTACCACAGGTACCACCGGTACAACCGGCACGCATAACTAACAGGAACATTTGTTAGTGCAGTACAAAGTCGCCCGACGCAAGTCGGGTGACTTTGTTTTTAGATTCGCCCTTGAATAGCGTAGTGCCATTATGACTCGTAGTGTTTATCTTTTAATGTTGGCAAGTCTCGCTCTGCAAGGTTGCATGTTTTCCCCCGGTCAATATCTGAGCACCGGTGGCATTACCCGCCAGGGTGCCAGCGAAAGCAGCCGGGTCGAGCTGATTCCGATCACGCCCAAGCTGATCTCGATGAACCGCGCCACGCAAAAGCGTGAGTCGTTGCCGCCGGAACTGTTGGCGACGCCCGCCGAGTACCGCATCGGCAACAACGATGTCCTGTACATCACGGTGTGGGATCACCCGGAGCTGACGGCCCCGTCCGGCGCGCAACAACAGATCGACGCCAACGGCCGACTGGTGCGCTCCGACGGCACGCTCTACTACCCGTTTATCAAGGAAGTCCAGGCCGCCGGCCGGACCATCCAGCAACTACGTTCGGACATCGAACAACGCTTGTCGGCGTTTATCGCCGAGCCACAAGTGGACGTGGCGGTGTTGCGTTTCGCCAGCCAGAAAGTCGTGGTCACCGGCGCGGTGGCCAAGGCCGGCCCGCAAGCGATTTCCACCAATCCGCTGAGTGTGGTCGAAGCCCTCGGTTCGGCCGGCATCGACACCAACAATGCCGACTTGTCCGGGCTGTTGCTGACGCGCAACGGGCGCACCTATCCGCTCAACCTCGACTCGCTCAATCAGCAGGATTCGCAGTTGCAGAACGTCTACCTCAAGGGCGGCGACCAGTTGTACCTGCCGTATAACGACAACAAGCGCATCTACGTCATGGGTGAAGTCAATCAGCCGCGCGCGCTGAGCTTCAAGACCGCGACCATGAACCTCACCGATGTCCTCGGTTCGGTCGGCGGCTTGAGCCAGACCACCTCCAACGGCAATGCGGTGTATGTCATTCGCGGCGTGGAAAACCTCGATGTCGAGCCGGCGAAGATCTATCAGCTCGAAGCCGAATCGCCGACCGCCATGGCGCTCGCTTCGCACTTCGAAGTGCGTCCCCAGGACGTGGTGTATGTCGGGCCGGCCAACGTGACTCGCTGGAACCGTCTGATCAGCCAGTTGGTGCCGTCGGCATCGATTGTCGGCACTGGCGCTTCCGCTGCGAAGAACTGGAGCGAATACAGTAACAACAGCAAATAAGGTCGCCGACTTTGAACATTTTGAACGTTGGCCTGTGCCTGATGGCGACCTCGTTGCTGTGTGGCTGTAACCCGCTGATGAGCGCTTCGTTGAATAACCTTAAAGCGGCGGTTGTTGGCCCGGATGAAGTCGACGTGTCAGCGGCCGAAGTGGCCGCGGTCAACTACCCGCAGCTGAAACTGACCACGCCGTCCGGCTCCGGGGTGCTGGCGCTGGTGCGCGAGCGCGAAGACCTGCAGTTCTGGGTCGCCTCGGGCAAACAGGTGCTGCTGCTGCGCAATGGCCTCGCCGTGCGCAGCATTGGCCTGGGCCTGGAAGGCGATCTCGATGGCACGCGGCTGGCCGATGACTCGCCGTTCAAACAAGGCCTGCATCACGTCGCCGACGGTTTCACCACACGGCGCTGGATCGACCTCTACGAGGGCCAGGAAGTCGGGGTGATCGTCAACAGCCGCTTCTCGCGCCGATCCGAACAAACCCTGCAGATTCTCGACAAGGAATACACCGTGCTGCGTGTCGATGAGCAGATTGACGCCCCGGCCATCGGCCTGCGCGCGACCAATCGTTACTGGGTCGACCCGCGTGACGGTTTCATCTTGCAGAGCGAGCAGCAACTGACCTCGCAGTTGCGCGTCAAGGTTGTGCAACTGACCCCTGATCGCAGGCACCTGCCGTGATGCGCCTGAAATTGTTATCGGCCGGCCTGATGCTGGTCGCCAGTGTGAGTCAGGCGGCCGTCACGGTGACGGGCGATGTCGCCAATCCCGGACCGGTCGAGTTGCCACCGGGCGGGCGCTTGCTCGATGTGATCGGTGAAGCGGTGCCGAATGCCGAAGGCTATTGGCTGGCGGGCGGGTTGCTGCGGCAGTCGTTGATTGAGGAGCAGACACGGCTGAAGGTTGGCGTGCTGTTTGACCTCGACGTGCTGCAGCGCATGGCGACGTTGTTTGATCGACCGAGTCGTGTGGCGCTAGCCCGGCGTCTGGCCGAAGACGTGCGGCAGATGCCGGTAACGGGCCGGCAGATTGCCGACCTCGATCCGGTGGCGCTGGAGGTTGGTTTCGCGCGCAACATTCGTCTCGATGACGGCGATCGTCTGGTTTATCCGAAACGTGTCGATGAAGTGCAAGTGCTGGGCGCAGTCGCCGAGCCGTGCCACTTGCCGTATCAGCCGTTGCAGGAGGCGCGTGAATACCTGCAAGGCTGCGCGATTCTCGACGATGCCGAAGCCGATTACCTGTGGCTGATCCAGCCCAATGGCGTGTCGCGGCGTGTCGGCATCGCGCACTGGAATCGCGAGTCCGGGCAATTCCCGGTGGCCGGCAGCAAGATTCTGGTGCCGGTGAAAAATGATGATCTGGATCCGCCTCTTCCTGAACTGAATCAGCAGTTGGCCGAGTTCATTGCCACGCAGTTGGCCGAGGTGGTTCGTTGAAGTTATGTTTTGCAGCTGTTTTGTTATTGCCTTGTGGTCTGGTGCATGCCGAACCGCGCATTACTCAGAACGACTTCGGCGGCACCGGTCTGTTGCAGACGCCGACCGCGCGCATGGCCCCGGCCGGCGAGTTGAGCGTCAACGCCAACCGCACCGAACCGTACAGCCGCTACAGCGTTTCGCTGCAGCCGCTGGACTGGCTCGAGGGCTCTTTCCGCTACACCGCGATCACCAACCGGCCGTACGGCTCGGAGGCCCTGAGCGGTAGTCAAAGCTATAAGGACAAGGCGGTCGACGTCAAAGTCCGGCTGTGGCAGGAGAGTCACTGGCTGCCCGACGTGGCGCTGGGCTTCCGAGACATCGGCGGTACCGGTTTGTTTTCCAGTGAATTTTTCGTCGCCAACAAGCGCTACGACAATTTCGATTTCAGCGCCGGGATTGCCTGGGGATACCTCGGTAATCGCGGCGACATGGACAACCCGTTGGGCTACGTCAGTGATCGCTTCGATACCCGTCCGGCCCTCGAAGGCACCGGTGACGTTAACTCGGGTTCGTACTTTCGCGGCCGGCCGTCGTTCTTCGGCGGCGTGAGCTATCAGACGCCGTGGGATCGTCTCAGCCTGAAACTCGAATTTGAAGGCAACGACTACAAGCACGAGCCGAAGGACAATGAGATCAAGCAGGACTCGCCGATCAACCTCGGCGCGGTGTTCAAGGTCACCGATTCGGTTGATGTCAGCGCGGCGTGGGAGCGCGGTAATACGGCGATGTTCGGCGTGACTTTCCACACCAACTTCGTCAGCCGCAAGGCGCCAGCCAAGACCTACGATCCGACTCCTGAGCCGCTGCCGGCGAAGGCGCCGACCACGGCACCGGATCAGGTCGACTGGGCCAACGTCTCGCAGCGCCTGCAGCAGAATGCCGGCTATAAAGTCGAGCGTATCGCGCAGCGTGATTCCGAGCTGATCGTGTATGGCGAACAGCAGCGCTACTTCCACTCGTCCAAAGCGGTGGGGCGTGCGAGCCGGGTTCTCGATAACAGCGTCAACGACGACATCAACTGGTTCACCGTGGTCAACAAACGCTACGACCTGCCGCTGGAAGAAACCAGCGTGCCGCGTCAGACCTTTCGCGAAGTGATCAACAACGAAGAGCCACTGGAGTCGCTGCACCGCACCACCGAGATCAACCCGGCCATGCCGCACAACGAGAAAACCCTCTACACCGAAGCGCCGCAGCACTTCAGCTATGGCGTGGGGCTGGGCTTCAAGCAGAACGTCGGCGGCCCGGATGGCTTGCTCTATCAGTTGAGTGCCGATGCTGACGCTGAGTACCGCTTCAATCGCAATACCTGGTGGAGCGGTTTGCTCAGTGCCAACCTGGCCAACAACTTCGACAAATTCACCTATGACGCGCCGAGTGGTTTGCCGCGTGTGCGTACGGATTTGCGTCAGTACCTGACCACGTCCAACACGACCATGCCGTTGTTCCAGGTCAGCCATGCCGAGCAGTTGGATAAAGACCTGTATGGCATGGTTTACGGTGGGTATCTGGAGTCGATGTTCGCCGGGGTCGGCGGGGAAGTGCTGTTCCGTCCGACCGGTGAGCGCTGGTCGGTGGGCGCGGATCTGAACTGGGTGCGCCAACGCGATTTCGATCAAGGTTTTGCCCTGCGTGATTACTCGGTGGTGACCGGGCATGTCACGGCGTATACCGATTTGCCGTTCGATACGCTGGCGGCGGTGAGCGTCGGGCGTTATCTGGCTGGGGACTGGGGCGGCACGCTGGATATCTCGCGAGAGTTTTTCAACGGTGTGCGCTTTGGTGCGTGGGCGACGATCACCACCGCTGGTAGTGCCGAGTATGGCGAGGGTAGTTTCGACAAGGGTATCTACCTGTCGATTCCGTTCGACGAAATGATGAGCATGTCGACCATGCGCCGCGCCAACCTGGTATGGGCACCGCTGACCCGTGACGGCGGCGCGCGGCTCAATCGCGGCTACCAACTGCACTCCATGACCGATAGCCGGGAAGGGGACATGTTTTATCGGAATTTCGAGAAGATCACCGAGTAAGCGCGGATCTTCGAAACACCCGAAAACCTGTGGGAGCGAGCTTGCTCGCGAAGGCGTCAGCCCAGTCAGCATCCTAGTTGCCTGAACCAACGCTTTCGCGAGCAAGCTCGCTCCCACATTGGTTATCTGTCGCACCCCAAATCCCGAATCATTCCCGAATCCCTGTGGGAGCTGGCTTGCCAGCGATGAGGCCGGCACCTGCAACATTGATGTTGCCTGACCCGCCGCCATCGCTGGCAAGCCAGCTCCCACAGTTATGTGTCTAGCCATAAGGCCTGAGACAAGCACAGCTTCTCCAGGTTATTTGTCTAGCCGTAAGGCCTGAGCCAAGCACAAATCCCCTGTGGGAGCTGGCTTGCCAGCGATGAGGCCGGCACTTGCAACATTGATGTTGCCTGAGCCACCGATATCGCTGGCAAGCCAGCTCCCACAGTTATGTGTCTAGCCATAAGGCCTGAGACAAGCACAGCTTCCCTAGGTTATTTGTCTAGCCGTAAGGCCTGAGCCAAGCACAAGTCCCCTGTGGGAGCTGGCTTGCCAGCGATGAGGCCGGCACTTGCAACATGGATGTTGCCTGACCTACCGCCATCGCTGGCAAGCCAGCTCCCACAGTTATGTGTCTAGCCATAAGGCCTGAGCCAAGCACAGCTCCCACAGGTTATGTGTCTAGCCATAAGGCCTGAGACAAGCACAGCTTCCCCAGGTTATTTGTCTAGCCGTAAGGCCTGAGCCAAGCACAAATCCCCTGTGGGAGCTGGCTTGCCAGCGATGAGGCCGGCACTTGCAACATTGATGTTGCCTGACCCGCCGCCATCGCTGGCAAGCCAGCTCCCACAGTTATGTGTCTAGCCATAAGGCCTGAGACAAGCACAGCTTCTCCAGGTTATTTGTCTAGCCGTAAGGCCTGAGCCAAGCACAAATCCCCTGTGGGAGCTGGCTTGCCAGCGATGAGGCCGGCACTTGCAACATTGATGTTGCCTGAGCCACCGATA
Source organism: Pseudomonas monsensis (assembly GCF_014268495.2). Taxonomy (NCBI): domain Bacteria; kingdom Pseudomonadati; phylum Pseudomonadota; class Gammaproteobacteria; order Pseudomonadales; family Pseudomonadaceae; genus Pseudomonas; species Pseudomonas monsensis. Next base: position 4,457,821 of record NZ_CP077087.1, on the reverse strand, counting down.
TCGCTGGCAAGCCAGCTCCCACAGTTATGTGTCTAGCCATAAGGCCTGAGACAAGCACAGCTTCCCTAGGTTATTTGTCTAGCCGTAAGGCCTGAGCCAAGCACAAGTCCCCTGTGGGAGCTGGCTTGCCAGCGATGAGGCCGGCACTTGCAACATGGATGTTGCCTGACCCACCGCTATCGCTGGCAAGCCAGCTCCCACAGGGATTTGCATTTACCCGCAATCCAGCTCCACTCCCAAATCCCGGGCACAAAAAAGGGGACTTTCGTCCCCTTGCAGTGCGTCGCACCCAATCTCAGTAAATATCCTTCGACAACAACGTAAACGGTGTCTTCACCAGGATCTTCAGGTCCAGCCACAACGACCAGCTATTGATGTACTGCAGGTCAATCTCCACGCGCTTCTGCATCTTGTCGAGGGTGTCCGTTTCACCGCGGCAACCGCTGATCTGCGCCAGCCCGGTGATCCCCGGTTTAATCCGGTGACGCGCCATGTAGGCGAGGATTTTCCCCGAGTAGAAGTGGTTGTGCGCAACCGCATGCGGACGCGGACCAACCAAGGCCATATGCCCCTGCAACACGTTGAACAGCTGCGGCAATTCATCCAGCGACGTGCGGCGGATAAAGCGCCCGACCGCGGTAATACGCGAGTCGTTACGGCTGGCCTGCTTCACGTCACGGTCATCGTGGACACGCATCGAGCGGAATTTCCAGACCTTGATCACCTTGCCATTCCAGCCATGCCGATCCTGTTTGAAAAACACCGGGCCGGGCGAGTTGATCTTCACCGCCAGAGCAATGATCAGCAGGATCGGGCTCAGCGCGATGATCGCCAGCAAGGCCACGGCTTTTTCCACCAGGCTTTTGCTCAACGCAGCGGTCGGGCGACTGGTCAGCGGGCTTTCGTTCAGATAGATCGCCGGCAGACCGTCCACGACTTTCACCGAGTGATTGAGCAGGGTCAGACTGTTCAAGTCCGGCACCCAGACCACATCGACGTTGGCCCCCAGCAAATCGACATACATCGCTTCGATTTTCGCGGCCTCGCACAGCGGCAGGGTGATGTACAAACGGCGGATGTCATGGGCTTCGATCAGCTCCAGCAACTCCTCCTGGGCACCGACGACGCGCGGTGCATCGGCATCCAGTGCAGGCACGTCACCGTTGCTGACCAGGCCAACCAATGGCAGGTTTTCCAGTTGGCTGAGTTTCTTCGCCAGCCCCAGCGCCAGCTCGCCGGTACCGACGATCAGGGTTTTGTGCTCGCTCTTGCGGGTGCGCTGATAGAACTTCGAAAACGCATGCAATGGCGCATACAGCAACGCCTGACCGAGGAAACCGTACACCGCCCAGCTCAGAATCACCTGCCGTGAAAACAGCTCATCGGCCTGGCAGACAAACGCGATACACGCCAACGCTGCCATGGTCATCGACCACCCCATGAACAGCCGTCCCAACCCGCTCAGGTAGTTATCGCGTTTGCGATAAACACCGCTGAACGTGTAAGCCGGCACCGACGCCAGTACCGCCAGGGTGGCGCACATTCGGTAGTAGAACGCGACCGTCCCGGTGTGCTGTTCCGCGAGGATGAACAGCAGCGTCACGACAAAGCCTTGTGCCAGCGCCCATTGGCCCCAAAAGGTCAGTCCCTTGAGGCCCGTGCTTCGATTGATACTAAGAGAAAGATCCATACGATATCCCCAAAAGACGTCCATTCAGGTTTCAACAGTTGAAAACCGAGTTGTTATGCAGACTTATTGTTTTTGTTGTAGCGAGTGTCCTGAGGTAACAACGTCGATATGCCGAACTGTCGTCAGTCAATAGACTAAGTTATTGCCGGGAATGGTGTCTGACGAGTTCTAACAAGATGGCACAGTGCCAACTTTTAATAATTAAATAGAGGGGTGTTAGAAAAGGTCGCAGAGCAGGGGGTGAATAAATGATGTTGCATTTGTTACTGTTTGAGGGGTGGCGGCAGGGAATGTCGAAATTAACCAGGGGAGGTGTAACCAAACAGAGTGCTCTTGTTGTTTTTGTTGTCGCACTGTTTTCTGTTGGTGTTGATCGCGGCGGTCAGTAGCGTTTACGCGACGATTTCCTGGATCAGGCAATAACCGCGATTTCGTACGGCACGAAACAATCGTTCGCCGTTACTGGCGCTTTTGAACTTGTCTTGCAAACGACTCAGGCACATTTCCAGGCCGCGGTATTGCTCCGGCTCTCGACCGATGCTGAGGATCAGTTCTTCACGGCTGACCACACGCTCTTCATGGTTGAGCATTTTCCTGACCAATGCTGTTTCCAGGCCGGTCAGGCTGATCTCGACGCCTTCTTTGATCAATGCACCCTGATCATTGTCGAGTTGCCAGGTTTCGTTGCAAGGCGTGGCGCCTTCGGAAGCCGGCGGCATGTTGCCGCTTTCAGCGTTTATGACCGTAGCACTGTGAAAAGGATTCGCCGCTTGTGCGGCCAGCCATTCCGATTCAAGCGTGGCTAATATGCGCTGGGTATCATGCTCGATACTGCGAGCGACGTTTTTACGACTGATGCTTGGATATGTGAACTCCATCACCATTGGGGCGGAAGAGGGCGAAGCAACACCTTCAACAAACATTTGTGCCTGAGACGTGCCGAACGAGTTGAAACGCTCACTGGACAAGATGCTCTCCAGTTCGCGCTGCGACGTTGTACTGTGAGTCACGACAACAAAATATTTCCTTGGGAGGGTTGTACTAGTTTCCATGTCTCTCTCCTAAATACACACCAAAATTGGCTAAAAGATAAATCGGCAGGCGAGCAATGACTTCCTCGGAAGTAATCGAAAGGCAGGGTCTGGGCCCAATAATGGCCCTCGATAAATTCCACTCGATCTGCTGCTATGTTATGGAGTTTTATTGTTATGGGACGTGTTGACGCGCTCATTCAAGTGCTTGTTATTTAATGGGCGTAAAGCAGAACTGGAGCTATATGGTTGCATTAGACGATCCTTCGTACGTATGCAAAAGAGATTGACTGCCCGAGACTCAGGCAGTCGATATCAGACCCCGCGTCAGGCGATAGCCGTAGCCGCGGATGCTCTGAATCGCGTTTGTACCATACATGTCCTTGATTTTTCCACGCAAGCGGCTTATGGATTTCTCCAGTGCGCGAGGGTCGTAGAAATTGCTGTTGAGGCCCATGATATTGGCGATTTCATCATGGCTCAGAATGTGATTACTGGTTTGCGCAAAGGCTTCCAGGATCTTCATCTCGGCAAACGAGATGTCGAGTTTCTTGCTGGTGCTCAACAGGCAGATACGTGTCGGGTCAAGCGTCAGGTCAATATCGCGTTGCCATTCTTCACTGTTGAAGAATTCGCCAAGCAGCTCGGCGCTATCATCGGAAAGGGTATTGAGCTTGATACAAAAGTCCGCGCCAGCCAGATAATACTTGATCTTGTTGAAAGCGCCGCGCCCGGTAATGACCGCGCAAATGATCGGTTTCAAGTTATCGCTACGCAGGTTTTCCACCAGCGCAAGATTGTCTTCCAGCGCCTGTGGGCTGTCGATAACAAGGAAGATGGCGCGATAGGAACCGAGATGTTCATACTGCTTATATGAACTAGTGTAGGCGTTGGCATCCAGTGCCATATCAGGGCGCACGTGCCGGGCGACCAGTGCTTTAAAATGTTCAGCCACGCCACGGGTTCGACCCAGAGTGAGAACACCGGGTTCGTCGTTTGTCGGGCGCGGACTACTAGTCGCCAAGTTCCCTGAGAGCATCATGCATTGACTCGAATTAGGTGCTGACATCGGGATGTTAAAGCACCGGTTCTCATCTGTGACTGACAATTGGTAACATTCACGCGATTTTTAGACGTGGCTCCCGAGTTTTCTAACAATAATTAAGCTTTTCAAGCTTTTAGTTGATTTTCTCGGGATGGTGAACTAGTGCTTAGATGGTGGCGATATGCAATGGTGCCACTATTTTGAGGTGATTGCGATAGCGTAGTTTGTGTCCTTTGGCCACTGTATGGCCATCCCTGAATAATGTGATTCTGATCACAATTTATCGGCAGAGCAAATTTTTTTTGTACTAAACGCCTAAATATTTTTCGATTAGTTCGTCGGCCGACGATTACTAACATGGCTTGAGTGTGTCTTTTGATAAGTCATATTCTGCCAGCGCAAAGATCATCCGATCGCGGCCCGAATCTTCGGCCGCTCCTACCTTTGAAATGCGTTGGCGTAGGCGCTGCCGAGGTTCGGGCCGCGATCGAACGATCTTTTGATCTTCAATTGTGTAACTTCAGATACTCAACCCCTGAGTGTTATAAAACCGGTCGCTCGCCAAGAGCGCGCCGACGGAGGATTAATGGATTTCTGGACCCTTTTCCAGGTGTTGATATTAGGTGCCGTAGAAGGCCTGACCGAGTTCCTGCCGATCTCGAGTACAGGCCACCAGATCATCGTTGCCGACTTGCTGGAGTTCGGCGGCGAACGCGCCATGGCGTTCAACATCATTATTCAACTGGGGGCCATTCTTGCCGTTGTCTGGGAGTTCCGACCCAAGATCTTCGAAATCGTCAAAGGCCTGCCCACCCAACGTAATGCCCAACGCTTCACCCTCAACGTGCTGATTGCCTTTCTACCCGCCGTGGTCTTGGGCGTGTTATTCGCCGATGCAATCCACGAATACCTGTTCAACCCGATCACCGTCGCCGTGGCACTGGTCGTTGGCGGTATCATCATGCTGTGGGCCGAACAGCGCAGCCATGTGATCAGCGTCGAACACGTCGACGACATGCGCTGGTCTCACGCACTGAAAGTCGGTTTCGTACAATGCCTGGCGATGATTCCCGGCACCTCACGCTCCGGCTCGACCATCATCGGCGGCTTACTGTTCGGCCTGTCGCGCAAAGCCGCCACCGAGTTCTCGTTCTTCCTCGCCATGCCGACCATGGTCGGCGCCGCCGTGTACTCCGGCTACAAATACCGCGACCTGTTCCAGCCCAACGACCTGCCAGTCTTCGCCCTCGGCTTCGTCACCGCGTTCATCTTCGCGATGATCGCCGTACGCGGTTTGCTCAAGTTTATTGCCAACCACAGCTACGCCGCGTTCGCCTGGTACCGGATCGCGTTTGGTTTGTTGATTCTGGCAACGTGGCTGTTTGGCTGGGTCAACTGGACCGCCGCAGCGGCCGCCTGATCACTGAGCGCTGATCAACGCCGCAACGGCGAGATCGTTTAACGTCGAATCCGACGACTCCTGGCGAAAACGCTGCAAGGCCGAGGTGAAATACGCGGCCTGCAGCATGCCGTCGCTGGCGAGGTACAGACGTGCGTCTTCCTGTTCTGCAGCAGAGTAAACACGCTTGTGACTGTCAGTCGTTTCCTGGCTAGCCGAAAAAGGCGCGAGGACTAGAGACAACAGAGTGAAGCCGGACAACTGCGTGGCCTCCCACGGTGTATCGGTGCTCCCGATGCAGAGACCGTCGCAGTGCGCATAAACGTTCGAGGTGACACTTAACAAGGAGAGGAGGGTGAAACGCTGGAAACCAGAGAAATTGAACGCGGGCATAAACAAAAGACATCCTGTCAGTACAACAAAACAGCGGGCAACGCTCATTCGTCGCCCGCGCACTCAAACCATCAAATCAACGACCTTCAAGCAACTCAGCCGCCTGATCCAGCAACGCCAGCGGATCCTTGGCCTTGTGAATATCCACCGACAACAACTGACGGAATTTCCGCGCCCCCGGGAACCCCGTGCCCAGGCCCAGCACATGCCGCGTGATGTGATGCATCGCCCCACCGGCCTGCAAATGCTCGGCTATATAAGGCCGCAACTGCGCCAACGCCTCAGCCCGGCTGATCACCGGCGCTGAACTGCCAAACAACTGCTGATCCACCTCCGCCAGCAAATACGGATTGTGATAAGCCTCACGCCCCAACATCACACCGTCGAACGTCTGCAAATGCTCATGGCAGGCCTCCATCGTCTTGATCCCGCCATTCAGCACAATCTCCAACGCCGGAAAATCCGCCTTCAGCTGCGCTGCCACGTCATAGCGCAACGGCGGAATGTCACGATTCTCCTTCGGCGACAACCCCTCCAGAATCGCAATCCGCGCATGCACGGTGAAGCTGGTGCACCCGGCATCACGGACGGTGCCGACGAAATCACACAGCTCCGCGTAACTGTCCCGACCGTTGATCCCGATGCGATGCTTCACCGTTACCGGAATCGACACCGCATCACGCATCGCCTTCACACAATCCGCCACTAACTGCGGGTGACCCATCAGGCACGCGCCGATCATGTTGTTCTGCACACGATCGCTTGGGCAGCCGACGTTCAGGTTCACCTCGTCGTAACCGTGCTCCTGGGCCATGCGGGCGCAGGCGGCCAGATCCAACGGAACACTACCGCCCAACTGCAACGCGAGAGGGTGCTCGGCTTCGTTGTGACGGAGGAAGCGCTCGTGATCGCCGTTTAGGAGAGCGCCGGTGGTGACCATTTCGGTGTAGAGCAGGGCGTTCTTCGACAGGAGGCGTAGGAAGAAACGGCAATGGCGGTCGGTCCAATCCATCATCGGGGCGACGGAGAAACGGCGGGAGAGTGGGGCGGATGTGGCGGTGATAGGGGACATTGGCGGTTCTGGGTTGGGTGGGGCTGGGAGGTGGGGGTTTATCAGGATTGAGGTTGGGCAGGGCCTCGGCAAGTCAATCCGATGGTGGAGTTCATTCACATGGTAAAGAGGGGATGGAATGTAAATAAATCCTTCCCCTTTTTTCCGTAAACATTGGTGGAGCTGAGAAGTTGAACATGTTGCAGTCGCTGTGCGACCTTCTTTATCAGCCCCACGAGTTGAACTCGTAGAGTTTCTACAGACGTTCATCACTCAAGTGGGGCAGTCACCTTTCAACTTTTTGAAAACGGCATTACTGACTGCGAAGCTGGAGCGTTCATCCTTTAGGGTTAGATTGACTCAGCATATCTTTAAAGGCTTGGCACAGAGCGTCCGGCCCCCCAATATCCGTCGCCTTTAGTATTCGATCGGCCGAGGCGTACTCCAACCCTTGGACATTCATAAAGCAAGCAGCACCTGCAGAAAGAAAACGTACGATCGGTACATGCGGGGGCAGAACAGGGGATTCAGAGTCCCAGTCCTCATTTGATTGTCTATAGTCTTCTTTTTCCCACAGGTCCCTGCCATCCTCAATGATTGAAAGACCATTTTGAAGCCTGTAGTTTTCGCCCTCTTCTAGCGATGGATCGTTACCTTCGGGTGCAATTTTTTTAGAAAAAATGAACACGAGTGGAGACTGATTGTTGTTGATTTTTGGAACGTAAATAACAATGGCATCAAAGCACAGTTCATATATGGTTTCATTGTCCTCGGTAAATATAGCCATTATTCCTTCGGGAGAAATTTCAGCGACTAAAGCGCTGCCGGAGCAATGAAGGTTGACTAGGTCGCAGCCATAATTTATTCCATCACCATGCATCTGTTGTAAGACCGCAAGTGCGGTATTCGGGTCCCGGATAACAAAAGCATCCGACGCTTTGACACCTTTGATCTGATTGTTTTTTAGAACTTGTATCAATCGCTCAACAGTTAGCTCTTTGGTTTTGTTTTCGAGTTTGCCATACACAGCAATCGTCGTGCGGTAGGCCACGTCCAACTCTGTTTTTCCCTGTCCCTCTAAGTACTGAGGGCCAATGGCCGCACCTAAGAACGAATCTAAATTCTCTCTCAAGTCTATCAAGCCTTTGGAAACAGTAGCCTCTTGCAGAAGAACTCCGCTGTGAGTGATTCTGTTTCGCCAACCTTCGACCTGCAGTAATCTATCTTGAAACGTTTTGTCGATAGGAAGGCCGCACACATCCCGAAGTCTCTCGATGGACTCCTTGAATGTTACGGTGTGCACTCCGTCGGCTTCATAAAGTTCCTCTATTTCACCATTTCTTCGTCGTTTAAATGCTGATTTAAGCTTTGGGGAAATGTCTGAGTAGAGCAAAAGCTCGTGCTCTTTTGCTAAACAATATTTGAATAGGATTTCTATGCCATGCTGTACCGAGAGAACGGAGTCTTTAAGTGCTGAAAATCTTACAGGCTCTTCAGAGTTATCAACTTTAAGCTGCATGTAGATCGATAAGTGGTCGTAGCCTTTTCTCAGTGAGTCAAGTCCATTTTCAATTAGTGTGATTTTCATCATTGTTCCTTAAGTGGTGGGACTATCAAGTCCTATGTCTTCACGTAGGGTAAAGAGAACGGGTTTATTAAAATTGGTCAATATTTTCACAGCTCAATAATGCTTCTTGTGCCCTTCGGGAAAGTTCTCAATCCAACCGGGAAAGGGTAGCGAATCTATTTAGAGATGTGGAGGCTTGCTAGTAAATGAATTCGGCCATTTTGTCGTCTATTTTTATCGAGATTGTGATTTTTATGAGGGGTTGACAAATATTAATCTGCTGCTTCTTTCTTTTTCAAAGCTATTTGTTCTTTTTCTATGTGTGCAAGTATTTGTAGGCCAAGTTTTGTTGCGGAGTATCTTCGATATTGGACGCCAGGAACTTTTTCATTTTCGGTTAAGCCGTGTATTTGCAGTTTTGGGCAGATATTAAAGTACAGGAATCTGCTGCTAACATTTCCCGTGCCTGCTGAGTTAGTTACGCCCTGGATTATCCTGCTTCTGTAAGTATAGAAAATATCTAGAAGGCTATGTTCCTCCTCTTTATCAGTTGAGCTGATAGAAAGGGGGATGGCTACAGTTATGTGTTTTAATAACTCCACTATCTCTGAGAGCTTTTCATTGCCGTCGGTCGGTTTTGATGGTAGTGGTAAGGGGCGGCTTTCTAAAGTTTTAATGATTTCTTTTAGTTGAGAGTTTTCATCGGAAAGTTTCTTTATTTCCTCGAATAAAGGTTTCGTGTCAACAATCTCGCTTCCTGATACCCAGCCCGTTAGTTCCGGCCTTCCTGCGTAGTCAGACAAGCTTTCATACACGCAAAGCTTAATGTCTTTGAGGTCGTCAAAAAAAGAAGATATTCTACCGAGTGCTTTATCGCGAAATGCTTTCAGTTCTTTTGGGTTGTCTTTTTCAAGATGGTGCGTTCCGTGGTCTCGCGCTTTTTTCTCTAAAGCATCTTCTTTTATTATGACTGAAAACATTGGTTTGTTTTGCGCCGCTGCATAATCAAATTCAAGTTCGGTGTAACTCAAGTTGGTTGAGCTTTCAATAGAGCCATACCTGCCCCCTAAGATCAACATGTATACATCTGATTGATCTATCCAGTCGTTAATTGTCTCCATTTGAGATCGGTCTCCAGCAGTAAAAAGTTCCATGCCTGCAGGAATATGGCCAGATTTCAGAATCGCACTTACAGCAGCTTGTCGTTCATCAATTAAATCCGTGTATGTGCTAGAAATAAAAATCTGTAATTTTCGCTTCATTCCCTGTCCTTTAAATCCATGAAAAAACAGACAATATCGAAGTGCTAGTATGATGTCCATAAGGTGACATTATTTGGACTGATAGGTGTGCTCAAGGAGCCATTCCAAACAGAAAAAAGCACATTCGTTTAAAAGAAACCTGTTACTGCAGTCCTAAGCCTACACTCCCTTGCGCCTCCCCCTACACCTAAGACAGAATCCCCCGGCTTGTGCCTCTAGCCCGCAGGTTCTATCGTCCCTACGTCACTGAAATCCAGTGATCGGGTTTGGTAGCCCGTCTCCGTCAGAAGCACAAGACTACTGTCTTGCGAGGGCGTTTTTCGTCTTCGTTTTATGGTGGTCATGCGCGGGGCGTCTTCGGATGCGCCGGGGTTCCTGACGACCGGTCTACCAACCTGCGTATGGCCTCCACCCTTCGTTTGGTAGCGAGAGTGATGGCTCCTTTTCGTTCATCCGTCAGGAGTTACACCATGTTCAAACCAACACCGAATCCGCCAGAAACCGACCCCGCATCCCCCTACGAATCCCTCAACTCCAAAAAACTTCACGAAGCCGCCGAGCGCGCCCTCGATCACTATCTCCTTCCCGCCAGCCACATCATGGCCAGCACCAACGAACCCGAGCGCATGTACCTCGCCAATCCGAAGTACGACTCGGAATCCCTGCTGGCCAATGCCAGTGAAACGCTGAGTTCCGCCTCGGAAATGCTTAACAACTTCGCCGCCGCACTCGACCCATCGCATCGCAAAACCGCGTTAGGCATTGCGCAGGTGGTGATGTTGGGGGAGTTGGCGGTGAATCAGGCGTTGGATAAAGTTGAGGTGAAGGCGTAAATCCTGTCCCACCGTGGCGAGCGGCTTGACTGTCGCCACGGTGGGACTGGTAACGTGTTTTGATCGAAGAGGATCACATTGCTCTGCTCGCGGATAACCGGGTTAACGATCACGGCGGCGCTCATTTTCGGTAATGTTTGGAAATCTCTTTCCATATGTATTTGTATCGAAACTCAAGCCAACGAATCAGCAGTTTGTCTAGCTGACGTCTGAAGCGGCTTCGTTCTCGCGCTTTCAATGTTTCTGCGATGTCAGCCTTCAATTGCTCTAGGTTGAATGCAGACCAGATCATCGGGATCACGGTCTCGAGATTCGTATGACACACCGGTGCCACTTCTTCATAGAGGATTCGCTTGATCTCTTTCGGATCGTAATCCTCGGTCTGGCGCGCGATGAATTCGTAATCAACCTCATTGTCGACAAACGCGTCGGATAACGACCAATAGACATCGGAGCGCTGTTTTTCAGTCGCTGATGCCCAGCTTCGTGTGGCGGGGGCGGTGTCAGAGGAGGCTGGTTTTTCCATGTTCGACTTCCTGTCTCAATGGGGGCGAGCGTATCAAGCCTGAGCGACCGACGCCCCGAAACAATCTTTGGAATATCGACGGCAAGGTGGCGGCTCGGAGTGGATGGTCGAAATCAAGCCGTAAACCCCTCGCTCCTCTGTGGCGTGCAGCCACTGCTCGCCGCAGAGGGGCGAGCGCCTGAATCCGCATTTTCAGCCCCGTTTTACGCCAATAGCGATGTGCCACAAATCATGATGGCAATGCGTCATCACACCGCTCGAAAAGTTCAACGATTATACAAAAATATAAAGTTGTACAAGTTTTCGCAAAATTAATAGCATCCCCCCAGACACCTTTGCTGAAACGATAAATCCAGCGTGCAGACGCTCTGTTTGCGACGTGACGGGTTTGTCTGCCGGTGCTCGCGTCGGGTTGTTTTCGACGCTTCACCAGCATCCGTATCCGCATCGGCATTTGCATTTCAGGGACAGCTGGAGCGTCCCGTATTACGCCTTGGATGACGACCCCCGAATGTCTGGACGGTGACTGCGGTTGCCGGAGATCTATTTTTTTGTGCCCGGCGTTTCGCGTCTGGGCGTTTGAGGCTGAATATGGCAGTAGCATCGAATTTCCTGGGTGACATCAAAGTTTCCCGCAAGCTGGGCGCTGGCTTTGGCATTCTTTTGCTGGCTGTTTTGGCGGTTGCCTTCATTGGCTATAACAGCAACGGCGTGCTGGTTGATCGTTTGAGTACGACGCGTCTGATTGGCACGCTGAATGACGCGACGCAAGATATGCGTTTGTCCGAGAAACAGTACGAAGCCGCCGCTGACGCAGCGTTCGCCGATTCCTATAACGCTCAGTTGAATGTCTTGCAGGGCCTGGTGAGCAAGGCGCTGGACACCTTGACCCGCGCTGAGAACCAGCAAGCTCTGAAGGCTTTGCAAGCCACGATTGTTGCCTACGACCAGAAGGTCAAGCGGCTGATCGCTGCCGATCAGTCGACCACGGATGCCCTGAAACCGCTGACGGCGCTGTCGGACAAGTACGCGCAGACCTTTGCCGGCATGCTTGAAGGCACCACGACCAGTGCGCTGGCGTCTGCCGATGGCGAACGCGTGCGGGAGCTGCGCACGGTGGCCGACTTGCGCAATGGCATGACCACGTTTCGCCTGATGTTGCGTCGTTACATTGCGGTGCCCAACGACGTGAATAAAAAACTGATGATGGAGACCATTGATACCTTCCTGGGTGATATCACCAAGGCGCGCACCAGCCTGCCGACGGCCCTGTCGAGCCAACTGGAGGAAGCGCACGCCGGCATGCGTCGTTATCGCGAAGTATTGGTGGAAGTGGCCGGGCTGTTTGAGCAGAAGCAGACCATGCGCGAGCAGGTCGACCAGGAAAGCAAGGCGATGGACAAAATCATGACTGGCCTGATGGACACCCAGCAGCGCCTGGCGCGTGAGGATCAGCATTCGGCCTTTATCCAGATGGCGGTATTGACCGTGTTGGCGCTGGTGATCGGGCTTTTTGCCTCGGTGGTCATTTCGCGTCAGATCACTGCGCCGCTGGCGCTGACAGTTGATCTGGCTCGACGTATTGCCAAAGGCGACCTGACGGTACAGGCCAAGTCTGCGCGCAAGGATGAGTTGGGCGATCTGCAAAATGCGATGCAGGACATGGCGCAGAACCTCAACACGCTGGTGCAAGGTATCGGCAATGGCGTCACGCATATTTCGACCTCTGCGGAAAAGCTCTCGGCCATGAGCGAGCAGACCAGCGCGGGTGTGCGTCAGCAGAAAAGTGAAGTGGATCAAGTCGCCACAGCGATGCACGAAATGGCTTCGACGGTGCAGGAAGTGGCGCGTAACACCACCGATGCCTCCGCTGCCGCGACCCTGGCCGATCAGCAGGCGCGCCACGGCAGTACGGTGGTGAAGCAGGCGACGGTGCAGATCAGCGAACTTGCGGTGGCCATTGAAGAGTTGGGCGGTGCGATGAACGTGCTGACTCAGGACAGCGAGCAGATCGGCAAAGTGATCGATGTGATCAAAGCCGTTGCCGAGCAGACCAATCTGCTCGCGTTGAACGCCGCGATCGAAGCGGCGCGGGCGGGTGAGCAGGGACGTGGTTTTGCGGTGGTGGCAGACGAAGTGCGCTCGCTGGCGCAGCGCACGCAGGACTCGACCAAGGAAATCGAAGCGCTGATCGTCACCCTGCAACAAGGTACGCAAGCGGCCGCGACGTTGATGGCCTCCAGTCGTGAGCGCACCCTCGATACGGTGGCGTTGGCGCAGAAGGCCGACTTGGCAATTACCGAGATCAACCAGTCCATCGGTACGATCCAGGAAATGAGCCTGCAGATCTCGGCCGCCGCCGAGCAGCAAAGTGCCGTGGCCGACGAAATCAATCGCAGCATCGTCAGTGTGCGTGATGTGGCTGACCAGTCGGCTGTCGCCAGCGAAGAGAGTGCGGCAGCGACGATTGAGTTGGCGTCGCTGGGGCAGGACCTGCAGCGAATGACCGCGCATTTCCGCACCTGATCATTTGCACCTAGAGCACGCGGCGCCTTCAACTATTCCGGCGCCGCAGGGCTACAGTTATTGCCTTGTTTGCAGATAACTAAGTCCAGTAGCTGTTTTTTATCACCATGGAAGGTTGCACGCCGTCATCAGAGTGGTTCATGTCCGACTTTCCAACATCATCGACCTCTTCCGCAGGGTGCCACGGTTGTAAAAACAAAGGCGTGCCGGATATGGATTTCGCTTTTGCCTTTCAGCCCATCGTCGATCTGCGCGATCAAACGACGTTTGCCCATGAAGCCTTGGTTCGAGGGGTGAATGGTGAGGGCGCCTTTTCAGTCCTGGAGCAGGTGGACGATCACAACCGTTATCGATTCGATCAACTGTGTCGAGTGCGGGCGATTTCCACGGCGGCTGAGTTAGGGATGACCCAGTACCTGTCGATCAACTTTCTGCCGAATGCCGTGTACCGGCCGGAAGTGTGCATTCGCAGCACGCTGGAAGCGGCGCGTACTTACGGCTTCCCGTTGGAGCGGCTGATCTTCGAAGCGGTGGAAAGCGAGCACGTTGAAAGCAACAAGCATTTGATGAACATACTGCGTGAGTATCGCGAGTTTGGTTTCAAGACGGCGATCGACGACTTTGGCGCCGGCTATTCCGGCCTTAACTTGTTGGCGGATTTTCAGCCGGACTTGATCAAGCTGGATATGGCGCTGATCCGGGATATTCACCGTGACCGAGTGCGCCAGATCATCGTGCGTAACGTGGTGAATATGTGTAGAGAGTTGGGTGTGGAGGTGATCGCCGAGGGCATTGAAGGTGCCGAGGAACGAGATTTTCTCGCCGATTGCGGCATTTACCTGATGCAGGGGTACTGGTTCGCCAGGCCTGCCTTCAAATCATTGGCGCAGATCCCTGCGAGTGCGTGGCTGGAGCGATGAACGCTTTCAGCTCGCACTGATCCGCTCGATCACGGGGACCAGCGTCGGACGTTTGCCAAGCCATTCAGCTTTGGTCATTCCCAACAACACCACATCGACCCGCACCCCGTCCTTTACCACGTTCTGCCGCCGTACACCTTCAACCTCAAACCCGAACTTCTGATGCATCTTCACCACTGCGGTGTTCATCGCCAGCACTTCGCAATTCAGCTTTTCCAGACCCGCGACATCAAACGCGTAATCGAGCAGCCAGAACTCGACCACGCTGCCCAAGCCTTTCCCTTGCAAACCGACATCCAGATAAAACGCCCAATCGGCGGTCTTGTGCAAAGCGTTGATCGCATTCAACGAAACTACGCCCACCGCTTGCTCATCCTTGATCACCACAAACACTTGCTGCCGTGGATTGCCGTGCAAGGACGCTAGCCAGTTGGCATGTTCGTGTTCGCTGATTTCATGCGACGTGTACATGAATTTGCGCACGTCCGGTTGGTTGCGCAGGGTGCGGACGTGGGCCTGGATCGCAGGGGCGATTTCGGTGAGGGGGAGGAATTGCATTCGGCGGTCCTTGTCTCGCAGGGTTTGCAACTGAACCTGCGCTGTCGATCTGTAAAGTTTCATGTTGCCGTTTGAGGCGTGGGCCTAGGATGGTGGCATCAGTCGGTGTTGTCTCGTTTTTTCATCCCCCGGGGAGTCGTGCCATGCGCGTCGATGTCGTCAAAGTGCTGTTGATTGCTGCCGCTGTATCGGCGTTGAGTGCTTGTTCGGGGGCGGGTGGGTTGACCACGACCAGTTGTTTTTCGGCGGATTGTCAGTCGCTGCAGGGGCGCAACAATGCGACGACCCTGAAGTTTGGCGGTAACAGTATTGGCAGCAGTCTTAACCAATACAGCTCCGGGATGTTGCACGACGACTGAAATACGGCGGGTGTTGAGTGGCAAATAGTTTGTGGCGAGGGAGCAAGTTCTCTCGCCACGGAATAGCCTCAGGTTTTTTTACTGCGGCACGGCCAGCCACTCGCCAATGACCTTCTGATACTGGCCGGTAACCTTGCTCAGGTGCAGCCACTGATCGACATACAGTTTCCAACTGATGTCATCGCGCGGCAGCAGGTACGCCTTCTCGCCGTATTGCATGTATTGATGCGGATTCACCGCGCACAACCCCGGTTTGAGTTTCTGCTGATACAGCGCTTCCGAGGCATCGGTGATCATCACGTCGGCCTTGTTGTCGAGCAGTTGCTGGAAGATCGTCACGTTGTCGTGCAGGGCCAGTTGCGCCTTGGGCAGGAAGGCGTGGACGAAGGCTTCGTTGGTGCCGCCGGCGGGTTCGACCAGGCGCACATCGGGCTGGTTGATCTGTTCCACCGTCTGGTACTTGCTGACATCGGCGCAGCGCACCAGCGGGATCTTGCCGTCGGTGTCGAGGGTGTTGCTGAAGTAGGCTTTTTTCTGCCGCTCCAGCGTCACCGAGATGCCGCCCATACCGATGTCGCACTTGCCGGCCTGCATGTCCGGCATCAGGGTTTTCCAGGTGGTTTGCACCCATTGGACTTTGACCCCGAGGCTGTCGGCCAGCGAGCGGGCCATGGCGATGTCGATGCCTTCGAAGTCGCCGTCCGGGCGTTTGAAGGTATAGGGCTTGTAGTCACCGGTGGTGCACACGCGCAACTGGCCTTGTTGCTGGATGCTGTCGAGGTGTGAAGGGCTTTCCTGCGCTTGCACGGCGGCGGCGAATGTCAGCGCGCCGCAGAGCATCATCGTGGTTTTTAGGATTGTCATCGGGACCGGGCTTCTTAATGGGAAGGTGGCCCAGTGTAGTGAAAGGCTTTTGCAGGTGTCATCAAAACCACGACTCCACACCCGCGCCGAATGTCACTGCGGCGCAAGGCGATCAGCCAGATCCCGCGCACGCTGTGAGGCGGCAAGCCGCGACTGACGATCTAGGTCTTCGCCAAGAATCGTTTTCTCGACACTTACCTCATGCACATCGTTGATGCCGATAAAGTCGAGCCATGCGGCCACGTAAGGTTTCTGAAAGTCGAAGCGCGCTGCCGGGGTGGCGGATTGTGCGGAAAAGTCCATCCCGCAGGCGTAGATGGCGACGGCGGTTTTACCTTGCAGCAAACCTTGCAGACCGCTTGCGGGATCGAAACTGAAGAGGATGTCTTTCTGCGACACCAGGTCGATGAAGTGCTTGAGTTTGTACGGCATGCTGAAATTCCACAGCGGCACCGACAGCACCAGAATATCGGCGCGATGCAGATGCGCGGCGAGGTGTTTGAGCTGTTCCCACGCCGTTTGCTGGCGCGGCGACAGCGGTGTGCCATTGAGTCCGGCGTACTTGGCATTCAGCATCTCTTCGTCGAATTCCGGAAGCGGCATGCCCCATAAATCCAGGGTTTCGAGGCGCGTCTGCGGGTGATGCTGTTGATAGCGGTCGATGAACTGGCGCGCGACCTCCAGTGAGGCGGAGCGCTGTTTGCGCGGCGAGCATTCGATGTGAAGAAGAGTGGTCACGTTAAGGCCTCGGCATTCGGTGGGGGAGTGCGAGGCATTGCAACATAGCGAGGATCTAACTATAAATTGTAAATAAATCATCCATTGATCACGTATCTCACTATGTTTGACACCCTGTTGCTCAAGACCTTTGTCACCGTTGTCGATGAGGACGGCTTCAGTCGTGCCGCGGAAAAACTGCATCTGACGCAGTCGGCGGTCAGCGGTCATCTGCGCCGACTCGAAGAGCAAGTCGGCAAGCCGCTGCTCAAGCGCACGACGCGATCGCAACAACTCACCGCCGATGGCGAGCGCCTCATGGCCTATGCGCGGACGATTCTGGCGCTGAACCGCGATGCCTGGGCGCAGCTCACGTGCACGCCGTTTCAAGGGCGGGTGCGGATTGGCGTGTCCGAGGATTTTGTCGAGGCACGGTTACTGCGCGCGTTGCAGGATTGCGCGGCGCAGCATCCGGGCATGGAGATTGATGTGCAGGTGAATATTCCCGGGACCTTGCTGAGCCAGATGCAACAGGGTGATCTGGAAATGGTCATCGGTTCGCTGTGCGAAACCGGTGAATCTGGCGTTTTGCTGTGGCAGGAGCCGCTGGTGTGGGCCTGGGCCGCGCAACCTGTCGCGCATTTACCGACGCCACTGCCGCTGGCGCTGTTTCCAGAGCCGTGTCCGTATCGCGAAGCCGCATTGACGCGTTTGGCCCGGGCCGGCATTTCTCAGCGAACGGCCATGCTGTGTTCGAGCACGGCCGGGTTGCGCGCAGCGGCGGCATCCGGATTTGCCGTGGCGCCGATGCCGGCGAGTCAGTTGGGGCAGGGGGTGGCAGCGCTGGCAGCGGAACAGGGTTTGCCGGCGTTGCCGGATGCGCAGTTCCGCTTATTTGTCGCAGCGCATGCCGATCCGCAGATGCTCGATGCCGTTTCGCAGGTGATCGTCGATTTCTGTTCGACGCGGCGCCAGTAAAAGGCTTACAGACCGAGGCCTTCCTGCACCGCCAGCAAAAGATTGTTTTCGGTCAGGGCGATGGCATCCAGTTGCTGACCTGTTTCAATCGACTGCACCCACCAATGGCTTTCACCGTGTTCATCCACGGTACGCAGCAGATAGGTGTCCGTGGCTGACGGGATGATCTGCACTCGCCCGGCGCCATCCTCGGTAAACCGCGCAATGGGATCGAATGTCAGGGTTTGATGATTGGCCTCGATTACCAGTTGGTCGATGGCGTAATCGTGGGATTCACCATCCGGAGAACGTTCGCAAACGTGGGTCGGATTGCGCCGAATTTTCAGGCCGACTTCGGTGACCGGCTGCAGCCACGCCTCGATGCGGTGGTACAAGTCGTACACCTGCGCCGGCCAGCAATCGATCTCCAGCGCGGCATCCGCGTGGGTGTGCCGGGTTTGCTTGAGTTTGGCGGCGAGTTCGTCTGCTTTACTCATTTCGGATCCCTTGGTTTGATGGCTGCCTGTTAATCGTAGACCTTTCAACGGGGTACGGCGTTGCCTTGCGTCATGCACTTGCAACACAAGCGTGTCGAAATCAGCGCTGGCCAAGTCTGGTCAGGATCGAAAACCACGGACGCAGGCGTCCCAAGGAGCGGGTAGATGAAAAAGCTGTTTACAATTTTGGCGGTGATTGCGCTGACGGCCGGTAGCATCGGTTTGAGTTCGGCGCGTCAGTCGCAGTCGAGCAAGGCCCAGGCGGAATCGGTGGCGGAGGTGTTCGATTACTACCTGCTGACGCTGTCCTGGTCGCCGACGTTCTGCCTGACCCACAAAGATGACGCGCAATGTTCCGGCAAGGGCTACGGCTTCGTGCTGCACGGTTTGTGGCCGCAATACGCCAAGGGCGGCTGGCCGGAATCCTGCCCGCCGCTGACCACCCTGTCGGCTGCGGAAACCAGCAAGGGGCTGACGCTGTTCCCGACCAGGAAACTGCTCGACCACGAATGGTCCAAGCACGGCACGTGCAGCGGCCTCGGCGCGATGGGTTATCTGGATGAGGCGGACAAAGCCGTTGGCGCCGTCAAAATCCCGCAGGCGCTGCAACCGTTCAGTTCTTCGTATTACTTCGAAGCCCAGGAAATCGCTGACCTGTTCCGCAAGGCCAATCCGGGGATTCCGGCTGATGGCATCGCGGTGATCTGCAGCGGCCCGGAACTGTCGGAAGTGCGGGTGTGCATGGGTAAGGATCTGCAATTCGGCGCGTGCGGCAAAGGCGTGAAGACGCAGTGCCGGGCGGGGGATATTCGAGTGCCGCCGTCGCGTTGAACTGATTCAAGGTCGAAAGGACCACACGGACCTGATGGCAAGGGAGTAAGCGCCCTCGCCACAGGTTTTTGGTGAACCCGAGTACGCATCTCCCGGTCAGGCTTTGACCGCCGGCCACCCGCCACGGGTGCATCTGTACAGTGCGATGCGCCGTCTGGCCCTTCACAACGGATTAACCGCAAAGCAGGCATCGAAAATAAATCGGCGAACAGCGATCATCCAAATGCGCTGTGCGCCGATACATCTGGGCGGGAGCGTGGCGTTTGCCCCGTGCATCCCGGTGGGCTACGCTCACAAAATATAAGGGTTACGGGCATTTGCCCTTGTCGTACCTGCCCAGGACACGTTTTTGCCTATCCCCATTCATGATCCGCATCAAGCCCCCGGAGGCGCCCTTAAACGCCTGCCGCTGCGTAAAGCCGCCGCGTGGTTTATCGTTGCGGTGGGGTTGTGCCTGCTCGGTTTACTGTATTTGCAACTGGAACAGTCACGGCGTCAGGATCTGGCGGTGGCGCAGGTGGCCTCCAGCAACCTGACGCGGGCCATGGCGCAACAGGCCGAGGACACCTTTCTGGCGGCGGACCTGGTCATGACCAGCCTGGTCGACTGGATTCAGAATGACGGTTACGGTGCGGCGCAACGGCCTCGGCTGCAGCAAACCTTCGCCCGGCGGGTGCAGCAACTTAACCAGTTGCACGGCATCTTCCTGTTCGATACCCAGGGGCAGTGGGTAATTACCTCGTTTACCGATCTGCCCCGTGGCAATGGCGTGGCCGACCGCGAGTATTTCAAGTATCACCAGCAGAACGCCTCGACGCTGGCGCACATCGGCCCGGCCATCCGCAGCCGCGAGAACGGCGAGTGGATCATCCCGATTTCCAAACGCGTCAATGATCGCGCCGGCCGTTTTCAGGGGGTGTTGCTGTCCGGGATCAAGATGTCGTATTTCGATCACTTCTTCGAAAGCTTCAGCCTCGACGACAACGGCATCATGTTCATCGGATTCACCGACGGCACGTTGCTCGCCCGCCGACCGTTCGATGAAAGCCTGATTGGCACGTCGCTGGCGCAAGGCCAGATCTATCGGGAGTTGCTGCCCGAGGCGTCGGCCGGTACCGCGATGATCAATTCGGTGGTCGACGGCGTCGAGCGTTTGTATGGCTACCGGCGGTTGGCGTCGTACCCGCTGGTGGTGGCCGCCGCCACGTCAAAGGACACGATCCTTGAGGGCTGGTACGCGCGGGCGTTTCAGTCCAGCGTGATCGTGGCCCTGGTCACCCTGGGTGTCGGCCTGTTCGGCTGGGTGTTCATTCATCAGGTGCGCGATGGTGAGCGTATCGAGAAAAACCTGCGCAAGGCACAGCAGGCGCTGGAACAGATCGCGACCCATGACAGCCTGACCGGACTGGCCAACCGGCGTCTGTTCGAGCGCTCCCTGGAAATCGAGTTTGCCCGAGGCGCGCGACAGGTCAGCCCGGTGAGCCTGATCATGCTCGATATCGACTTCTTCAAGCGTTACAACGACGCCTATGGGCATGTCGCCGGTGACCATTGCCTGACGCAAGTGGCGCAGGTGCTCATGACCTGCTGTCAGCGCAAGGCCGATCTGGCGGTGCGCTATGGGGGCGAAGAGTTTGCGGTGCTGTTGCCGAACACCGATATCAACGGTGCCCTGGCCATTGCCGGGCAGATTCGTCGCAGCGTCATCGACAAACACATCACCCACAGCGGTTCGCCCACCGGCTATCTCACCGTGAGCCTGGGCTGCTATTCGTTTATTCCGAGCGGCAATGACAGCCCGGAAGTATTTATCCAGCGGGCGGATGCGGCGCTGTATCAGGCAAAAAATGCCGGACGCAACCGCGCCGCGGTGTTTTCGCCGGAGAGCGATGTGGCCGAGCTGATGCGTTCCGACCGCTGACAATCAACCCTGTGGGCGCCGGCCGCGTCGTTAGACCGGTCGCACAGGGCAACGCCCTTACCACGGATGACTCTTGTGCGTTCAGCCGCCCGTGCCACCGCCTGCACCGCCAGTCCCGCCGCCAGCCGAACCGGTGCCGCCACCCGCACCGGAACCCGATCCGCTGGCGCCGCCATTGGTGCCGGTGCCGGTGCCCGACCCCGAGCCACCTGAACTGCTACCGCCGGAAGGCGCGCCCGGCGTGTTGTCCGGTGGCATGGTCGAGCCGGTGGCACCGCCGGATTGGGTGCCGGTGGCATCCGCGCCATCGTTGGCGGCGAAGCTGGCCGCCGAGGCCGTGGCGAGCAGGCCGGCGAGGAATAATGAAGTGAGTTTGCGCGTGATCATGGTGCGTCTCCAGAAAGGGGATTGACCTGATATTGGTCTGACGCGCCGACGCCTTGGTGCCGATTGGCTGACCAGTGGTCAACGCCGGGTGCGAGTGGCCTCCTGATCTTCGCGAATATTGGCTATTTGCCGAGAGCAGAGCGGGGGCTAACGTAGCCACACCTTCACTTGCTGCCCGGAGTCACCATGAAACCTCGTACCGATTTCTACACCGCCTCCCCAGACGCGCTGAAAGCGATGATCGCCCTGGAAACCGCCGTTTCCAAACTGCCACTGGAAAAGAGCCTGATCGAACTGGTCAAGCTGCGTGCCTCGCAAATCAATGGCTGTGCGTTCTGCATCGACATGCACACCGCCGACGCAATCAAGGGCGGCGAAACCCCGCGGCGTCTGTTTGCCGTGACCGCCTGGCGTGAAGCACCGTTCTTCAGTGACCGCGAGCGCGCCGCGTTGCTGTGGACCGAATCGCTGACCCAACTGAGCCTGACTCACGCTCCAGACGAAGACTATGACGTGGTGGCCGCGCAGTTCACGCCCAAGGAAATGGTCGACCTGAGCGTGGCGATCAGCACCATCAACAGCTGGAACCGCCTGGCCGTGGGCTTCCGTAAAACCCCGCAGGCTTAAGCCTCAACACATAACCCCTGTGGGAGGCAGCCTGCTCGCGATGGCGTTGTGTCAGTCGACAGCTGCTTCGCTGATGCACCGCCATCGCGAGCAGGCTCACTCCTACAGGGGGGAAGTGGGTGAACGTAAAATACGGGATCAATGCGCATCGGCACTCGGCGCGGCCGGTGGTTGCACCTTGCGCATCAAGGGCACCATCGCCGTGGCGATGATGAAGCACAGCATGATCATCAGGAAGGTGTCGCCGTAGGTTTGCGTCTGCGCCTCGCGGTAGGTCAGCAGCCACAATTGGCGCAAGCTGGCGGTGACCCCGACGTCGCCACTCTGGCCTAGCGCGGCGAGGTTGCCGCCGACCTGGGACAGCCACTGATTCATCGCCTCATTGCTGCTGTTCAGGTGCTCGGCCAACCGCGTGAAATGCAGGTTGGTGCGGTCATTGAGAATGGTCGCGCATGCAGCGATGCCAATCGCGCCCCCCAGATTACGCATCAGGTTGAACAGGCCCGACGCATGCTTGAGCCGCGCCGGCGCCAACCCGCCCAAGGTCAATGTCACTGCTGGCGGCACTGCCAGTTGCTGGGCGATCCCGCGTAACGCCTGCGGCAACATCAATTGCCCCGCGCCCCAGTCGTGAGTGATCGGGCTGAATTCCCACATCGACACCGCGAACAGGCCCAGACCGATCATCATGATCCAGCGCAGGTCCATGCGATTGGCCAGAAAGGCATACAGCGGAATCGCCATGATCTGGAACACGCCCGTGGAGAATACCGCCAGGCCAATGTCCAGCGCGCTGTAGCCGCGCACCCGGCCGAGAAACAGCGGCGTGAGGTAGATCGTCGCGAACAGGCCGATGCCGGTGACGAAGGAAAAGAAGCAGCCGAGGGCGAAGTTGCGATCCTTCAGGGCGCGCAAATCGACTATAGGATTGGCCACGTGCAAGGTGCGGCCGATGAAGGCCAGTCCGGCGAGGCCGCTGATCCACGCAGTGGTCAGGATGGTCTGGTCGCTGAACCAGTTCCAGCGCGGGCCTTCTTCGAGGGTGTATTCCAGGCAGCCGAGAAACAGTGCGAGAAACACCATGCTCAAATAGTCCGCACCCTTGAGCAGGGACAATTCCGGCTGGTCGATTTTCACTAGCATCGGCACCGCCACGGCAACGAAAATCCCCGGCACCAGATTGATGTAGAACAGCCAGTGCCACGAGGAAATATCGGTGATCCAGCCACCGATCACCGGGCCCAGTGTCGGTGCCAGCGAGGCGACCGCGCCAATGGTCGCGGCGGCGATCACCCGTTGTTTGCCGGTGAAGAAAAAGAACGCGGTGGTGAACACCAGCGGAATCATCGAGCCGCCGAGAAACCCTTGCAGCGCGCGAAAAGCGATCATGCTCTGGATGTTCCAGGCCACGCCGCACAACAGGCTGGCGACGGTGAAACCGACGGCCGACGCGCAGAACAGCCAGCGCGTGGAGAACACCCGCGACAGCCAGCCCGACAGCGGAATCACGATGATTTCGGCAATCAGGTAACTGGTCTGCACCCATGCGGTTTCGTCGGTGCCGGCGGACAGTCCACCGCCGATATCGCGCAACGAAGCCGAGACGATCTGGATGTCCAGCAGCGCGATGAACATGCCGATGCACATCGTCGCGAAGGCGAACACCTTGGTCGCGGTGGCCATGTCCGCCGCGTTGAACGGTTGCGCCGGGGCGGTGAGGGCGGCGCTCATGGTGCAACGGCCACGGCGCGGTTTTCAGGCTGGGCGCGGGTATCGACTTCGGCGGTCACCGACAGGCCTGGACGCAGATGGCCCAGCACGCCGTCGGCGGGGTCGAGAAGGATGCGCACCGGCACGCGCTGGACGATTTTGGTGAAGTTGCCCGTGGCGTTTTCTGGCGGCAGCACGCTGAACTGCGAACCGGTGGCCGGGGCGAGGCTGTCGAGGCGGCCGTGGAATTCCTGACCGGACAACACGTCGGCGCGGATGCTCACGCGTTGGCCGGGTTTCATCCGCGCCAGTTGGTCTTCCTTGAAGTTGGCATCGACCCACAAACCGCTGGCAGGCACCACCGACAACTGTTGTGAACCGGCCTGGGCGTAGGCGCCGACGCGTGCGCGGCGGTTGCCGATCACACCGTCGACCGGGGCGCGCAATTCGGTGTAGCCCAGGTTCAATTGCGCCAGATCCCGCTCGGCGCGGGCTTGCTGGAGGGCGGCGCGGGCCTGTTGTTTTTGCGTGTCGATCACCGCGAGCTGGCGTTGCGCGGCGAGCAGTTCAGCCTGCGCACGGGCACTCAAGGCTTGCGCGGTCTTGAAGGTGGCGTCGGCGCGCTGGGCGCTTTCCACCGACACGGCATTGGTTGTCACCAGACGTTTGTAGCGTGCGTTGTCATCCCGCGAGCGAGCGGTCTCGGCGCCGGCGGCGTCGATGCCGGCACGGGCCTGGCCGATCACCGCCTGTTGCAGTTGCTCGGTGGCGTCGAGGTTGGCCAGCAGGGCTTCTTCGGCCGCCACAGCGCCTTCAGCCTTGGCGAGATTGGCGCGGTAATCGCGGGCGTCGAGGCGGATCAGCACATCGCCGGCCTTCACCGGCTGATTGTCGCTGACCAACACTTCTTCGATATAGCCGGCGACTTTTGGCCCGATCACCGTGACGTCGCCACCGATATAGGCATCGTCGGTTTCTTCGAGAAAACGTCCGGCGCCCCACCAATGCATGGCGTAAATACCGGCGAAAATCAGCGCGAGCAATCCTGCGCCCGGAAGCAAAACGCGTTTAAGCAGGGGCGGCTTGGTCTTTACCACAACAGGTTCGAGGGTGGGCATGCTAGTCATGGCGGATTACCTGCGTAAGTGGATCGTTATTACGGCTGTAATATGATGCAGGTAATATTTGGTGGCAAATGATTTCTGGTGCCAATCGTCAGTTGTTCACTTGAGCCAGTGCCCCGGTGTACTGCCGGTCATGGTTTTGAAGAAGGCGATGAAAGCGCTATCGCTGGCAAAACCCGATTCGAACGCGCAGTAACTCAGGCTGCGCCCGGTGGCGAGCAATTCCATCGCGCGCATCAAGCGCCACTGCTGGCGCCATTGCTGATAACTCATGCCGGTTTCGCGCTGGAAGATTCGCCCGATGGTGCGGCTGCTGGCGCCGACCTGCTGCTCCAGCACTTGCAACTCCGGAGGCAGACGTTCAGGCGTTTTCAACAGGGGTGCCAGGCGCTTGTCCTGAGGTAACGGCAGCAGCATCGGTTGCTGCGCCGCTTCAGCGATTTCGCTCAGACACAGGCCGAGCAGGTGGGAGAGTTTGCCCTGCTGCCAATCGCTGGCGAAATCCGCCAGCGCCATCGGTTCCAGCACCGCACGCAACAACGGGCTGACTTCAATCACGCAGACCTGCTGCGGCAGTGCAGCGCACAGTTCGGGGATCAAATAGATCGAGCGGTAGTCGACGCTCTGTTGCATCACTGCGCGATGGCTGACACCCGGTGGAATCCACGCCGCCCGCGACGGCGGTAGCAGGCACAGTTGCTGCGCCAGGGTAATTCGCGTGCAGCCTTGTCGCGTGTACAGCAGTTGCCCGCGTTGATGGCGGTGCAAACCGGAGTCGTGATCGCCCAGGGTCGAAGCAATACCGATCACCGGTGCCTGATAGCGATCTGCGTCAAACGTTGCGTGGGCATCGAGCCAGGCCATGGATTGTCCGATTTCAGTGATTAGTTGGCAGGGTCTGGATAATACGCCACTGCGCAATTCTTAAACTCCTCGGCGGTTTATGCGAGGAGTGATGAAGAATGAACAACAGACATTTCCTGTGGCTGGCGATTGCGTTGCTGATGTTTCCGCAGATCGCGCAAACCCTGTACAGCCCGGCGCTCGGTGATATCGGGCGGGTATTTGACGTTGGCCCGCAAGCCGCCGCGCAGACGTTGTCGGTGCATTTCCTCGCGTTTGCCGTCGGGGTGGTGGTGTGGGGGCGTTTGTGCGATCGCATCGGTCGACGCCCGACGATGCTCGCGGGCCTGGCAATCTTTGCAATTGCCACGCTTTTAGGCCTGCGGGTCAGCAGTTTCAACGGTTTGTTACTGGCGCAGATGTTGGCGGCCTTCGGTGTGGCGGTGGGGTCGGTGGTCACGCAGACCGTGTTGCGCGACCGCTTCAAAGGCGCCGAACTGGCGCAGGTGTTTTCCCTGGTGGGCATCGCGCTGGCGGCCAGCCCGGCGCTTGGCTTGTTCAGTGGCGCCAGCCTGGTGCAGGCCTTTGGGTATCGCGGTGTGCTCGCCGCGTTGCTGTTGCTGGCCACGTTGTTGTGGTTATGGAGTTGCTACACCTTGGTGGAAACCCGGCCAGCGCCGACTGGCCATGTTGCTCTGTTCAAAACGCTTGGGCGCATGTTGCGTGACGCGGGTATCTGGCGCTCGGCGCTGTGGATCGCCTCATTCAACGTGGCGCTGTTCAGCTATTACAGCCTCGCTCCGTTCATGTTTCAGCGGTTGGGTGTGGACGCCAGTGTGTTCGGTTACAGCGGTGTGATCCTCGCACTGGGCTCAGGTTTTGGAGCATGGCTGAACCGGCGCTTATTGACGGTCGGGTTCAAGGCATTGCAGTTGATTCGCCTCGCGGC
Source organism: Pseudomonas monsensis (assembly GCF_014268495.2). NCBI lineage: Bacteria > Pseudomonadati > Pseudomonadota > Gammaproteobacteria > Pseudomonadales > Pseudomonadaceae > Pseudomonas > Pseudomonas monsensis. The sequence continues at coordinate 4,431,234 of NZ_CP077087.1, read as the reverse complement.
TGGCATCGCCTTGCTCGGTGGTCTTGGCGTGTGGTCGCTGCAGGGCAGTGTCGCGTTCGTGCTGCCGATGCTGCTGGTGGTGTTGGCGTTTGGCCTGGCGATCCCGAACATTCTCGGTTCGGCCCTGGCCGATTACGCTGATCGGTTGGGCACCGCCGGGGCGTTGTTGGGCTTGATGTATTACCTGCTGATCAGCGCAGGGCTGATGCTCGCTGGCTGGTTTCAAGCCCTCGGGGAAACCCTGATAGCCAGTAGCGCCGTGGCTTTGCTGCTGACAATAAAGCCAGGCAAAGCAATTGTTTAAGAAATGTAAGCGCTGTAGGAAGCGTCTTGCTTTTGTGTGGAATGGCTCCGACTATCACGATCATTGATGACATGGCATTACGCCATTTAATGATCGCAAGGAAGTTGCGTGCCGTTTCCGTTTTGCGCTGTTTTTCGTCGTTGTTCCACGCTTTGCCCGCTGCTGTCGGCCTTTGTGTTGAGTGTGTGTGCCTCCTCGATTGAAGCCGCCGAGCCGACCGCACCGGGCCAGGAAGTGCTGCGCCAGCAGCAGCAACAGCAACGCGATCTGCAACAACTGCAACTGGAACAGCGCCGCCGTCAGCTGGAGCGCGGGGCTTTCGGTCCGGCACCCACGACCCCGGTCGTAGCGCAAACCGTCGAGCCGGATGAACAGTGCTGGCCGTTAAGCGGCACGCGCATCGGCGGCGTCACGCTGATCGACAGTGACAAACTCAACGCGCGGATCAAACCGTTGCTCGCGCCGTGCATGGGCGTCAGGCAGATCAACCATCTGCTGGCGACCATCACGGCGATTTACGTCGAGAAGGGCTACATCGCCAGTCGCCCTTATCTGCTCAGCGCGCCGGCGGCGGCGCAGTCGCTGGACATCAGGGTCGACGAGGGCTACATCGAGTCCATCGAGCTGGCCGATCAGCGTTTGCCGCTGTCCCTCGGCGGTGCGTTCCCCGGCATGCTCGGCGAGCCGCTGAACCTGCGCGATCTGGAGCAAGGTCTTGATCAACTCAATCGCCTGCGCTCGGTCGATCTGACCGCCGACATCGCCCCCGGCAGCCAGCCCGGCGCTTCGCGGATCATCCTGCGTTCGCGCACTGCGGGGCAGTCGCGCTGGGCCTTGAATGCGGGCATCGACAACCTCGGCAGCGCCAGCACCGGACGTGATCGCGACAGCGTCAGCCTGAGCTTCGACAGTCCGCTGCAACTCAACGACTTGTTGAGCCTTAGCGCCAGCGACACGTTGAATCAGGGCGACCGCTATAACCGCAACGCCAGCCTGTATTACGCGATCCCTTACGGCTACTGGACCTATAGTGTGTTCGCCAGCCATGCCGAATACCGCGCGCCATTCAAACTGCCGAGCGTGACCTTCCACAGCACTGGCATCACCGACCAGATCAGCCTGCGCGCCGACCGCGTGTTGTGGCGCGATCAGAGCCGCCAGCTCAGCGCCAACCTGCAACTGGCGCACAAGGATGTCGATAGCTATCTGCAAGACGTGCGGCTCGGCATTCAGAGTCCGACCCTGACCGTGGCCGAGGCCGGACTCAATCTGTTCTGGCTTGACCGTGCGGTGTGGAACCTCGACGTCAATTACGCGCAGGGCCTGCGCTGGCTCGGTGCCGATGACGACGCGCAGCAACCGATCAACAACCTGCCCAAGGCACAGTTTCGCAAGTACCGCGCCGGCCTCAGTCAGTGGCGCAACGGTCAACTCGGCGAGCAGGCGTGGCAGTGGCAGAGCCAGCTCAACGTGCAGTACAGCCCCGATCCGTTGCCGGCGATCGAACAACTGCTCGGCACCGACGATTCGGCGGTGCGCGGCTATCGGGTCAGCAGCGCTTCGGGCGCCAGCGGCGCAATCTGGCGCAACACCCTGCGCCTGCCGCTGCGCAGCGCATGGCCGGTGCAGATCACGCCGCGCGTGGGCCTCGACCAAGGCTGGATCAAGGCTGATCACGGCGCTCAAGGCCAACGCCTGAGCGGCGCCAGTGTCGGCTTGAACCTGGGCTGGAAAAACCTGCAGGTGGACGTCGATTACCAACGCAGCCTCAACACCCCAAGCGGTCTGCAGCACGAGCCGCAAACCTGGCTGATGCGCGTAGGGCTGCAGATATGAGCGCTATCCATACAAACAACGCAGTGAACGAACAGCCGTCGGACCTGAGCGCGACAGCCACGGCCAAGACTAAAACGCGCGACGTGATGCCGTACTTACATGGAGACGTTTTTATGCCAGCACACACTTTTGCATTTCATCTTTCGCCTCGGGGCAAATTGCGCTGGGCGATTGCCAGCCTGTTCTTCGCCGTGCACCTGCCAAGTGCTCTCGCCGGTGGTGTCGTCGTCGCGCCCGGGCCGGGCGGTACGGCGCAATTGCAGACCCAGGGCGGTGTGCCCATCGTCAACATCGTCGCGCCCAATGGCTCGGGCCTGTCGCACAACCAGTTTCTCGATTACAACGTCGATCGTCAGGGTGTGGTGCTGAACAACGCCTTGCAGGCCGGGCAATCGCAGCTCGCCGGGCAACTGGCGGCCAACCCACAACTGCAAGGGCAGGCCGCGAGTGTGATCCTCAACGAAGTGATCAGCCGCAACCCGTCCGCCATCAACGGCGCGCAGGAAATCTTCGGTCGCCCCGCCGATTACGTGCTGGCCAACCCCAACGGCATCTCGGTCAATGGCGGCAGTTTCATCAACACGCCGAACGCCAGTCTGGTGGTTGGTCGCCCGGAATTGAATGACGGCAAACTGCAAGGTCTGAACACCCGCGACGCCAGCGGTCAGTTGCAGATTCAAAACGGTGGCCTGCGCAATGGCGAGGGCTCGATCAACCTGATTGCGCCGCGTATCGACAGCCAGGGCGCGCTCACCGCCCGCGATCAGTTGAACCTCACAGTGGGACGCAATCAGGTCGACTACGCCAGCGGTCAGGTGAAAACCGTGGATCCGGCGGGCAACACTTCGGATCAACGCATCGACGCCAGCCTGTTCGGCGCGATGCAGGCCGGGCGCATCAATATTGTCAGCACCGCCGAAGGTGCCGGCGTGCGGGTGGGTGCGGTGCAAGTCGTCGGGCGTGACGGTGTGCAGATTCGTTCGGCCGGCGACCTCAGTGTCAGCGGTGAATCCGTGGCCAACAGCCTCGACGTCACCCGCGCCGGGATTCGCAGCAATCAGGGCGATATCGGTCTGCACAGTGGCAAGGACCTGACGTTGGCCGCCACTGATGTCAGTGGCCGTGACGTCACCGTCGAGGCCAAACGCAATCTGACCCTGAGCACGGTCGAGAGCCGCAAGCTCCAGGAAAAACGCGAGAACTGGAGTAACAGCACCATTGGCATCACCTGGGAAACCTATGACCGCACCCAGACCGATAGCGAAACCCGTCAGCACGGCAGTCAGATCGTCGCCAGTCGCGACGCGAAATTGGCCTCCGGTAAAGACACCGAACTGAAAGCCGCCAAGGTCGACGCGGCGCGGAAGCTCGACGTGCAGAGCGGCGGCGATCTGCGCCTGACTGCCGCCACTGAAAGCCACACCCAGACCGATCAAGGCAACCACCGCAAACACCTGTGGAAAGCCGACTGGAGCAGCAGCAACGAGGAGCAGCGCAGCGTCACCAGCCAGTTGAAGGCTGGCAACATCGCCCTGCAAACCGCCGCCTTGCTGCGCTCCGACGGCGCCGAACTGAACAGCGCCGGTGACCTGCATCTGGCGGGCAAACAGGTGGACATCAGCACCGCCGCACGCACCAGCCGCAGCAGTGACAACCGCTATTCCGGTGACCTCGTCGGCGGTGGTTTCTTCGGCAAGACCGGCGATGCCGACAAGGGCCAGACCCGGCATCAGGGCAGCAAGGTCAACGCCGGCGGAAAACTGATCGTCAAGGCTGACGACGTGCGCATCAGCGGCAGTCAGGTACGCGGCGGCACCGACGCCAGCGTGATCAGCGACAAGGGTTCGCTGATCATCGACGGCGTGCAGGACACTGCGCACAGCAATAACCACGACAAGGACAGCAAGTTCTTCGGCATCACCAAGGACGAATCGCGCCAGAACAGCAAAGACAGCACCACGGTGCGCAGCGAACTGGTGTCCGACAGCAACCTCAAGCTCAAGAGCGCCAAGGACATTGAGGTCGCCGGCTCGACGGTCGAGGCCGGTGGCGCGCTGACGGCGGATGCGACGGGGGATGTGAATGTGCATTCGGCGCAGAACACTCACGACAGCACTGACACCACGCAAACCCGTGGCTTCGATGCTTACGCCAAAGAACAAACGCCAGAGCAATATCGTGCCGGGATTCACTACGAAGACAAACAGCAAACCGTGACCCGTAATGATGTCACTCAGCAAGGCTCCAGCCTCAGCGGTGGCAGTGTGCAGGTGAAGGCTGGCGGTGATGTCACGCTCAAAGGCGCGGAGGTGAAATCCACCGCTGGCGACACAACGTTGAGCGGCAAAAACGTGTCGTTGCTGGCCGAGGCAGACAGCCACAAAACCTCCACCGACACCTCCAGCACCGGCGGCGGTTTCTACTACACCGGCGGCCTCGACCGTGCTGGCAGTGGCGTCGATTTCGCCCACAGCACTGCGCAGGATTCGACCAGCAAAACCACCGCACAGACCACCAGCGTACAGAGCAGCGGCGGCCTGACCATCAATGCCGACAAACTCGCCACCGAAGGTGCGCAGGTCAAGGCCGGTAACGGTCTGAATATTGCCGCCAACGAAATCGACAACCGTGCGGCCAGCAACACTGACAGCAGCACGCATCGCGAGAGCAACTGGTCGGCGGACATCGGCGCCAACGTCGAATACAAAGATATCGCTCGGCCGATCGCTGGCGCGGTGAAGGACGTGCTCAACGGCAAGGTGCCGGACAAGGACTCGCTGGCCAATCTCGGTCAGCCGAATGTCGGTATCGACGTTGCGGTCGGTCATGGCAGCGCCAGCAAATCCGAGCAGAGCGGCAACGCTGTGGTCAGCCGTTTTGACGGCGGCACTGTCGATGTGAAAACCACTGGCACGCTGCACGACCAAGGCACGCAATACAACGCCAGCGCCGGCCAGGTGAACATCAGCGCTGACAAACTGCTTGCCGACGCCGCGAGTAACACGCACAACAGCAGCGCTGATGCGGTGGATGCCAAGGTCGATGTGCGCGTCTACACCAAGACCGGTGAAGACGTGAACGTCGCTGGCAGCGGCGCGGGTGGCAGCAGTGCGTCGAGCAAGGACAGTTCCACCGCCGTCGTCGGCGCTTATGCCGGCAGCCAGGGTGTGAACATCAAGGTCGGTGGCGATGCGCAGTTCGCAGGCAGCCGTTTCGATGGCGGGCAGGGCGGAGTGAGCATCAACACCGGCGGTGATCTGGCGCTGAATCAGGCCAACGACCGCCAGCACAGTAACGACAGCAGCCTGCGTGGCAGTGGCTCTCTGACGGTCGGCACCTTGCCGGGGACCGATGGTACCAACCTCGACCTCGGCGCCGGTTTCCAGCTCGATCACACCGGCAAGCAGACCACTGACACCCAGGCCCATGTGGCGAGCATCACCAGCAACGGTCCGGTGCAACTCGGCAGCGGCGGAAATCAGCTGCAGCAAGGCAGCAAGATCGACAGCGCTGGCGCCATCGTACTGCACGCCGACGGCAAGCTCGATCTGCAAGCGGCCGCCGATACTCACACCGCCACCGGCAGCAATCTCGGCGGCGGCTTGAAGGGTGGCGGCAGCAAAACCAGCAGCGAGAAGAGCCACGATCAGGCCGGCAATCTGAGCGGCAACTTCAATATCGGTCGAGTCAATGAGGATTCGCAAACCCTCAGCGGTGGTCAGCTCAACAGTCAGAGCGGCCTCGCACTAAGCGGTGATTCGATTCACCTGCAAGGCACGCAAGTCAGCGCATCGAACGTCAGCATCGACGCGCAGAAGGGCGGTTACGTGCAGGAATCGGCGCAGTCCACCGACAACCGCAATAACTGGAATGTCGCCCTGAATGCCGGCGGCAACTTGAGCAGCAAAACCCCGACCGCCGCGGATGAGAAGGCCAGCAGCGATCACGGTTTCAATGCCGGCGCCAAGGTGGGTGTGGATTACTTGCAGGGCAGCACCCAGCAGAACAGCCAGATCAAGGCTGACCATGTGGTGTTGAACAGTGCCGGTGATGCGCAGCTGGCGGGTGCGCGGATCGACGCTAAAGATGTCAGCGGCACAGTCGCGGGTGATCTGAAGGTCGAGAGTCGCCAGGGTTCGAGCAACCATGCCAAGGTCGATGTCGATCTGGGCCTGACCGCGAAGAAAAACCCACCGAGCGACAAGGAACAGCTTGCCGGCACCGACTACAAGCCGACGCTGAAAGCGCAGGGCGAGTATGCGCACAAGGACAGCGTTGCGCAGACGTCTGGCATCAGTGGCAGCCAAGGGGTGAACCTCGCAGTCGGCGGCGCGACGCAGCTGACGGGCGCGCGGATTTCGGCCACTGAAGGGAAGGTGGATCTGGGCGGATCGAAGGTCAGTCGCGCTGATTTGAGCAACCGTGACTATGGCGTGAAGGCCGGACTTGATCTGCCACATAAAGCCGAGGAAAACGCACCCAAGGTTTCCCTGGAAAACGGCAACCTGAAAGTCGGCCCGGTCACCCTGAGCGGGCATCTGGACACCCAGACCCTGCAAGCCGGGATCGACGAAAAAGGCTGATCCAATGGCCGGTGGTGGATGCACTTGAACCTGCATCCTCCACCGAACCCTGTGGGAGCGAGCTTGCTCCCACATTGTTTTGCGCCAAGCGTTAAATCTCGCGCATCATGCGCGACCTTAAAGACGCCAGGGAGGCAAACAATGAAAACCGCATTCGTCGCTGTACTCGGGGCTTTGTTGATCGCTCAAACCTCCGTGTCCTTCGCGGATAACAGCAATGGAAAAAATCTCTATTCGCAGCGCTGCGCTGTGTGCCACGGCGCCGATATAAAGGGCACCGGGCCGTTGGCGCATAAAAGCAATCCGCCAACACCTGACCTGACAACGCCCGCGTTCAAAAAACGCCTGAATGAATATCCGGGCGTGATTGTGTCGTCGATCATCCTTCGCCCGAACGGCAACCTGATTCCGAAAACGTTGCAGGAGAACGGGGTAAAAATACCGCCGCATGCCTGGAGCGTTAAGGATCTGCGCGATCTGCATGACTACATGAGTGGTGTGATTTCGATAAAACGCTGAGCTGCAAAGGCGACCCGGACTGTGGGCTTTCAAAAAAAATGGTTCTTCATGACCTGTAAACTCAATGAGTTGTGCATCTTTTTTGGCATGACTACTTTATGTTTTTTTCAGTTTTCTTGATAAAAGCCTCTGAAACTCTCGAAATAAATGAACCAGCTTCGGCTGGTTTTTTTTGAGAGTCTTCGTTCACAGCCTTTTCAGAAATAGTATATTTGTCGCCCCTCGCTTTCCATCAGAAAGGGCGATCCCCTCACCGCGGAATCGCGGCAATCTCACTACCCTGTAAACCTAATTTTTGCACTGTTAACCACGGTGGCTAACGGTGCGCAAAAATGGTTTGCACACCACTACGCGTAATTGCACAGACTTGTTCACCAATTTGCAGTCGACCTGAGCAATGAATTGCAGCGAATTTGACCATCACGCAGTGTGGTCATGACCGGCAAAAAACGACCCATTGTAGCCCGTCGCGAAAGGCAGCTACCGGGCGATTCTGTTGAAAAAGTCGGATTTTCAGTTGGTCTGACCTCAAGCACGACCTCCATCGGAGAACCTACTCACCACGCTGCGTGGTTTCTCGGCTCTTTGTTGACCTTTGCTGCTCTGTGAGTGGGTTAATTTAAGATTTTTTGCTACGTGCAGGCGCACCTATCCCGTGAGTGGTGACCCTTGAGAAGTAAGTTTGGCTAGCCGTCGCAAATTCTGCACCGCAGCAGCCAGCGTGAATTCATCGGTTGCGCCACTCATGCCACGTAGTCGCAAGCGATCCATCTTCAGGATGCGCTTGAGGTGGGCAAACAACATCTCGACCTTTTTACGTTCATGACGAGAGCGCACGTATTGCGCCGTCGCGGCGATGCACCGAGCCACATCACGAGCGGCTTCATGGACGCTGCGAGCGATCTTGCGGAACGCCGTGTTCAGGCAGTACTTGGCTTTCATCGGGCAGGCTACGCAGTCGATACCTGCTCTCTGAGAAAGAGGAGTATCTCTGCAGGTGTCTGCTGGGCATTTCTCTGACGGTGTACGCAAAATCTTTCCGGCCTTCACTTCGTCTGCGTATTGAGTCAACCGATCCGCTTCGACATACAGCGCCTCAATTCTCTGCATGGCTGCAAGCAACTCGGCCTCACCGTACTGTTTGGCCATTCTGAACATGTCTTGAGCAGCGTCCTCGAGTGCTAGTGCAGCGCTTTTCAGATCACGGCGCAAATCCTGATTAGTTTTCGTCAGCCCCATGCGGATTGCCTCCTTCAAAAGTCGTTGGTGAGGTCGGTATGTCAAAGACCTACAGTATGAGTCGCCGTTAAACCCTTGGCATAGCGGCTAGGTCGCATCTGTTTGAAGATCTCATGAGTGGCGGGAAGCAGGCAGGCCTGTACTGTCTTGGAAAATAAAAAGTGTGGCTCCTTCGGGCCAGGCTCGGGTTGCGATTTGTCATGATTTCGGAAAGGGAGTGCCTCTGATTTTCGGCCTTGCTGAAGTGCTGATTAGGTCTGGCTGCATCAGAATTTTAGCTGTTGATGTGTTGGGGAAGCTTTTTTGAAAGTGCGCAACTTCTTGCGCACTTGTTCCGCATATTTGGCTCGATAAATCGCTGCAGCCCAAGTAGATCGCGGCCTGCAGCCAAGTGCGCAACTTCTTGCACACCACTGCGCAACTTTTTGCGCACTTTTCCTTTGTTTTCTGAGGATTTATCCCAGCTTTTCCGAGGAAAACGCTCGCAAGCCCCGGTTCATAAGGCCCGAAAAAAGTTGGCATGTAATTTGGTGGCAAATGGCCGCCTCTTAGGTGATTTCACCTATGACTCATCCACTGATCCAGCAAGGAGCACCTCCCATGGCAACACCAGCGTACATGTCGGTTACCGGCGAAAAACAAGGCCTGATCACTGCCGGCGCATTCACCGCCGACTCCGTTGGCAACACCTACCAGGAAGGTCATGAAGACCAGGTCATGGTTCAGGCTTTCAGCCACGACGTGATCATCCCGCGTGACCCACAGTCCGGCCAACCAACCGGTCAGCGCGTGCACAAGCCAGTGGTGATTACCAAGGTTTACGATAAGTCTTCGCCTCTGCTGCAAGCCGCTCTGACCTCCGGCGAGCGCATGAGCGAAATCGTTATCCAGTGGTACCGCACTTCGGCGCAAGGCACCCAAGAGCACTACTACACCACCAAACTGGAAGACGCGATCATCGTCGCCATCAACAACAAAATGCACAACTGCCAGGATCCAGGCAACGCGCACTTTACCCACCTGGAAGAAGTGCAGTTCACCTACCGCAAAATCACCTGGACCCACGAAGTATCCGGTACTTCGGGTTCCGATGACTGGCGTGCTCCAGTCGTTTAATTACGGCTGATGGTTGTACCGCCCCGGCCGGCATCGCTGGTCGGGGCGCACTCACTTCTAAAGAATTTTTGCCAATAGCCCCTTGAGGGCTGTTGCGCGTCGCAGCACTGCGCGAGGGACAAGGGAATGTTCTCACCGGCCAACCAGCCTCATTTCAATCTGACCGTCGATGGCATCGACAGCGACTTCCAGGTGCTGTCGTTCACCGGTCGTGAAGCCCTCAACACGCCGTTCGAATTCGAGCTGGAACTGGTCAGTGAAAAGGCCTCGATCAACCTCGAAAGCGTGCTGCACAAACTGGCGTTTCTGCAGCTGTCGCCGAGCGGCACTGGCATCCACGGGTTGGTCTACAGCATCGCCCAGGGCGAGGCGGGCAAGCGCCTGACCCGCTACAAGATCTCCCTGCGCCCGCAACTGGCGTACCTTGCGCATCGGGTCAACCAGCGCATCTTCCAGCAGATGACCGTGCAGCAGATCATCAGCAAGGTCCTGGAAGAACACGGCATCCTCGCCAGCGATTACCACTTCCAGCTCAGCGCGATTTACCCCGAGCGCATTTACTGCGTGCAGTACGACGAATCGGACCTGGATTTCATCCAGCGCCTGTGCGAAGAGGAGGGCATTCACTACCACTTCCAGCACACCGCCAGCGGCCACAAACTGACCTTCGGCGATGACCAGACGGTGTTCCCGAAACTGGCGCCCGTGGCCTATCAGCAGGACTCAGGACTGGTCGCCGACAAACCGGTGGTCAAGCGTTTTGGCCTGCGCCTGGCCACCCGCACCAGTCGTACCACGCGGCGTGATTACGACTTCGTCAAACCGAAGATCGAGCTGGAAAGTGATGCCAAAAGCAGCGCCCAACCGGACCTCGAAGACTACGATTACCCCGGCCGTTTCGTTGATCGTGAGCGTGGCAAGCACCTGGCCAATCGCGCGCTGGAACGCCATCGCAGCGACTATCGTCTGGCCGAGGGCAACAGCGATCAGCCGATCCTCGTCAGCGGGCATTTTCTGGCCCTGACCGACCACGCCAACCCGACGTGGAACGACTTGTGGCTGCTCACCGAAATTCTGCATGAAGGTAAACAACCGCAGGTGCTGGAAGAGTCGGTCACCAGCGACACCACCGACAACAAAGACGATTTCCACCAGGGCTACCGCAACCGCTTTAGCGCGATTCCGTGGGACGTGCCATACCGTCCGCCGCTCGATCACCCGAAACCGAAAGTCCTGGGCACCCAGAGCGCCGTAGTCTGCGGCCCTGAAGGCGAAGAGATCTACTGCGACCAGTATGGCCGGGTGAAGGTGCAGTTCTTCTGGGACCGCGAAGGCAAGCACGACGACATGACCAGTTGCTGGATGCGCGTTGCGTCGAGCTGGGCAGCGGAAACCTTTGGCTCGATCAATATTCCACGGGTCGGCATGGAGGTGTTGATCACCTTCCTCGAAGGCGATCCCGATCAGCCGCTGATCACCGGTTGCCTGTACCACGGCGCGAACCTGCCGCCGTACAAACTGCCGGATTTCAAAACCCTGGCCACGGTCAAGAGCAAGGAATACAAGGGCAGCCGCGCCAACGAGCTACGCATCGACGACACCACCAGCGAGATCAGCATCGCGCTGCGCAGTGATCATGGTGCGAGTGCGATCAACCTTGGCTACCTGACCCATCCACGTCCGAGCGGCGGTCAGCCGCGCGGTGAAGGTTTTGAGTTAAGAACTGACCGCCACGGTGCGGTGCGTGCCGGTGCCGGTCTGCTCATCACCACCGAGCCGCGCCCGAACGAATCCAAGCACCACAAGGATCTGCCGGAAACCGCCGAACGCCTCGCGACGGCCAGCGATCAGCAGGATGGTTTCGCTGTTCAGGCCAAAGAGCTTCAAGCCCAAGAGGCCGGTGATCAGGACGACGTCGCCAAAGCGTTGCACGCCCAGCATCAAGGCGTGCTCGGCAGTGGTCCGGCGAACATGACCGCCAATGAGTTCCCGGAATTCACCGAGCCGCATCTGGTGCTCGCCAGCCCGGCCGGCATCGCCCTGACCACGCCGCGCTCCAGCCACATCGCCACCGGCGAACACCTGGCGCTGAGCAGCACCGGCCACACCAGCCTGTCGATCGGCAAACGCTTGCTGGCCAGTGCCAGTCGTGGCATGCGCCTGTTTGTGCAGAGCATGGGCTGGCGACTGGTCGCAGCCTCCGGCGACATCGACGTGCGAGCGCTGAAGGACAGCATCAACCTGCTGGCCAAACTCAACATCACCGCCAACGCCGACCGCATCACCATCACCGCGAAAACCGAACTGGTGATTCAGGGCGGCGGCAGCGCCACGACCTACAACGCCGGCGGCATCACCCACGCCACCAGCGGCCCGTACACCGCGCACGCGGCGAACTTCGCCTACACCGGGGCGAAAAGTCTCGCCGGGGTGTTCCCGGAACCGCCGAAACCGGGCAAGGGCAATCTGGAGTTGTTCAACCAGTACGCCGGGCGTCAGGGCATCAAGGACGGCGATTACGAAGTCATCGACGCCTTGGGCAAAAGCATCAAGGGCAAGCTCGACGCCAAAGGTTTTGCCAGTGTCGCCGGCGCGGCTCCGGGGCCAGCGCGTGTGCTGTTCGGCAAGGATCCGGCGGACACCTGGAGCGATGGCAGTTACATCGGCAAGCCGGAATGGCCGTTGAATCCGCCGGGTGCCGAAGACATTCCGAGTCAGGTGCAGGCCATGGTGGCGCAGGCGTTGCCGAGCAAGAACTGGGATCTGTTGGAGAAGGGCAAGGAATTGGCACAGACAGGGATGGGCGCGGTGCAGACCGCACAAGGCGCGATGCAAACGGCGCAGCAGGTGAAAGGCGCCGTGCAGGGCGGGGTGGCCGGGTTGCCGAAACTGGCGAGTGCGGCGATGCCGAGTGCGTCTGGGATTCTCGGTGCGGCGAGTAAGGCGGGCAAGTTGCCGAGTCTGCCGGCGCCGACGCTTCCAAAACCTTCCTTGAAAACCCCGGGCCTGCTGGCGGGTGAGATGCTGTCATGACCACTGAAAATGCTGTTGTAAAACGTGAACCTCAAGTTGCCATCGTTCCCCTGAACGCCATCGACATTCAGGACGTTGCCAGCGGTGCGGCAACGTTCGATGCCTGGCTTCAATCCGCCAGTGGTGGGGTGGTCACTCTCGACCGGATCAAGAACGTCGCCGGCGCCTTACCCGTGGTGGGCAACATCATGGCGCTGGTCGATGCGCTGGGTGACATCGTCACGCTGTCGAATGCCCAGAAGCGTGATTTGCTGGCTTGGGCCAGTCTGGGCATCAACCTGATCGGTGTTTTGCCGCTGCCACCGGCGATGGCAGCAGCCCGTATGACGTTGCGCCCAACACTGTTTCTGGTACGTCAGGAGATGAGGGCCAGCAGTAAGATGCTGATCAGTTCGTCGGTCATCGAGATCCTGATCGGGCATTTGAACGAGTCCATCATCGGCACGCTCGACGATTTCGTTGAGCAGGCCAAAGGCAAGCTGCCGGGGATTCTGGCGGACGCTGGCAAGCTGGGTGAGGAAGTCATCAACGAAATTGCCAAAGGCCTCGATACGGTGGCCAATGGCAAGCTCGACGCCAAGGGCGATCTAAAAGCGGCCAGCGCACAAGCGAGTGCGGCAGTTGATCAATTCAAGAATGATCCCCTTGCATCGTTTGGCAACATCTTCGCCGCCGCTTCCAGCGCCTATAAAGCCGCAGGCAAGGGCTTAGCCAACAGTGCCGCTGATCACCTGCTACCCGATGAGGTGAAGAAGCGGGTTGCCACGGAAACCGCAAAACTGCGGGCAATGGGTCCGGAATTACGCACACAGCTGAGCAAGCTGGACGATGAGTCAGTTCAGAACTCCATCGGTTGGTTGCTGCTGATCCTCTCCAGTGCCGTGACTTTGTGGCGCAAGCGCAATGCCCACGGGCAGAACGCCGCGGTCCATACAGAGAAGACCGGTAAGGCCACGCACACGGCTTCAGAGGGCCAGTTGGGCGTTAACCAAAAGCAAGTTCCAGCGGAAAAAGCGCCCAATCCAAAGAAAGGCCCCTGTGAATGCGCCACGCCATACAGCATCAATTTCGCCATAGGCTCTGAAAGCCTCAGCCATACCGATTTCAGCCTGCCTGGCCCCTTTCCGATCGAATGGACGCGCACGTACAACTCACGCCTCGACGCCTACGATCAGGGCGAACTCGGCGCCCGCTGGATCAGCGAGTTCACCACGCGTTTCGACTGCGTGGATGATGGCCTGACCTTCTACGGCGCCGACGGTCGTGACCACAGCTATCCGCTGCCCAAAGTCGGTTTGTTCCACTACGACGCCATCGAAAATATCACCCTCGTTCGTGCCAGCGAAGATCAGCTATTGCTGTGCCACGGTTTCGAACGTAAGGAAACCTACGTCCGCCGTGGCCAGCGCTTTGTGCTGAGCAACATCTCCCTACGCAACGGCGCCGGGGTCATGCTGCATTACGAGCATCGTCACGGCGAACACTCGCTGCTCTCCGACCTGATCACCTATCAGGAAAACGACTTCACTAAAGTCCATCTGCACCTCGGCACGATGATCGACGATCACGGCCGGTTTATCGGCCTCTGGCAGATCGTTGACGGCGAACCGTTGCGACAACTTTGTGCGTACCAATACGACGCCTATGGCGACCTGATTCAGGCGCAGGACGAGAACGGCGCAGTCTGGTCGTATCAGTTCCAGCATCACCTGATCACCCGCTACACCGACCGCACCGGGCGCGGCATGAACCTGCAGTGGGACGGTTCAAGCGCCAAGGCCAAAGCCGTGCGCGAATGGGCGGACGACGGCAGCTTCGACACGCGTCTGGAGTGGGACGAAAACATTCGTCTGACTTACGTCACAGATGCGCTCGGCAATGAGACCTGGCACTACTACGACATCCTTGGCTACACCTATCGCATTCGCTACGCGGACGAGCGTTCGGAATGGTTCTTCCGCGACGAGGCCAAGAACATCGTGCGCCGCGTCAACGCCGACGGCAGCACCGATCGCTACAGCTACGATGAACGCAGCAACCTGCTCGAACACATCCGCGCCGATCACACGGTGATGCACTACGCCTACGACGATCAGGACCTGCTGATCAAGATCAGCGACGCCGAGGGCGGTCAGTGGCAACGCGCCTATGACGACCAAGGCAATCTGGTTGAAGCGCTGGATCCGCTGGGCAACAAAACCGAATACGCCTACAACAAATCCGGCCAGCCCACCGCGATCAAGGACGCCAACGGCAACGAAAAGACGTTGGACTACAACGACGCCGGGCAGATGGTCGAGTACGTCGACTGCTCGGGCAAGACCAGCGCCTGGGAATACAACGAACTCGGGCAGATGACCTGCTTCACCGACGCTGCCGGGAACGCCACCGAGTATGAATACAAGGCAGGCCAACTGGTGCTGATCAGGCACCCGGACAAGACCGAAGAGCGTTTTGAGCGCGACGCCGAAGGTCGGCTGCTGGCGCATGTCGACGCTCTCGATCGCTGCACCACCTGGAGCTACAGCGCGGCCGGTTTGATAGCCGAACGTGTCGATGCCGCCGAGCAAACCCTGCGCTACCGCTGGGACCGTCTCGGACGGCTGACGGCCCTGGAAAACGAAAACGAACAACGTGCGCACTTCCACTACGACCCGGTCGGACGCCTGCTGGAAGAACGCGGTTTCGATGGACGCAGCACGCGCTATCAGTACGACCCACTCACTGGACGCCTCGCGCAATCGATCAACGGCCAACGCGTCATCTCATTGAGCTTCGACCCGATGGGCCGCTTGACCGAGCGTCGTGCCACTCTGGGCGACCAGTCGCAAAGCGAAACCTTTGCCTACGATGGCAACGGTAACCTGGTGCTGGCCGACAACGCCGACAGCCGCTTGCAATGGTTCCACGACCCGGCCGGCAATCTGCTGCGCGAACACCAGCACTACCTCGGCCTGGAAAAGCCCACCGTCGCGATCTGGCAGCACGAGTACGACGTGCTCAACCAACGAGTCGCCACCGTGCGCCCCGACGGCCACCGTGTCAGTTGGCTGACCTACGGCAGCGGCCACCTGCTCGGCCTGCGCCTCGATGAACACGAACTGATCGGCTACGAACGCGACGACCTGCACCGCGAAGTCGCCCGCCATCAAGGCAACCACCTGCTGCAAACCCAGAGCTGGGACCCGGCCGGCCGTTTGCAGGAACAGTTGCTGGGACGCAGCGACGACAAATCCACGCTGCTCAAACGCGAGTACAGCTACGACGCCGCCGGCCAACTGACCGACATCAACGACAGCCGTCGCGGGCCGCTCGCCTATCGCTACGATCCGGTCGGTCGTCTGCTCAGCGCAGCCACACGTCAAGGCATGGAAACCTTCGCCTTCGACCCGGCCGGCAACCTGCTCGACGACAAAGCGACGGAAGTTCGCCGCCCACTGGACCTGACCCCACCGCGCAGCAAACTCGTCGATAACCTGCTGCGCGAATACGCCGGCACCCACTACGACTACGACGAACGCGGCAACCAGATCCAGCGCTGGCACAACGGCCAACGCAGTGATCTGCGCTGGGACCTGTTTGATCGACTGGTGCATTTCGAAGACCCGCGCCTGAGCGTGGATTTCGCCTACGACGCACTGGGACGCCGCCTGCACAAAAACTCCCGCGCGCACTACAAACAGCGTCCTGAAGCAGGCTCTCTCTGGAACAGAAACGAACACGCGCGCAAACAGCGCGAACTCGGCTGCGGCTTCACCTTGTACGGCTGGGACGGCGACAACCTCGCCTTTGAAAGCAGCCCTTCACAAAGCGATGGCGAACCCGGCCGCACGGTGCACTACGTCTTCGAACCGGGGACTTTTGTGCCTGTAGCGCAGGCTGTACGGCATGCGCCGATCGATCTGATCGGGTTGCCGGATTACAGCGGTGAATACAGCCTTGATGAAGATCCAGTGTGGAATCACAAGGCGACGGCATTACCGTTTGATGCGTTGGCCTGGTACCAGTGTGATCACCTCGGCACGCCGCAAGAGCTGACCGACTCCCAAGGCAACCTGGCCTGGACCGCGCAATACAAAGCGTGGGGACAGGTGACGGAACAGCGCTCGGAGTGGGCGCGGCAGCATGGCGTGATGAACCCGATACGGTTCCAGGGGCAGTATCACGATCATGAGACGGGGCTGCATTACAACAGGCATCGGTATTACGACCCAAGCGTTGGTCGGTTTATAAGTAAAGACCCTGCCCGCTGGGCAGGAGGGCTGAATTTTTATGCCTACGCGCCAAATCCTATCCAATGGGTGGATCCACTTGGGTTGGCTCGTGTTAAGGGGATAACGCCGAATAATAAGGGAACCCGCACAACCATAGAAAGTGACAACCTTCCACAAACTGAGATAGGTTTCAGCAAGCGTGCTCTAGGCAATGGTATCCATGATCCAGTAGTGGCTGAACTTTATGAGGATGTTCATATTGACGATCGCTCTGTCTTTCATGGTGATTGCGGCGAGGCGGACGCCCTTAGCAATATTGCGAAAAAATACAACGTTAAGACAGTCGATGAGTTGAAGGCTCTAACTAAAGGTGGCAGATCAACGACGCACAGGAATGATGGAGTTTTGAAGCCATACTGTAAGTCATGTAAACAAGTTATGGGTAGGCTAGAAATGGAAGATGGGGCCACACAATGATTGATAGTATTGAAGTTAAAGAGTTTGATGATCTGGAGGAGCAGTTGCTTGATGCGAATGTTTCTTATGGCGAGATGACGCGTGAGTACGCTAGTTATCTAATGGGTCTTATCCAAAGAGGTGAATTAAAAACTATTGCTGCCAGCAAGTTGGAAAAGTTAGTGCCGTTCTTGAAAGAGGCCATCTTGCGCGAGCGTATCGAAAGTGATGAGGTACTTCGAAAGAAGCTCACTGTCGATCTCTGGAAAATGGAGCAGCAAAGTCGCAAGGAAGATGAAGATTTTGCAAATTTCATCCGAGGTGTGCTCTATTGCTATGGTACAGAGGAGGTTTGGGAAGAGGAGGGCGATGGTCCAACCCCTATCTATCTTTACTTTTTGATCCTGAAAAAAATATTGCCGGGTCTGAGGAAAGATTTTATTAGTAGTTTTAATCGATTCCTTGGAGGGCGCAGCTAAGCCATCCTCTGTTTTTTTGTCGGGCTCAGATAATAATGGCTGGAGAGAATCTCTCCAGCATTACTTAGGCCAGAACTACAAAGATAGTGCAGTCGGTTCATGAGAAATTTTAATCGCAAGGCTCAAAACACAATCCCGGACAAATACACAATGCAGGTTGGACAATAGTGGGGGCGGGTTTGTTTTTGCAATGAGTTATGAATGCAAGCTGGTGTTCGACGACACCACCTCAGCCAGCAAAGTAATGAAGGAACTAGAGGGCAGCGGCGCATGTGTTCGCGTGCAACAGCCTGGTGACCTCTACCTGAAAGATCAGTCGCTCAACAGCAGCGCTGATTATGACGCTAGATTGATCTATGAAAGTGAGAGCGTTCTGTGGCTTCAGGTCAATTTCAAGTCATTGAGCCTTTACCAAACCATGCTCTCGGCGTTGGGCGGCAGCGACTATAGATGTCTTGAGGATGGTGACGACGATGAAAAGATGCCGCTCAAGGAAGCATTTCGCACCAAGGGCAATTTTTGCAGAACTGTTGACGGTCTGCATCGTGTGTCCGTGCAAATAAACAGGCCATGGTCAAAGGAGTGACAACATGAAAGACGCCATTCGCTTGGGCGACTCCACCACTCACGGTGGCAAGGTCCTCGAAGCGTTCTCCCGGACCGACCTCAACGGTAAGCCGATTGCCGGGGTTGGTCACCCCCTGTGCAAGGGGCAGCGGTCTGGAGTATCAGATCAACGAAGGTTCGGTAACCCTTGCGCCTGCCGCGACTTCCGCCGCCAGCAATGGCCCGCTGGAGCTCGGCGTGACCGACATCAAAGTGGTCGGCGACTGGCTCGGTGACGCCGACGCCGCTGTGGTGCAGAACCACCCCGGGGCGCGCACGGTGATCCGCCGCGAAGCGATGGTCGAGCAGGGCGCGAACGTCGACAACAAAATCGACGTCGGCAACTGGACCGTCACCCCAGGCATTCGCTTCGAACACATCAGCACCGACTGGCATGACCGCGCCGTGCTCGACACCGCCGGCAAACCGGTACAGGCGAAAAACCGCAGCATCGAAAGCAACGAACCGTTGCCGGCGCTGAGCGTGATGTATCACCTGTCGGATGCGTGGAAGCTGTTCGCCAACTACGAAACCTCGTTCGGCAGCCTGCAGTATTTTCAGTTGGGGCAGGGCGGCTCGGGTGACCAGACCGCCAATGGCCTGGAGCCGGAAAAAGCCAAGACCTACGAGATTGGCACGCGCTACAACGATGATGTGTGGGGCGGTGAGGTGACGCTGTTCTACATCGACTTCGACGACGAACTGCAATACATCAGCAACGACGTGGGCTGGACCAACCTCGGCGCGACCAAGCACCAAGGCATCGAAGCCTCGATGCACTACGACATGGCGGCGCTGGATCCGCGTCTTGACGGCCTGACCGCCAACGCCGGTTTCACTTACACCCGTGCGACCTACGAAGGCGAAATTCCGGGCTTCAAGGGCCGTGATCTGCCGTTCTATTCGCGTCAGGTGGCGACCGTCGGTTTGCGTTACGACATCAACCGCTGGACCTACAACATTGACGGTTTCGCCCAGTCCAAACAGCGTTCGCCGGGCACCGGTGTGAATGCCGACGGCAGCTTCAACGGCAACTACATCACCGAAGGCACGGCCGACGGGCAGTACGGCGACATCCCGGGTTACGTGACCTGGAACGTGCGCGGGGGGTATGACTTCGGGCCGCAGGTGTCGAACCTGAAGTTGGGTGCCGGGGTGAAGAACGTCTTCGACAAGCAGTACTTCACCCGTTCGAGTGATAACAACTCGGGGATGTATGTGGGGGCGCCGAGGACGTTTTTTGTGCAGGCCAGTGTGGGGTTTTGATTGATTGGGTGATTGGGTGATTGGGTGAATATCCGTTGCTGCGGGTGTTGCTGATTAGGGTTCCGCCCTTACGGCGGGTCACTTTTTCCAGACGCCGGAATGCCGGCCCAGCGAAAAAATAACCAAAAAGGCTTTACCCTGACGTTCGGCCCTCGCCGTGGCTCGGGTCCCTTCGCTCCGGGATTGATCCGGGGGCATCGCCTCCGGTTTGCTGCGCTGCACCTCCTCTCGATGTGTTTGGCTGCGCCAAACGGTCGCTACGCTCCCACCCCCGGCTAAATCCCTCCACTCAGCCTGCCGACGGGCGCTGAGATCAAAAGCGGTACTCGAGCTAACGCTCATTGTATTGAGTGGTGAGAAGCAAGGGCTGTGTGCTGTGTGCTGCCTTTGCTTTTCTGTGGGAGCTGGCTTGCCAGCGATGGCGGCCTGACAGCCGACCAAGTTCTGGCGGGGGTACTCAACCTTACTGTGGGAGCGAGCTTGCTCGCGAAGGCGGCCTGACAGCCGACCAATCTTTGACCGATGTACTCAACCTCCCTGTAGGCGCTGCCGAAGGCTCGGGCCGCGATCGGACGATCTTTTGATCTGCTTGGCTTTTGCTTACTTTTCGCTGGGCCGGCATTCCGGCGTTTGGAAAAGTGAGTAACCGCCAGCGGCAACACCCGCAGCAACGGATATGCCCCCAACCCCAACCCCAACCCCAAAACAACAATCTGGCAAGTGCACTAAGTTCAGACTCTCAATACCTTCCCACCAATCGCCACCGCCACCAGCAGCACTGCCATCAGCCCAAAAGCAAAACTCAAACTACTGGCATGGGCAACAAAACCAATCACAGCCGGTCCCGCCAGAATCCCCGCATAACCCAACGTAGTAATCGCCGGCACTGCGATGCTTTCCGGCATCACCGTCTGCTTGCCCACCGCCGTATACAGCACCGGCACGATGTTCGAACAGCCGGCGCCGACCAGCGCATAACCGACCAGTGCAGCCTCCCAACTCGGTGCGAACGTCGCCAGAAACAGTCCGGCGGATGCCAACAGGCCGCCAAACAGAATGATCCGCGTCGCCCCGACAATCCGAACAATCCGGTCACCCATCAAACGTCCGGCGGTCATGGTCAGGGCAAATGCCGCGTAACCGAGTCCGGCATAGGCGGTGTCGATCCCGCGCTCTTGCGCCAGGAATACCGCGCTCCAGTCCAGCGCCGCGCCTTCGGTGAGGAAGACGATAAAGCACATCCCGCCAATGAACAGCACGATGCCGTGGGGAATGGCGAATGCGGGACCTGAGCTTTCGCTGCCGTAGGGCAACATGTGCGGCACGCACTTGAACAACGCGGCGACCAACACCGCCACCACCACCAGCATCGCGCCCAGCGGCGACAGACCGAGGCCGAGCAGGGCACTCACGCCGGCGGCGCCGACGATCCCGCCGAGGCTGAACAAGCCGTGAAAGCCCGACATCATGTTTTTGCCGCTGGCCCGTTCGACGATCACCGCTTGCAGGTTCACTGTCGAATCCACCGTGCCAAGCCCGGCGCCAAACATGAACAGCGTGGCGATCAGCGCCGGAATCGACGACACCGTCGCCAGCAGCGGCAATGCCATGCAGATCAGCAAGGTGCCGCCAGTCGCCACTCTGCGGCAGCCGAAGCGCGCGGCGAGAATCCCCGCCAGCGGCATCGCCAGAATCGAACCGACGCCGAGGCACAACAGCAACAAGCCGAGCGTGCCTTCATCGAGCCCGGCGCGGGCCTTGGCGTATGGCACCAAAGGCGCCCACGCGGCAATGCCGAGGCCGGCGATGAAAAAGGCGATGCGCGTCGACATCTGTTGCAGGCGTCCGGGGACGAAGGTGTCTTGGGGGTTGAGGCTGGTCATATCGTTCCTTGGCAAAAAACATCGCGTCCCCGAAGGACATTGATAGCGCGTCGAGGTTCGATCGCAGGTTCCGGGGGAGTGCAGTCGACATCCTAACCCGTAGGCGTTCGCCTGCTCGCGAAAACGCTGATTCGGGTAATGAATGTGGCGATTGACACACCGCCTTCGCGAGCAGGCTCGCTCCTGCAGGGGATTGCGTTTTACAGTGGCAGCTTCAGGGGGATTGAACGGTAAGGACGGGGGATGACGCGATTTTACGATGCACGGGGCAATGTCTACGGGGTGGTTTCGCCTCAGGCACTTCGCGAGGCGGGGATCGGTCTGCCGATGACGGCCGCGCAGTGTGCCTTGTCGAGACAGGCGTGGAGCCGCGCAGCCATCACGCTGTGCTGCGACTGGCCCGAAGGGCAGCGTCCCGCGGGGAGCAAATCCCACCGTAGCGACGGCCTGCTGATCGGCTCGTTCCAGACGTCGCCGCCATTCGACGTACTGATCGTCAACACCGACGGCACACTTGCCGAGCGCAGTGGCAATGGCCTGACGATTTTTTCGCAGGCGCTGACCGAGCAAGGCGTGATGCCGGAGGAGGGCGCGTTGTTGCGCGTACATCACGACAAGGGTGATGCCGTGGAAACCTCGGTGAAACCGGCCGAAGTCGAAGGCGTTCAAGGCTTTTGGCTCGATCTTGGCCAACCCGGTTTCGGGGCGCGCGCAGTGGGTGCGCAGAACGTCGAAAGCGCCGACTTCAATGGGCGAGAAGTGAGTGTGGTAAAGCCACTGGCGACACTCGATCCGGCATGGTCACATAGCCAGTTTGTGCGTATCGGCAATCCGCATTGCGTGACGCTGCTGGATGACCGGGCGGCATTGCCGAGCAATCAACAGATGCGTGAGTCACCGCTGAACCAAGGGTTGACCGCAATCGCCTACGCCATGCCCACCGGTGCCGGAAATCCATGCCCGGCCGGCGTCAATCTGCAATGGGCGGTGCTCGACTCACCACAGAAAATCCTCGCCCGAGTGTTCGAACGCGGCGAGGGGCCGACGGCGTCTTCCGGCACCAGTGCCAGTGCCGTAGCATCGGCGGCGTGGCGGGTGGGTTGGGTGGCGGCCGGTGAAGTGCAGGTGGTGATGCCCGGCGGCACGGCGCCGATATTGCTCGAAGAAGCAGGCGGTGAATTGCGCAGGGTCAGGTTGTTTGGTACAGCGCGGTTGATGGGCTGAATTCTAAGACGCCATCGCTGGCAAGCCAGGCTCCCACAGGGTTTGTGTTGAACACCTCATTTGTGTACGCCACTGAACCCCTGTAGGAGTGGGTGTACATTCACCACCAACCCCTGTGGGAGCCTGGCTTGCTAGCGATGGCGCCATGAGCTCCAACACAAATCTCAGCTCAGCTCACCACTGAACTCCACCACCGGCATCTGCCGCTTCATCAACACCTCGCCGCCGCGAATCGAATACAACGGCAAGCCCTGACTGCGAATCACCTCGTAATCGCTGTCCGCCGAAAGTATCAACAGATTCGCCGGGCGCCCTTGTTCCAACCCGTATCGCTCGCCCAGGTGCATGGCTTTGGCGCTGTTGTCGGTGACCAGATCCAGCGCACTTTGCAGGTTGCGATAACCGAGCATGTGGCAGATGTGCAACCCGGCTTCAAGCACGCGCAGGATGTTGCCGTTGCCCAGCGGATACCATGGATCGACGATCGAGTCCTGGCCGAAACACACGTTCATCCCGGCCTCCAGCAACTCGTTGACCCGCGTCACGCCCCGACGTTTCGGGAAGTTGTCGAAGCGCCCCTGCAGGTGGATGCTTTCGGTCGGGCAGGAGACGAAACTGATCCCGGAGTGGCCAAGCAGGCGGAACAGTTTGGCGCAGTAAGCGTTGTCGTAAGAACCCATCGCCGTGGTGTGGCTGGCGGTGACCCGTGCGCCCATGTCACGGCTGCGCGCTTCTTCGGCGAGCACTTCGAGGAAGCGCGAATGCGGGTCGTCGGTTTCGTCGCAGTGCACGTCCACCAGGCAACCGGTGCGTTCGGCCAGGTCCATCAGGAATTTCACGGAACTGACGCCCTGATCGCGGGTGTATTCGAAATGCGGAATGCCGCCGACCACGTCGGCGCCCATGCGAATCGCTTCTTCCATCAGCTCGCGACCGTTGCGGTAAGACTCGATGCCTTCCTGCGGGAACGCGACGATTTGCAGGTCGATCAGGTGTCGGCTTTCCTCGCGCACTTCGAGCATGGCCTTCAGCGCCGTGAGTTGCGGATCGGTGACATCGACGTGGGTGCGCACATGCTGGATGCCGTGGGCGGCCAGTGCTTGAATGGTTTTCTTGGCGCGGGTCTTGGTGTCTTCTTCGGTGATGGTGACCTTGCGCTCGCCCCAGCACTCGATGCCCTCGAACAGCGTGCCGCTCATGTTCCAGCGCGGCTCGCCGGCCGTGAGGGTGGCGTCGAGGTGGATGTGCGGCTCGACGAAGGGCGGCACCACCAGATTGCCGCCGGCGTCGAGGTCGCCGGGGTTGAGGTTCGGGGCTTCGGTCTGGCGACCGATGCTGCGGATCAGACCGTCTTCCAGGTGCAGTTCGTGCAAACCGTCCTGGTTGCGCAGTCGGGCGTTGATGATGTGCATCAGGCGAATCCTTCTTATAGGTCTTGTAGTGGCGCACTGGCGCGACGGGCGCCGAGCAGGCCGGTGACGATGACATACGTTAGCGCGGCGGCGGCAATCCCTACCAGCGGCGCGACCCACGGCGAGTGGAATGCGGCGAGCGTACCGACCGCGTAAGCCCCCAGGCCCGGCCAGTTGAACGCCGGCAGCCGGGCGTCGGCCAGACGCGGATAGCGCCCGCGCCAGCGGAAGAAAAAGTCGGCCATGATCACCCCGCCAATCGGCGGAATGACGGTGCCGAGCAGGATCAGGTACGGCACCAGCATGTCGTACATGCCCAGCAGGGCGAGCAGGGTGCCGATCACTGCACCGGCGAGGGTCACGGTTTTGCGTCGGCCGGTACGCAGCAGGTTGCAGCCGGCGACGGCGAAGTTGTAGATGGTGTTGTCCTGGGTGCTCCAGATATTGAGCAACAGCATGGCCATCGCGGCCATGGCGAAACCTTGCAGCAGCAACACTTCGACCACGTCCGGCTGTTGATAGACGATCGCACCGTAGGCGCCGATCAGCACCATCAGGCCATTGCCGACGAAGAAACCGATCAGGCTGGCCAGCACCGCCACCCGCGCCGAACGCGAGAAGCGGGTCCAGTTGGTGGCCTGGGTCGCGCCGCTGACGAAGGTACCGAACACCAGGGTGATCGCGGTCGACCAGTCCAGCGAACCGCTCGGCACCACGGCCAGCAAACCATCGAGGCCACCGACTTTAACGGTCGCGACCCACATCGACAGCATCAGCAGCAACATCATCGCCGGCACCGCGATGTAGGACAGAATCTCCAGGCCGCGATAACCGACATACGCCGTGGCACAGAACATCAGGCCGAACAGCACCATCAAACCGAGCACGGTGCCCTCATCGAGATCGAAGTATTTGCCGAGTACCACGGCGGCGGTCGCAGTGCCCCAGGCGTACCAGCCGATCTGGGTGAAGCCGAGGATCAGGTCACTGAGCTTGCTGCCGACTTCACCAAAACAGAAACGGCCCATCAGCACCGAATTGAGACCGCTCTTGAAGGCGATGTAACCCAGGCCGGCGGCGTATAGCCCGAGCAGCAGGTTGCCGACGATGATCACCACGAGCATCTCGCTGAAACTGAACGCCACACCGAGCTTGCCGCCGGCAAACATGGTCGCCGTGAAGAAGGTGAACCCGAGCAGCACCATGGCGGTCGAGGCCAGGCCTTTGCGAGCGTGCATCGGGACTTCGCTGAGGGGGTAGTCGTTGCCGGGATCGTTCTGCGTCATGGGGCGTTCCTTGCTGAAGAGGGAAGACTCGAAGCAGGTTGCAGTGGTCGTGCCAGATGTCGGTTATGCGGACTATGTATAGACGAGTTGCCGGCAATGGCTCGAAAGCAGTGCATCTGAATGCACCCGAGCCCCATGTGGGCGCCAAAAAACACAGGCATAAAAAAACAGCCGTGAAGGCTGTTCTCTATTTTCCTGACAAACACCGATCCTTTGTAAGAGTGAGCCTGCTCGCGATAGCGGTTTGTCGGACACATTGATTTTGAAGGTGCCGAAGCTATCGCGAGCAGGCTCACTCCTGCACGCAGATCTGCGTTGAATCACTCACCGCGATAGATGCAACCGCTGGTGCAGGTTTCGTGAATGCGGATCGCACTGAGTTCCGGCAGCAGCGGCTTCATTTCATTCCAGATGAATTTGGCCAGGACTTCGCTGGTCGGGTTTTCCAGACCGGGAATATCGTTCAGGTAGTTGTGATCCAGACGCTCGTACAGCGGCTTGAAAATCGCCTTGATCTCGGAGAAGTCGCGGATCCAGCCCGTG
This sequence comes from Pseudomonas monsensis, assembly GCF_014268495.2. NCBI lineage: Bacteria > Pseudomonadati > Pseudomonadota > Gammaproteobacteria > Pseudomonadales > Pseudomonadaceae > Pseudomonas > Pseudomonas monsensis. The sequence continues at coordinate 4,405,235 of NZ_CP077087.1, read as the reverse complement.
TGCGGATCGAGGTCGCCGCTCAGGTGAATCGCCACCTTGAACGAGTGACCGTGCAGGCGTCCGCACTTGTGGCCGTCCGGTACGTGCGGCAGGCGATGGGCTGATTCGAAAGTAAATTCCTTGAAGATTTCCACGGTATGACCTGTATGGATTTGTTTTAGAGGGTTTAGAGCGGGGGGTATCTGGTTGACTGATCAATGTACTGATTGATCGTCGGTGGAGGTCCAATCGGTCATCCACCGAGCGATTGATGACTGGCGCCAAGCCACCGAATTTGGGCATATTCTAACCTGATTCAGGAACATGCCCTCCCGGATGCGACGATAGGTTTTTCAATGCCCATCGACTGCAATTACTTGCGTCGGCGACCAACGCAACCAGCTTCGCCAGATCTACAGCGAACTGATGAACGAGGCGTCGATTGCCATGACGCCAATGACATGGAAACGGTCCGCGCCCAAGCATGCAAGGCCCATGACAGGGTACTCGACAGCTTGGAGATCACCCCCGGTTCATCAAGCCCCAGAGTAAAGTGTTAATGGCCCGCCCGGCGGTGTGCCGGGCATGCTATGCAACGGCCTTTTCAATCTGGCGTGGACGAGCAACAAACCGTTTGACGAATTTTCGCCCAAGCTTGAGACCGGCCTGCTCAACTGTCTTGTGTACGACATAGCAAAATATCAGGACGAAGATCAGTATCTGTAGCTGCATTGGCAGGATGTTCACGCCGGCCGCTGTTAATGCAACGGAAGCATATCCCCAAAACCAGTTATGGAATAAGTAAACAGCGTAGGTCATACCTGAAAGCAGGGTGACTGCTGGTGTTTCTTTCATGTAGCGGCGAGCAAGGAAGGCAGTCACAAACAGAACCACGGCCAGCGCTGCAAAGTTGCTTTCCTTCCAGAAGGTTTGATACTTCGCGTACATGATTAATGATGAGATTAGAATTCCTGTTGATACAGCAGTGCAAACGAATCTGCTGGAAAGCTTGTGCTGACCCAGATAAATGCAAGACCCGATAAACAGCAGCGGGCCGTAGATCGACAGGTAGCCTAGCGACAGGCCTTCCTGAAACGGGAAGGGTGGCAGAAGAGCCAGCGCCGCCGACACCGCAGCAAAAGCCACAGGCAGCCACGCAGGCCGCTCGATCATGCCGAGTGCTTTGAATGCGGCCATGACCACGTAGAAAAGAACTTCGATCCTGAGCGTCCACTCGACGCCTCCGAGAAAGTTCGGAGTGCCGAAGAAATCACCGATGAGTAGAATCCTGGTCACAAACGTGGTGAGGTCAGGCAGGTGAATTCCCATCACCAGCTTTTCCAGCACAATCTGCAAAATAACGGCAAAGATGTACAGCGGGTAAATCCTGAAAACACGCTTGACCAGAAACTCAACCGGCGCCTCTGTTCGCAGCACGTGAGTAATGATGTATCCAGAGGTCAAAAAGAAAACGATAACCCCGGCACCGCCGCCCCAACATAATGGGATCAGCATGTTTGCGACTGTTCTGATTGTTATGTGATTTACAGGGTTTTCCGACAGTTCTGTCAGCAAAGGAAAGAACTTGTGCCCGATAAGCACACTGACAAATGCGAAGATTCGCATGTAGTCGAGAAAGACAATCCTTTCTGCTTTGTTGTTATTCATCTAAATCCGTTGCTCAGCGAGTGATGTGGTTGCCGCCGGATGGCGCGGCGGTCGGCATTCTACGTGTGACAGACAATGCCTGCCAGTTTACGCAGCTATGCCAACCACCACGCAGCAATTGCTGCAGATCCTCCCGAACGCCGGCGTTTTTGTGTCTGCTCTGAATCTGGCGATGGATCGCTTTCAGCCAGTTGCAGAGCGTGCGCTGAATCGCGCAGCCATCAATAGCTTGATGCTGCCGCACTCGGTGGCGATCACTTGCGCGGCGCACGGTGCAAAATGAATGGGGCTTGCCCGTCGCAGCTCCACGCAGGTTGCGAGGTTGTAAACGTCGCGGATCAAACTGCTGTCAGCGTGAGCTAGTTGTCGTTCGATCCAGTCACGGTTATCGCTGCGTCCGTTCATCTCAGTTGAGAACAGCTGACGGAATCCGTGCGGCTACGGTACTGAGTGGTCCCTGCGCGCCTAAAGGGTTAGTAAGCGCTCGGCGAGACGACCGTTGGCGGTCAGTTCGAGAAACTCGTCGCCCAGCCGGCGACTTTCGTCCATCGCCGCGTGCCAGTACTTTTGGCGGCTCGGTGCATCGCCCATGAAGCGTTTGAAGTCGTTACGGTCCGGCAGTTTGCCGTAGGGCAGGCGTGCCAGATATTCCTTCGATGGTGCCAGCAACAGCACGTCCTGCAAGCGCTCCACCGAGGCCTTGCGCCAGGGCAGGGTCTTGTCGAACCAGCCCGGAATCACCCGGTCGGTGAAGTGCGGATAGAGCACGATGCCGTCGCCGCTGTAGGGCAGGTCGAGGTGATAGTCGAGCAAACCGCCATCGCGGAAGGTGCCGGCACCGGCGCCCGGCAGGTCGCGCACACCCTCCATGACCATCGGGATCGAGCCAGACGCCAGCAGCGCCTGTCGCAGGTTGCCGGCATTGAGCGCGACGAAGCGCGACGGAAAGTCGTTCAGCGCATGCACCGGCGGGGCCAGGCGCGGGTCATGGATGATCAAGCGTTCGAAGTGCCGCGACAGCCGCGCCCGCCCGCGCAGGTTGTCGGCAATCACCGAACCCAGCGCCAGCCCGAGGCGGCCACGATGGTCGTCGGCCAGGCGCCCTTGGCTTTTCACCACCATGATGTTCAGGCGGTAGTCGGCGTTGTTGAGGATGCTGGCGTCGCGGCCGTCGAGCAGGTCGTTGAGCATGCGTTGCGAGCTCTGGCTGATCTCGGCCATGGTCACGCCTTTGTTGAAATTCTGCTCGGCGTACAACTGGCCGAGACGGCGGATACCTTCGGCGGCGTCCGGCAGGCAGGCGCTGGCGAAGCGCCAGGAACCCACCGACGCACCAATCAGCGAACGCTCACGAGGCGCGCTCGGCAGCCATTCGCCGAACAACGCCAGATCCAGCCCCTGAATGCCCAACGCCTTGGGACCACCGGCCGCACCGGGCAGGGTGCCGACGTCCTTGGCGTTCAGGCCCTGGGCACGAATGCGCGCCATGGCCCGAGGGCCGGCCTTGAGGGTGAGGGCGGGGAACTTGATGTGGATGGCGGTCATACCGGTCTCGATCGTTAGCAAGCTGGCAATTATAGGTTAACCACTGAACCCTGTGGGAGCGGGCTTGCCCGCAATGACGGTACAGCTTGCATCCCGGTGGCTGAAAGGACGCTATCGCGGGCAAGCCCGCTGCCACAGGGTTTTGCATGATTCAACGGATCCGGTATTGCCTTGAAACAATGATGGCAATTCAGTTTCAGTTAAGTTCATCCCGCTAAGGTGCCCATCGTAGCAACACATAAGAATACGGAGATCCCATGAAAACCCTGACTGCCCTGTCCATTGCCTCGATCATCGGCCTGACCGCCAGCATCGTCCACGCCCGCGATCTAGGCCCCGACGAAGCCCTGCGCCTGCGCGACGCTGGTACTATCGTGTCCTTCGAGAAGCTCAACGCCACGGCACTGGAAAAACACCCGGGTTCGACGATCACCGACACCGAGCTGGAAGAGCAGTACGGCAAGTACATCTACCAGATCGAAATGCGTGACCCGCAGGGGCTGGAGTGGGATCTGGAATTAGACGCGGTCAGCGGGCAGGTTCTCAAGGATCATCAGGATACGTAATGAAGGTTAATGTTCGCGCCACCCGCCGCACGGCGTTGGCGCTTGTGCTGTTTTGCTCGATGGCCCAGGCCCGCGACCTCGATCAGGACGAAGCCCTGAGTCTGCGCCAGCAGGGCGTGATTCTGCCGCTCGAGCAGGTCCTGCAGCAGGCGATGGACCGCTACCCCGGTTCGAAATTGCTGGAAGTCGAGCTGGAAGAAAAACACGACGTCTACATTTACGAAGTCGAGCTGCTCACCGCCGAAGGCGTCGCCCGCGAGCTGCATTTGAAGGCCGCTACCGGCGAGCTTGTGAAAGACAAGGAAGATTGACCGATGCGTTTGCTATTGGTGGAAGACCACGTACCGCTGGCCGATGAATTGCTCGCCGGCCTGCAACGTCAGGGCTATGCGGTGGACTGGCTGGCCGATGGCCGTGATGCGCTGTATCAGGGCAGCAGCGAGCCTTACGACCTGATCATTCTCGACCTCGGCCTGCCCGGTGTACCGGGGCTCGACGTGCTGGCGCAGTGGCGCGCGGGCGGTCTGGCGATCCCGGTGCTGATTCTCACGGCGCGGGATTCCTGGGCCGAGCGCATCGAAGGCCTTAAGGCCGGCGCTGACGATTACCTGACCAAACCGTTTCACCCCGAAGAGCTGTTCCTGCGCATTCAGTCGTTGTTGCGCCGCTCCAAGGGCCAGGCCAATCAACCGACGCTGCAGGCCGCCGGCCTGCACCTGGACGAGGGCCGGCAATGCGTGGTGCGTGACGGCAGCGATATTCAACTGACTGCCGCCGAGTTTCGACTGCTGCGTTATTTCATGCTGCACCCGGAACAGATTCTGTCGAAAAGCCACCTCGCCGAGCACCTCTATGACGGCGAAACCGAACGCGATTCCAACGTTCTGGAGGTCCACGTCAATCACCTGCGGCGCAAGCTCGGCAAAAGCGTGATCGAAACCCGTCGCGGCCAGGGTTACCTGTTCGGCGGGCAAGCTTCGTGAGGTCGATCCAGCGCCGTTTGAGCCTGGGCTTGATCAGCGTGATGGTGATCGTCGGCGTGGTGCTGGCGCAAATCAGCCTGTGGTTGTTCGAAGTCGGTTTGCAGCGTTATCTGGAAGCCGGTCTGCGCAACGACAGCGAAAGCCTGCTGGTGGCGCTGGTGCGCGGTCCGCAAGGGTTGCAGCTGGATGAGCGGCATCTGTCACCGGCCTATCAACGGCCGTTCTCCGGGCATTACTTTCGCATTGATTTCGCCGACAGCCACTGGCGCTCGCGTTCGCTGTGGGATCAGGATCTGCCGCTGCTCAACCATCCTGGCCTGCACAGCAATCTGCAACTGGGGCCGGACGGTCAGCAGTTGCTGGTGCTGCGTTCGGACTATCGGCGGCTGGGGCAGTCGATCTCGATCAGCGTCGCTCAGGATTACACCCCGGTGCGCGAGAGCTTCCAGCGCATGCGCCAGATCGGCCTCGGCCTCGGGCTGGCCGGGTTGCTGCTGATTTTGCTGTTGCAGCGAATCACTGTGCGTCGCGCCTTGAAGCCGCTGGAAAGCGCTCGCGAACAGATCGCCCAGTTGCAGCAGGGCCAGCGTTCGCAACTCGACGATCAGGTGCCGGTGGAGCTGGAGCCGCTGGTGGCACAGATCAACCATCTGCTCGCCCACACCGAAGACAGCCTCAAGCGTTCACGCAATGCGCTGGGCAATCTCGGGCATGCCCTGAAAACGCCGCTGGCGGTGCTGTTGAGCCTGGCTTCCAGCGAAAAACTCGATGCCCATCCCGAGTTGCGCAAGATCCTCAAGGAGCAACTGGAGCAGGTGCAACAGCGGCTTAATCGCGAACTCAATCGTGCGCGTTTATCCGGTGATGCGCTGCCGGGTGCGCTGTTCGACTGTGACGCGGAACTGCCGGGGCTGCTGGCAACGCTGAACATGATTCACGGCGAGCATCTGGCCTTGAGCTACGTCGCGCCGCCGGGGCTGCAATTGCCGTGGGATCGTGAGGACTTGCTGGAACTGCTCGGTAACCTGCTGGACAACGCCTGCAAGTGGGCGGACGCCGAGGTGCGCCTGAGTGTGATCGAGCGTACGGATGGCTTTGCCCTGTGCGTCGAGGACGATGGGCCGGGGATTCCCGAACAGCAGCGGACTCAGGTATTCAGTCGCGGGACGCGGCTGGACGAGCAGACCCACGGGCATGGCCTGGGGCTGGGGATTGTGCGCGACATTGTCGAGGCGTGGGGTGGTTTGCTGGTGCTGGGCGAGAGTAAGTGGGGCGGGTTGAAGGTGGTGATCGAGTTGCCTCGGCGGTGAGCCTCTAAAGGCCCCTCACCCTAACCCTCTCCCGGAGGGAGAGGGGACTGACCGAGGTGTCTGTTCGAGCTACACCGACCTGAAATACCGGATCGAACTCAAGTTTTGAAAGCGTTCCCGTGGCCTGAAATACCGGATCGAACTGAGATTTTGGAAGCCTTCCCGTGGCCGGAGATACCGGGTCGAACTGAGGTTTTGAAAGCTTCTCCGTGACATGCCGAGCCGGGCTCAGGTTTTGAATGACATGCAGATCGGCTCCCTTTCCCCCTCGCCCCCTTGGGGGGAGAGGGCTGGGGTGAGGGGGGAATCCAACTGACACCCCACCATCCGGAATCAGACCCGGAACTGATCCATCAGACTCTGCTGCTGATTCGCCAGGCTGTTCAGCGACTGGCTCACCCGCGCCGATTCATTCGCTTGCCCCGACAACGACTCGGTCACGTCACGAATGGTTGCCACGTTGTTGTTGATCTCCTCGGCCACTGCGCTCTGTTCTTCCGCCGCGCTGGCGATCTGCAGGTTCATGTCGCTGATCACCGTCACCGCCTCACCGATCTGGCGCAGCGCAGTCACCGCTTGCCCGACCTGTTCAACGCTGCCCTGAGCCTGACGATGGCTGTTGCCCATCGAACCGACTACATCTTGGGTACCGGTCTGCAACTGCTCGATCACCTGACGGGTTTCTTCCACCGACTCCTGTGTACGGCGGGCGAGGTTGCGCACTTCGTCGGCGACCACGGCAAAACCACGCCCGGCTTCACCGGCGCGTGCGGCTTCGATGGCCGCGTTGAGGGCGAGCAGGTTGGTCTGTTCGGCGATGGCGCGGATGGTTTCCAGCACCGTGCCGATCTTCTCGCTGTTGGCGGCCAGGCCTTCGACTTGCACCATCGCCGCGCTCATGTCGGCGGCCAGGGTGTCGATGCTCGCGGTGGTGCGGTCGATCACGGTCAGGCCCTGGCGAGTGGCGCGGTCGGCGTCCTTGGCCGCTTCAGCGGCTTGTGCGGCACTGCGCGCGACGTCCTGCGCGGTGGCGCTCATTTCGTGGGACGCGGTGGCGACCTGATCGACCTGACGATATTGCTGTTCCATGCCGGCGCTGGTCTGGGTGGCGATGGCCGAAGACTGGTCGGCGGTGTTGCGTGCGTCCTGCACCGAGCGTTTCACTTCGGCAATGATCGGCTGCAACTTGTCGAGGAACTTGTTGAACCAGCCAGCGAGTTGACCGAGTTCGTCCTTTTTGTCGTAGGCCAGACGGCGGGTCAGATCGCCCTCACCACTGGCGATGTCTTCGAGCATATTGGCTACGCCGAGGATCGGCTTGGTCACGCTGCGCGCCATCAGCCACACCAGCAGCAGGCCGACCAGCGCGGCCAACACGCCAAGGCTCAGTTCGATCAGGGTGCCCGAGTTGTTGCTCGCATCCAGTTGCTGTTTGAGTGCCTCGGCGCGTTCCACCAGAACTTTTTCCGGCACGTCGAGCAGTACGCCCCACGACGGACCGCCGGGGATCGGCTGGAACGGCGACAGCACTTTCAACTGGCCGTTGCTGTGCAGGCTGCTGACGCTGCTGCTGGTACCGAGTTGACGCAGCAGTTCGGCGCCGCTGACGGTGTCAATGGCATCCAGGCGCTGGCTCAGCTTGCTGGCGTCCGGGCTGTAACCGGCGAGCAGGCCGGTGGGGCTGATGATGCTCACGGCGGTCTGGCCGTCATAGAGCTTTTTACTCGCGCCCTGGCTGATCGCTTGCAGGCTGTTGAGGTTGATGTCCACCGACAGCGATGCGATGACCTTGCCGTTGACCATCAGCGGGAAGACGATGCTGGTCATCAGCACGTTCTGGCCGTCGATCACATAAAAGTACGGTTCGATCACGCACGGCTTGAGGGTGGTGCGCGGGCAAGTGAACCAAGCGTTGGCCGCCTGACCGCTGGGGCCGGTGCTGGTGTCGGCCATGTCGCTTTCCGGCAGCGCCATCGAGGTGACTTTGCCCGGGGTCGGCTGCGACCAGTACAGGGCGAAACGGCCCTTGTCGTTGCTGCCCAGTTCAGCCTGGCCGGCAAACAGTTCGTCCTTGCCGTCCAGCGCGTTGGCTTCGAACACCAGCGACAGGCCGAGCAGGTCAGGGTTGGCCTGCAGCGCGGACTTGACCTGACGGGTCATGTCTTCACGCAGGTCGAAGGCATCGAGGAAGCGTTTTTCCGCCTGTTCACGCAGGAACAACACTTGCCGCGAGAATCCGTGGCCGTACTGATAGGCGTCCATGAATTGCTGCCGAATGCCAGCGGCCTGCACTTCGCCTTGGGACTCAATGCGCGCCTGGGCCGATTCGGTAAGCATCTCCATGCTCGACGCTTTCACCAGTTCGGAACTGTGCTCCATGCGGTACAGGGAAAGACCCACCAACAGGGTCACGATACCGGCCAGGCACAGCCCGGCGAGCAGGGTGATTTTCCATTGGATGGAAAGTTGTCTGAGCGACATGGAAACGTCCTTATTCGATAAATATCTGAGACTTTGCACTGTAACGGCCCAGGAACAGCTTTCTTGAGCTTCGAGCCGCAAGCTGCAAGAGAAAAAACGCAAAAGCTTGCAGCTTGCGACTTGCAGCTTGCCGCTGCTTCATTCACAGTGCGCGCCCTTCTAATAAGACCCTCTTTGCAAATCCGCCGGTGCTCCATGGGCGGACTCATCCTGTCTGGCGATGTGTTTCCATCGCAGTGTTTTTTGAGGTAGTGAAATGAATGCAGTGATTGCTGCGGTCGGCATCATGCTGATCCTCAGCCTGTCCCGGGTGCACGTGGTGATCGCGTTGATCGTCGGCGCGCTGGTCGGCGGCCTGACCGGTGGTCTGGGCATCGACGCCACGCTCAAGGCGTTCAACAGCGGCCTGGGCGGCGGCGCGACCGTGGCGTTGTCCTACGCCTTGCTCGGCGCGTTCGCCGTGGCGATTGGCAAGTCCGGCCTGGCCCATGCGCTGGCCGACAAGGCGCTGGCGATGGTCGATCGCCAGCATGCGAGCGGGGGCGGCAGTGTCAAATGGCTGCTGATCGGCCTGTTGTGGGTGGTGGCGATTGCCTCGCAGAACATCCTGCCGATCCACATTGCGTTTATTCCGCTGCTGGTACCGCCGCTGCTCTATGTCCTGACCAAGCTGCAACTCGACCGGCGCCTGATCGCCTGTGTCATGACCTTCGGCCTGATCACCCCGTACATGTTCCTGCCGGTGGGCTTCGGCAACATCTTCCTCAATGAAATCCTGCTGGCCAACATTGCCCGCAGCGGCGTCGACATCAGCGGCATCAACGTCACCCACGCGATGGGCATTCCGGCGCTGGGCATGGTGTTCGGGCTGGCGATGGCGTTCATCAGTTACCGCAAGAAGCGCGTATACGACCTGGCGAAGATCGAGCAGGTCGAGCAGGTGGCGGTGCAGTACAACCCGCTGAGCCTGATGATTGCCGGTGTGGCGATTGCCGCCGCGTTCATCGTGCAGTTGCTGCTGGACTCGATGATTATCGGCGCGCTGGTCGGCTTCCTGATCTTCTCGGTGTCCGGCATCGTCAAGTGGCGCGAGACCGATGACCTCTTCACCGAAGGCATGAAGATGATGGCGATGATCGGCTTCATCATGATTGCCGCGTCCGGTTTCGCCGAAGTGATGAAGGCCACCGGCCAGGTGCAGACCCTGGTCGAATCGTCGGCGTCGTGGATCAACCACAGTAAAGGCATCGGTGCATTGTTGATGCTGCTGGTCGGCTTGCTGGTGACCATGGGCATCGGTTCGTCGTTTTCCACCGTGCCGATTCTGGCGGCGATTTTCGTGCCGCTGTGCGTGCAACTGGGCTTCAGCCCGATCGCCATTGTCTGCATCGTCGGCACCGCCGGAGCCTTGGGCGATGCCGGTTCGCCGGCCTCGGACTCGACGCTGGGCCCGACTTCCGGCCTGAACATCGACGGCCAGCATCACCATATCTGGGACACCGTGGTGCCGACCTTCCTGCACTACAACCTGCCGTTGCTGGCGTTCGGCTGGGTGGCCGCGATGGTCCTCTGAACCTCGCCGATCTCCTGTGGGAGCGAGCTTGCTCGCGAACGCGGTGTATCAGCGACTTAATGGTTGACTGACACGACGCCTTCGCGAGCAAGCTCGCTCCCACAGGGGAATGGGATAACTCCTTTGCTCAACTTTTGTGATGGTGTGCCGTTAAAGCCTTTAACCACGCCAATAAAACCAAAAGAGTGAGCTCCCCCAATGCGCTTGAGTCTCAAGGCCAAAGTCCTGTCCCTTGCCGTCCTGCCGGTGCTGCTCTTTGCGCTGGTCATCAGCCTGACCACGTTGTTTATCCTCCAGCAACAGGCTCACACTGAGGTCGAACAGACCCGCGAGCGCCTGCTCGGCGATGCCAAAGCCACGCTGCAAAGTTACGTCGCCGTGGCCATGACCACGATCAAGCCGCTGTACGACGCTGCCGCACCCGGTGACAACGCGGCGCGGGCGCAGGCGATCAAGCTGCTGTCGGGCATCCGCTACGGCAAGGACGGCTACTTCTTCGGCTACGACTCTGAGACCGTGCGCCTGTTCAAGGCCAATGATCCGGAAGGCGTGGGCAAAAGCTTCAAGGACAACCGCGACCCCAATGGCGTTTACGTCAACCGCGGCCTGGTCAGCGTGGCGAAGGACGGCACCCACTATCTGCAATACAGCTCGCCGCTGCCGGGCAACGCCAACGTGCTGGTGCCAAAACTCGGCTACACCGAGTACCTGGCGAAGTGGGACATGGCGGTCGGCACCTCGGTCAACCTCGACGGCATCGAAGCGCAAGTCGCGCTGGTCGAGGCGCAGGTGCAGGAACGCATGCAAGGCGTGGTGCTGAGCATCGTTGGCGTGGCGGTGGTGGTGCTGCTGGTGATTGCCATCGCGGGGATGCTGCTGGCCAATACCATTCTGCGGCCGCTGACCCTGATGAAAGCCAACCTCGATGACATCGCGGCGGGCGAGGGCGATCTGACCCGCCGCTTGAACATCACCAGCCAGGACGAACTCGGTGAACTGGCCGGCTCGTTCAACCGGTTCGTCGACAAGATCCACGGCCTGGTGCGGCAGATCACCGAGATGACCACGCAACTGACCGGCCTGGTGACCCAGGTGTCGGATCAGGCCCAGCGCTCCGACCAGGCGATGGAGCGTCAGCGCCACGAAACCGATCAGGTCGCCACGGCGATCAATGAAATGTCCGCCGCTGCCCAAGAGGTGGCGAAGAGCGCGCAGAACGCCGCCGTCGCCGCCCAGCAGACCGATGAAGAAGGCCAGAGCGCCAAACGCGTGGTGGCCGGCAGCATCAAACAGATTCATGCGCTGGTGGATGACATTCGCAGCAGCGGCGTGTCTCTCGACAGCCTGCAACAGGACGTGTCGTCGATTGTCGGCGTGCTCGGGGTGATCCGCTCGATTGCCGAGCAGACCAACCTGCTGGCGCTCAACGCCGCGATCGAAGCGGCGCGGGCCGGGGAGGCCGGGCGCGGCTTTGCGGTGGTGGCGGACGAGGTGCGGGCGCTGGCCAGCCGGACGCAGATCAGCACCCAGGAAATCCAGGGCATGATCGATCGCTTGCAAGCGGGCACGCAGTCGGCGGTCGAGGCCATGCGCCGTTCCAGCGAGGCGGGCGATGGCACCTCGGCGCAGGCCAATCAGGCCGGGGCGTCGCTGGATGCGATGGCGGAACTGATCGCGACGATCAACTCGATGAACGCGCAAATTGCCAGTGCCGCCGAAGAGCAGACTGCTGTGGCGGAAGAGATCAACCGCAGCGTGCATCAGATTGCGGTGGCGGTGGACAGCGTGGCCGATGAGACGCAGTTGGGTGCGCAGACTTCGCGCAGTCTGGCGGAGCTTGGGCAGCGGCTGGGCAAACTGGTTGGCCAGTTCCGGATCTGAACACTTGAAAAGCCCCTCACCCTGACCCTCCCGAAACGTCGGACCGCCCGTAGGGAGAGGGGACTGAATGGGGGATGCTATGGAACTACGCCGACCTGAAACAGCTTTACCGAATCCATAATCGACTGAATCTTTCAGGTCGATGGATGACGCGACACACCTCGGTCAGTCCCCTCTCCCTACGGGCGGTCCGACGTTTCGGGAGGGCTAGGGTGAGGGGCTTTTGATTTTCAGCTTCAAGGTCTGTCCCAGTACGGCACTTCGCCAAAGCACTCGACAAAGAAATCAATCACCGTCCGCACCTTCACCGACAGCCGCCGGCTCCCCGGCCACAGCACCGCAATCTGCTGCGGCTCCAGACTGTTCGACACCTGATAGTCCCCCAGCACAGGCACCAGCGTGCCTTCGCGCACCGCCTCACCGATCAGCCACGACGGAAACATCACCAGCCCCAACCCTTGCATGGCCGCCTGGGTCAGGGTGTCGGCGTGGTTGCCGGTGATCGGTCCCTTGACGGCGTACGGCGTCCAGTCCTTCTGACCCTGGCGGAAAAACCAGCGCTGCTGGCCGGTCGCGCCTTTGTAGGCGAGGCACTGGTGTTGCGCGAGATCTTCAGGTTTCTGCGGCGTGCCGTGGCGCTTGAGATACGCCGGGCTGGCCGCGACCTGAAAGCGGTGCGGCGCGAGAATCCGTGCCTGCATGCTCGAATCGTGCAACGCGCCGATGCGAAACAGCAGGTCGGCGCCTTCCTGCAACGGGTCGACGTAATGGTCGGTCTGCTGGATGTCCAGTTGCAGCTTCGGATAGCGCGCGCACAACAGGCCAAGCCACGGCGTCAGATGCCGTTGGCCGAACACCACTGGCGCGTTGATCCGCACCAGCCCGGTGGGCTCGCTTTGTTGTTCCTGCAAGGCCTGTTCGGCTTCCTCCAGTTGCACCAGCAGCAGCCGCGCGTGGTGGCCGAGCAGGCGCCCGGCCTCGGTCGGGGTCACGGCGCGGGTGTGGCGATACAGCAATTGCTGATTCAGCGCCTGTTCCATCAACTGGATCTGCCGCGAAATCGAAGAGGGTGCCACGCCCTCGCGGCGAGCGACTTCGGAAAAACTGCCGTGATCGAGCACCGCCACAAACAGCCTGAGTGCCTTGAATCCCAGCTCATTGAGCCCGTGCATGAATTGTCCTGCTGTGCGAGTTGCGCAAAAGTGTTGTCCGGATGCTCCCATTTATCGCACAGCGGCGCCAGCCGATAATCCGCGCCATCGTTGACTTGTACAGGTTTTGGTTATGCAGACGTTGGATGAAGTGAGTGGGACGGCCCCGGTGGCCAAACCGGGATTGCGCCTGTTGTTGCTGCCGCTGGTGATTCTGGCCGGCATGGGCTTGTCGGTGGAGGCAGGCTTGCTCGGGCCGTTGGGGGCACAGGTCGGGCATTTGTGGGCGACCTTGAGCATCTTTGGCGTGGGTTCGGCGATCCTGTTTTTGCTGCTGTTGTTCGCCGGCCCACAGAAAGGCCCGGCGCTGACCGATCTGCCGCGCTGGCAATTGATTGGCGGCTTTTTGGGGCCGATGTATGTGGTGGTATTGACCCTGGCGACGCCGCATATCGGGATCGCGATGACGATGATTGCGATTCTCTCGGGGCAGGTCGGCAAGAGCGTGTTGATTGACCATTTCGGCTGGTTTGGCGCGACGCGCAAGAAGGTCAATGCCGAGCGGTGGCTGGCGTTGGGTCTGATTGTGGTGGCACTTGTTCTGATTGCGCGGGGTTGAGTGATGAGTCTGGTTATTTTGTTGGCGGTGGTGGTGTTGGCTGGCGCGGTGTTGAGTGTGCAGGCGGCGATCAATGGACGTCTGGGTGAGACCGTCGGGGTGTTGCGCAGTAGTTTGCTGACTTTTTTTGTCGGGGCTGTGACGACCGGCTTGTTGATCGTGTTTTTCGAGCCGGCCCATGCGGTGAGCCTGCTCGATGTGCCGAAGTGGCAGGTCTGCGGGGCGCTGTTTGGTGTGGTGTACATGATGGTCATGGTCGGGGCGGTGCCCGTGGTGGGGACGGCGGTGGCGACGGTGGCGGTAATTGTCGGGCAGTTGGGGATGGGGATGTTGATCGACAATTTTGGCTGGCTGGGGAATCCGGCGATCGAGCTTTCGTCTTCCCGGGTGTTGGCGATGGTTTGTCTGGGGTTGGCTTTGGTCTTTATGTATCGCAGTAGTGTTCGTCGAGTTGATTGAGATTGGGGGCAGATCCGTTGCTGCGGTAACGGCTACTTACGGTTCCGCCCTTACGGCGGGTCACTTTTTCCAGACGCCGAAAAAGTAACCAAAAAGGCTTTACCCTGACGTTCGGCCCTCGCCGTGGCTCGGGTCCCTTCGCTCCGGGATTGATCCGGGGGCATCGCCTCCGGTTTGCTTCGCTGCACCTCCTCTCGATGTGTTTGGCTGCGCCAAACGGTCGCTACGCTCCCACCCCCGGATCAATCCCTCCACTCAGCCTGCCGACGGGCCCTCAGATCAAAAGCGGTACTCGAGCTAACGCTCATTGTGTTGAGTGGTGAGAAGCAAGGGCTGTGTGCTGCCTTTGCTTTTCTGTGGGAGCTGGCTTGCCAGTGGTGGCGGCCTGCCAGCCGACCAATCCCTAACAGAATGCACTCAACCCCTGTGGGAGCTGGCTTGCCAGCGATGGCGGCCTGCCAGCCGACCAATCCCTAACAGAATGCACTCAACCCCTGTGGGAGCTGGCTTGCCAGCGATGACGGTCTGACAGCCGACCATACTCCATCAGGTGTACACATCCCCTGAGCTGCCGAAGGCTGCGATCTTTTGATTTCGCTGTTGCTCTGGCTTTTGACGTTGCTTTTGATCTGCCACCCCATCGGCAGGCCGAGCGAAGGTGTTCATCAGGGGGGAGGCGCGCAGCGCCGTGCGGCGAAGCCGCATACATCGAGAGGAGGTGCAGCGAAGCAAACCGGAGGCGATGCCCCCGGATGGGCACCGTAGCGAGGGAACACTGAGCCTCAGCGAAGTGCCGTACGCCGGGGGCAGCCTTTTTGGTTACTTTTTCGGCGTCTGGAAAAAGTGACCCGCCGTAAGGGCGGAACCGCCAGCAGCAACACCCGCAGCAACGGATATGCCCCAAACCCCAACCCCAACCCCAACCCCAACCCCAACCCCAACCCCAACCCCAACCCCAACCCCAACCCCAACCCCAACCCCAACCCCCACAGCCACCAGCAGCTCCTACACTGTAATTACGGCTTACCCCACAAGCCCAGACAACCACCAAAAAAGGAGTCTGCCCCCATGCCCGATAGAAAATGCGACTGCCCCAACTGCAAATGCACCATCAAAGAAGGCGAACACGCCTACGCCGTACACGGCAAACACTATTGCTGTGAGGCCTGCGCTCACCACCACAAAAACGGTGAAGCGTGTTCAAGCAAAGGCTGCCACTGCGCCCACCCCAAATAAAAGCGCCCATAAAAAAGTGGAGCCTAATCAGGCTCCACTTCCAGTTTCAGGCTCTCATCATCCAGCCGTTCGGTATGCCGCACCGTGCCTTGCAACCGTCGCCCCTCCACCCGGACCACCACGGTTTTCGCCTGGTCCAGGTCTTCCGGTAACGGCGCCGGCACGCGCAGGGCGAAGCGATAGGGGTCGCCTTCGACAGCCTCAAGACCCACCCGGCAGTCCACACTTTTGGTGATACGGCCAAACAGGGTGTCCAGGCCATAATCCAGATGCGCCGGGCTGAAGATGCTGGTCATTGTGTACGCCCCCAAAGAGTCCCCATCGCCGACGAGAGTCTAGCTCGCCGGTCGCCACGTGACGTTTTCCACGCCGAATTTTTCCGCCATCGGTTTGCTGGTCTTTTGCACTTTCTCCCGGCCGAAACGCGGGATGCGACCCACGCCGGCGTCGCAGCTTGCCCAATGCCACGCCTCGGTGTTGTCCATTTTGTCCGAGCGGATAATGAACGACTTCGGCGTGCCGTGAAGGGTGTAATCGATGACAAACAGTTTTGCGTTGTTCATAAAGCCCGTATTCCTCCCTGTGGTAATAGAAGGATCACAGCGCCCCGGGAAAATTCACTCGGATTGTCCGACGGTATCTATCGTTGGCGACGCGGTGACCGACTGGTTACCATGCGGCTTCCGCCAACCCCAATGAATGCTCGCCATGGCCCTTGCCGCGCCCCCCGATCTGAGTGATACCGATGTGCCGGTGCAACCGCTGGCGCGCACTTATCCCCGTGGTTTGTATATCGAGCCGCACGAGCACGTCTGGGGGCAGTTGCTGTATGCGATGAGCGGAGTGATGTGGGTCGAGACGCCGCATGAGGCGCTGGTGGTGCCGCCACAGCGCGCCGTGTGGTTGCCGCCCGGGGTGCCGCACGGGATTCGTGTGGTCTCGGACTTGCAGATGCGCAATATTTACCTGCGCCCGGCGCTGGCGGCGACGCTGGATGAGACGGTGCAGGTGATCGAAGTCGGCGGGTTGCTGCGTGAACTGATCATCGGGTTGGTGGAGCAGGGCGACAGTGGCGATCCCGGGTATTACGACGCCCTGGTCGGGTTGGCGTTGCTGGAGTTGAAACGCGCCCGGCGTTCGCCGTTGAAGATTCCGCTGCCGGACGATTCCGACCGGCGCCTGATGAACCTGTGTCAGGCGGTGATGGCCGCGCCGTCGCTGGAGATTGCGTTCGAGCAGCACGCGGAAAATGCCGGCGCCAGCGTGCGCACGCTGGCGCGGTTGTTCAAGGACAGCCTCGGCATGGGCTTCGCCGAATGGCGGCGGCAGGTGCAACTGGCGACGGCGGTGGCGGCGTTGATTCAGGGCGTGGCAGTCAGTGTCATTGCCCGAGAGCTGGGGTATTCGCCGAGCAGTTTCAGTGACATGTTCCGCCGTGAGCTGGGCGTGGCGCCTTCGCAATTCCCCGCGGCCTGAACACCATCCCTGTAGGCGTGAGCCTGCAGGGTTGTGTGGTGACTTGCCGATATTTGGCTGAAATTCAGAAGTCCTTGGCCGACGCCTTCTCCACCGATTCCCTAGACTCTGCCCATTCCTTTTAGCGGCGGAGTTTTCCCCATGAACTACCTGATTTCGCTGGCCATCGGCCTGGGCGTCGGCCTGCTCTATGGCGCGCTGAATTTTCGTTCTCCAGCGCCACCGGCCATCGCCCTGGTGGGGCTGCTCGGCATGCTCGCGGGTGAGCAGTTGTGGCCGATGGGCCGGCAACTGGTCGCCGGTTGGTTCTCGTGAATTTTCCTTTCTCTCTTCGGTGGATGTCCTCATGAAAGCACTGCAATTCGATAAAACCGGCGACCTGTCTTCCCTGCGTTTCGTCGACGTCGCCACTCCGCTGCCCGGCGCCGATGACGTGCTGGTCGAGATCAAGGCGGCCGGTCTGAACCCCAGCGACGTGAAGAACGTGCTCGGGCGTTTTCCGTACACCACGTTGCCGCGGATTCCCGGGCGCGATTTCGCTGGTGTAGTGGTTGAAGGCCCGCAGGCGTTGCTCGGCCAGGAAGTCTGGGGCACCGGCCGTGAGCTGGGCTTTTTTGCCGATGGCTCGCACGCACAGTTCGTCAAGCTGCCGGCCAGTGGCGTGGCGCACAAACCGTCGCACCTGAGTTTCGCCCAGGCCGCCAGCCTCGGCGTGCCGTACACCACGGCGTGGGATGCGCTTGAGCGCAGCGATGTGAGTGCTGAAACCCGTTTGCTGGTGATCGGCGGTGGCGCGGTGGCGACGGCGGCATTGGCACTGGCCAAGGTCCGTGGGGCGCAGATACTGGCGGCGGCGCGGCGACCGGAGCAGGTCAAAGACTTGCAGGCCCAGGGCTTCGCGACGATCCAGCTGGATAAACCCGAAGAGCTCGGTGCCCAAGTCCACGCGGAGTACAGCGGCGGCGCCGATGTGATCTTCGACACCACCGGTTTCTGGCTGCCCGCCTCGGTGGCGGCGCTGGCACCGTTCGGCCGCATCGCGATCATCGCGGCACCCGTCGACGGCCATGTGCAGTTGCCGGCGCTGGCGCTATACCGCAAGGGCGGTTCGGTGGTCGGGATCAATTCGCTGCTGTATGGCGTTGAGGCCTGTGCGGCAATGCTCGAGCAGTTTGGGCGGTTCTTCGATGAGGATCGGCTGCCATTGCCGCAGGGGCTGGTGGAGGTGCCGCTGGCGGAAGGTCTGGCACGTTATGCCGAGGTGAATCAGGGCAGCGGCGATAAGATTATCCTCATCCCTTGATCTCACCAACACCGCATAACCTGTGGGAGCTGGCTTGCCAGCGATAGCGGTGGAACAGTCGATGAAGATGTTGACTGCTCTAATGCCATCGCTGGCAAGTCAGCTCCCACAAGGTGCTTTGGTGGGTTCAGGAGTGCGGCACGCCGTTTTCCCACGCCGACCAGTTTTTCAGGATGTCCTGCACCAGCGGATTGCCTGCCCGATAGAGGTTTTCCAGCGCCGGCACGAAGCCGCCCTGATCGGCGTACTTCAGCAAATTGTCCACTTCGCTGCCGCCCGGAGCAGGACGGTCAAAGTCCGAGCCGGCGCGCACCACCGCGAGGCGCTGCACATCCACCAGGCCTTCACGGCTGGCGCGCAACAAAGCCTCATAGGTCGAGTTGTCTTCCTGTTGCGTGGTGCAGTATTCGCCCTTGTTGTCGGTCAGCAGCCTGGTCCAGACCTCGGCGCGTTCGCTCAGGCGAGTGCCGGAGAACCAGGTGTTGCCTGCCAGCGTGTCGCAACGGGTGACGACGGGCGGCTGGTTGGCCGGAGCTGACGGGTATTTCCGGCGCCACGCCGCCGATTCCTTGCTCTCGCTCAGCGCGACCTGGTGGCTCAGCGCAAAGGCCTTGGCCTGCAGTTTCGGGTTGAGTTCGAAGACTTCGGTCTTGTAGTCGAGCGGCGGTTTTTCGTTCGGGCCTTTGGTGTTGATGCCCAGATAACCGGTTGGCCAGCTCGACGGTGCGTCGCGAGAGTCCAGTTCCCACTGCGTGCCGAACTCCACCAGGTAATGCGCCCACGCGGCGGTGCCGATGGTCCCGTGCTTGGGGCTGATGCCGGCAATCCCGGCGATCAGGAAATAACTTTTGCGCAGGTCGAATTTCGGCGACAGGGCCAGTGCCAGGGTCGAGGCGGCGGCGTTGGTCTGGCCCATGCCGGTGGTCAGCAGGCACACCTGCTGAGCGTTGCAGCGGATGGTCGGGTACTCGGCGGACAGGCCCGGTACACGGATTTCCTGCTTGAGATTCAGGCGCTCGATCCAGTTCTGTGCCTCGGGGGCGAACATGGTGATCAGCACGACTTTCGGCTGGATCGGCGCCTCCGCCGCCCAGGTGGAGGAAGAGAGCAGGGCCGCAGCGGCCAGGGTCAAACGCATCATTGCTTGCATGAATATCTCCTCAATTCAGAACTGGTAACCGATGCCGGCGTAGTAACCCCAACCGTTGGAACGCGCGCGGAAATTGCCGTCGCCGAAGTTCAGCTCGCTGCCATCCTCCCAGTTACCGCCGTTATGGAAGTAACGGCCGACGAGGGTGAAGCGCAGGTGGGTGAACGAGTACAGCAACACGTTGGTCGCCACCGTGGCGTTGGCGGTACGCGCCGGGTTGTCCTTGTGCAGGTCCGAGCCGAAATCGAAGTTGGTGAAGCCGATGTAGGTCAGCGACGCGCCGTTGCTGAATGTGTCGATGGGCACGATGTACTTGAGCTGCGCGCGGTAGCCGTCCCACGAATACTCGTTGCTCGCGCCGTAGTTTTCCCACTGGTAGCGCCCGTAGAGGTTGGCCGACAGGTTGACCCGTGAGTGGGTGTCGATGTCGGTGCCGAAGCCACTGTAGAGGGTGTTGGCGCGGTTCTCCTTGCGGCTGCCGTGGTCGTAGATCCAGTCGAACGCTACATACCATTCCTTGAACGGGCCGATGGCCAGGCTGCGCCCGGCGAGGTAGTCGATGGAGATGCGCGGTTCGTGTTCCATGAACACCGGTGAACCGTGGTCCCACACCCCTTTGTCGTGGCTGTTGCCGATGTTGAAGATCTTCGGGATGTCGACGTAGCCGTAAAGCTCGAACGGCCCTTTACGCCCGAAGTACTCGTACTCCAGATAGATATCGTCAGCCGGTTGCGGACCGAAACTGATGTCCTTGCTGCCGATCAGGGTCAGGTCCTGGTTGTACCAGTCCGACAGGTACGCACCTTCCTTGGGCGGGCTGGCTTCGGGGCTGAGGGTTTCGCCCTGGGCGGATTCTTCGGGCAAGGCCGGCTGAGCGACAGCGCTGTGGCTGAGAACTCCGGTAACGCCGGCCAGTAGCAGGGAAACAGCAAACGTGCGCGCAAACGGGGCGCGAAGCGGGGAAGCAGCGTGCATTCAAAGTCCTTTTTTGCGGATCGAGGCCCGGGTTCTGCGGGCCTGTATGGTTTTGTTACGAAAAAGCCGTTACAGGCAGGTCGCAAACGTTTGCACAAGGCGTACCAAGTCTCCCGGCCACACTGCGTTCCCCTTGTAGGCTTGGGCCTGCTCGCGATGGCGGCGTATCAGACAAAATCGAGTGATCTGACACGACGCCATCGCGAGCAGCCTCACTCCTGCAGGGTTCGTTGGGCGATCAGAGCTAGTGTTTGCTGGCCGAAACCCGCGGTTTAGAAGGCCCTAGTATTAAAGTATTAACACCATTTAATCCGTGCTCCATCGCGGGGCGTCTACTAGCGTTGTCCCCAATCAGCGGTTTTGTGATGACCGTCGCAGTCTTGATTCGCGTGTGGAATAAGCGCGGCTTTGCACGCTTTCAAGGAAGAAATTGGCCACGACAAGGAGTAGTTGCCCGTGGAAGCAAGGTTTGGTGTTGCCCTCGTTTCGCGTTTTTCCCCTCTTTCTCTTGCTGTGCACCTGAGCGTTGCCGGGTTGTTGTTTGGCGGTGTCAGCGCACCTGCATTGGCCACCTGCTCCACGGCCGGTTCCACCGTGACTTGTAGCGGTGTGCCGACTCTGCCGCTATTTCTCAACAACTTTTCCAGCGCCACCAGTGGCCTGACGGTCAACGTCAACTCCAGCGCGCAAATGAACGCGACCCTCGGCGGCCATGTGATGGACCTGACCGGGGTCAACATCACTCTGAACAACTCCGGCACGATCGACCCGGCGCTGCTCGGTCTGGTCTCGGTGTTGAGCGGCGGTGCCTTCATCGGCTCAGGCGCAACCAGCACGGTCAGCGTGCTCAACAACGCCAGCGGAGTCATCCGCGGCACCGGCATGTTGCTCGGGCTTAACCTGACCAGCATCGACGGCCTGGGCATCGCGGTGAACAACGCCTCAGCCGGCACCACCACCATCACCAACAACGGCACCATCACCTCGACCGGGCTTTCGGTCGGCGGCATCACCCTGGCCGACACCCCGGTGGTTGGCGTGTATGGCGGTTCGCAGGTCAACATGACCAACAGCAGCACCGGTACCATCAACGGCCGGATCGCCTTCGAGACCTCGGCGGCGGGCAACACCTTCACCAACGCCGGTGCCATCACTGGCGGCGTGTCGATGGGCGCGAGCAGTACCAACACCTTCACGGCAATCACCGGCTCGTCGGTCAGTGTCGGTGACGGCGTGCAAATCAGCGTCGGCCTCGGCGGACTGATCGGCATCAACCTGACTTTCGCCCCGACCGGGACCGTTGATGGTGGCGCGGGCGGCACCAACAGCCTGATCCTGCAGAACCCGATCGGCGTCGGCGGCGGCACAACCGGCGTCGGCACGGCGTCGAGCGCCAACTACGTCAACTTCAACAACCTGACCATCAACAGCGGCACCTGGACCTTGCAGGGGCCACTGGTCAGTGGCGCGACCACGCTCAATGGCGGTGTCGCCCAGTTCAACAACAACGCCACGTTCGGCAGCGGTGTCCTCACCTCCAATGGCGGGATCCTGCAAGCCAGCAATGCCGGCTTGAACGTCAGCAACCTGATCTCCCTCGGCGCCGGGGGCGTGACCGTGCAAGGCACCAACGCCACCACCCTGAGCGGCGTGATCTCCGGCAGCGGCGGTCTGACCAAAGTCGGTTCCGGGCAACTGAGCCTCAGCGCCGCCAACACCTACCTGGGCAACACCACGCTCAACGGCGGCACCGTGCAGTTGGGCAACAACCTGGCGCTGAGCACCGGCACCCTCAACGTCACCGGCGCGACTACCTTGAGCGCGCCCGGCACGATCAATCTGAACAACGCCATCAGCCTCGGCGGCACATTGACGACCAGCGGCACCGGCGCATTGACGCTCGGCGGCCTGATCACCGGCAGCAGCGGCCTGACCAAGACCGGCACTGGCAGCCTGACCCTCAGCGGCGCCAACAGCGGTTACAGCGGCACTACCACCCTGAGCGCCGGCAGCCTGCTGGTGACCAACAACGACGCGCTGGGCAGTGGCGCGCTGAACACCGCCGCCGGCACAAACCTGGACAGCACCGCCAACGTCACCCTGGCCAACAACATCGCGATGACCGGCGCACTCAACGTGCTCGGCAGCAACGCCCTGACCCTCGGCGGCGTGTTGAGCGGCACTGGCGGCATCACCAAATCCGGCAGCGCCAGCCTGACCCTGAGCGGCAACAACACCAACGCCGGCAACACGCTCCTCAACGCCGGCAGCCTGTTCGTCGGCAGCAACACTGCGCTGGGCACTGGCGCGTTGAACGCGGCCGCAGGCACTACGCTGGATGCCACCACGGCGGTGACCCTGGCCAATGCCGTCGCGCTGGCGGCGGATTTGACCATCGGCGGCACGCAGGCATTGGGCCTGAGCGGCGTCGTCAGTGGCGCCGGCAACCTGATCAAGAACGGCACCGCGAGCCTGACCCTCAGCGGCAACAACACCTTCGTCGGCGGCACTGCGCTGAATGCCGGCACGCTGATTGTCGGCTCCAACACCGCGCTGGGCACCGGCGCATTGACCACTGCGGCGGGCACCACCCTCGATACCAGCACCGCGGTGGCGCTGACCAACGCGATCAGCCTCGGCGGCAATCTGGACATCGGCGGCAGCGCCAACCTGACCCTCAGCGGCGTCGTCAGCGGCGGTGGCGGACTGACCAAACGCGGGTTCACCAACCTGGTGCTCAACGGCGCCAACACCTTTACCGGCGGCACCACGCTGGCGGCCGGCACCCTCACCGCAGGCAACGCTGCGGCGCTGGGCACTGGCGTCTTGTCGGTCACCGATACGGCAACGCTGGACAGCAACACCGCCGTCAACCTGAACAACACCATCAACCTCAACAGCAGTGCTCTGACCATCGGTGGCAGCAGTGGCCTGACCCTGTCCGGTTTGGTCAACGGTGCCGGTCAGTTGATCAAAAATGGCACGGCCAACCTGACCCTCAGCGGCGCCAACACGTTCAGCGGCGGCACCACGCTGAACGCCGGCAGCCTGACCGTCGGCGACGGCGCGGCACTCGGTACCGGCGCACTGACCGTGGCCGGGGCGGGCACCCTCAACAGCAGTTCGGCAGTGACGTTGAACAATGCGATCACCCTCAACGCCAACCTCACCGCTGGTGGCGCCAACGCGCTGACCCTCGGCGGGGTCATCAGCGGCAGCAATGGTCTGATCAAGAACGGCGCGTCGAGCCTGACCCTCAACGGCAACAACACCTACACCGGCACCACGGCGCTGACCGCCGGTTCGCTGATCGTCGGTTCCAGCACTGCGCTGGGGATGGGCGCTCTGAACGCCTCGAACGGCACCACGCTGGATGCCGGCACGGCGGCGACGCTGACCAACAACGTCAACCTCGGCGGCACCCTGACCGTCGGCGGCAGCAATGCGCTGACCCTCGGCGGTGTGGTCGCGGGCATCGGTGGCCTGATCAAGAACGGCGCGGCCGACCTGACCCTCAACGGCGCCAACACCTATTTCGGCAACACCGCGCTGAACGCCGGCACACTGATTGTCGGCGCCAACGGCGCGCTGGGCGCCGGTTCGTTGAACGCGGCGGCCAACACCACGCTGGACGCCAACACGGCGGTCAGCCTGAACAACGCGGTGAGCCTGGCCGGCGCGCTGAACGTCGGCGGCACGGCCGACCTTACCCTAACCGGTCTGGTCAGCGGCGCCGGCAGTCTGGTGAAAAACGGCACGGCCAACCTGATTCTCAACGCGGCCAACAACTACCTCGGCGGCACCACGCTGAATGCCGGTACCGTGACTGTCGGCAACAGTTCGGCGTTGGGTTCCGGGGCCCTGACCGTGACTGGTGCGGCGACGCTGGACAGCAATTCGCCGCTGGTCAGCCTCAACAACAACGTCGCCCTGAATGCCGCGCTGAGCGTGGGCGGTACGCAGAATCTGACCCTCGGTGGCATCACCAGCGGCACCGGCCCATTGATCAAGAACGGCGCGGCCAACCTGACGCTCAACGGCAACAACACCTTCAGCGGCGGCACCACGCTCAACGCCGGCACCCTGACCCTGGGCAATGCCAACGGTCTGGGCAGCGGCGGCTTGACCGTCGGCGGTGCGGCGACCCTCGACAACAGCGCCTCGTTCGGCATCGGCAACGCGATCACCCTGAATGCCGGACTGACCGTGGCAGGCAACAACGACCTGGCCCTCAACGGCATCATCGACGGCGCCGGCAGCCTGACCAAAAACGGTCTGTCTGACCTGACGCTGGCCGGCAGCAACACCTTCAGCGGTGCACTGAATATCGTCTCCGGCAGCGTCACCACCCTCAACAGCGGGGCACTGGGCAATACCTCCGGGGTGAACATCAGCGCCGGCGCCAGCCTGAATCTGGGCAGCGATGCCAGCCTCGGTGCGCTGACCGGCAGCGGCAGTGTGCAACTGACCGGCAGCAACACCTTGACCGTCGGTGGCGGCAACCTCACCAGCACGTTTGATGGTGATCTCAGCGGCAGCGGTGGCCTGACCAAAATCGGCACCGGCACGTTGAATCTCACTGGAATCAACGGCGTCACCGGCAACACCGCGATCAATGGCGGCACCGTGAACCTCAGCGGTTCGCTGGCCAGCGCGCAACTCAACGTCAATACCGGCGGCACCCTGACCGGTACCGGCTCGGCGCTCGGCGCGGTGAACATCAACAACGGCGGGCATCTGGCGCTGTCGTCGGGCAACACCTTGTCGGCGAGTGCGCTGACCCTCGGGGCCGGCAGCAACGTCGATGTGGCGCTGGGTACACCGTCGACCGCCTCGCTGATGAACATCGGTGGCAACCTGACCCTCGACGGCAATCTCAACGTCACCGATGCCGGTGGGTTCGGCGTCGGCGTGTATCGCCTGTTCAACTACACCGGCAGCCTGAGCAACCTCGGTCTGGACGTGGCCAGCGTGCCGGTCGGTTATGCGCTGGGCGATCTGGTGGTGCAAACCGGGGTGGCCAATCAGATCAACATTCAGGTGTCGGCACCCAACAGCAACATCCGTTACTGGGACGGCAGCCAGACCATCGCCAACGGCCTGGTCGACGGTGGCAGCGGCACCTGGAACGCGGTCGGCACCAACTGGACCGATGCCAACGGGCTGGTCAACCAACCGTGGGCCAGTGACTTCGCGGTATTCCAGGGCACCGCCGGTACGGTGACGGTGAATGGCACGCAATCGTTCACCGGCCTGCAGTTCATCACGGATGGCTACAGCCTGGTCAACGGTGCGGCAGGGCAGCTGACCGCCGTCAACGGCACCGGCGGGACTACGGCGGTGCGCGTCGATCCGGGCGTGACCGCCACTGTCGGCGTCAATATTGATGGCAGCGGCATCCTCAATAAACTCGATGCCGGCACCCTGGTACTCAATGGCGCCAACACTTACAGCGGTGGCACGCAACTGGACGGCGGCAAGATCATCGTCGGCAGCAACACCGCGCTGGGCAGCGGTACGCTGACCGCCAACGCCGGTACCCAACTGGACAGCAACACCGCCGTGACCCTCGGCAATGCCGCGACGCTCAATGGCAATCTGACCGTGGTCGGCAGCAATGCACTGGCGCTCAACGGGGTGATTGGCGGCACTGGCGGATTGATCAAAAACGGCGCGGCCAACCTGACCCTCGGCGGCAACAACGCCTTTCTCGGCCCGGTAGCGTTGAACGCCGGCGGGTTGATTCTGGCGTCGAACTCGGCACTGGGCTCTGGCACGCTGAACGCCGCGGCGGGCACCAGCGTCGATGCGAGCACTGCGGTTTCGCTGAACAACGCGGTCAACCTCGCCGGCAACCTGGGCATCGGCGGCACGGCGGACCTGACGCTGGCGGGTACGGTCAACGGCGCCGGCAGCCTGACCAAGAACGGTGCGGCCAACCTGACCCTGAGTGGCAATAACAACTTCCTTGGCGGCATCGCGCTGAACGCCGGTACCCTGACTGCCGGCAGCAACTCGGCGCTGGGGCTGGGCAACCTGAGCGTGGCGGGCGCCTCGGCGCTCGACAGCAGCAGCGCCGTGAGTCTGGGCAACAACGTGGTGCTCAACGCCAACCTGAGCAACACCGGCAGCAACAACTTGAGCCTCGCTGGCGTGGTCAGCGGTGCGGGCGGGCTGATCAAGAACGGCGCGTCGAACCTGACGCTCAACGGCATCAACACTTACACCGGTGGCACCACGCTGAACGCCGGTACGCTGACCCTCGGCACAGGTGCTGCGCTCGGCAGCGGCGCACTGACCGTGGCCGGCGCCTCGAGCCTCGACAGCAGCGCGCCGCTGGTGCTGGCGAACAACGTCAACCTCAATGCCAACCTGAGCCTGGCCGGCAACAACAACCTGACCCTCGGCGGCGTGATTGCCGGGGCGGGCACCCTGACCAAGAACGGTCTGGCCGACGTGACCCTGTCCGGCAACAACACCTTCAGCGGCATTTTCGATGTGCTGTCCGGCAGCCTCACCACCCTCAGCGCCAATGCCTTGGGCAACAACGCTTCGGTCAATCTGGCTGGCGGCGCGGCGCTCAACCTCGGCGCTTCGGGCGGTCTCGCCAGCCTCACCGGCAGCGGCACGGCGCTGGTCGGCACCGGCAACACCTTGAGCCTTGGCGGCAACAACGTCAGCAGCACCTTCTCCGGTGTCCTCAGCGGCGACGGCGGGCTGAGCAAACTTGGCACTGGCACGCTGACCCTCAGCGGCATCAGCGACCTGACCGGCGACACCAACGTCAACGCCGGCACCTTGCAGGTCAACGGCTCACTGGCCAGCGGCAACGTGCTGGTCAACAACGGTGGCACCCTCGGCGGCAGCGGCACCTTGACCGGTGCGGTGACGGTAGCCGATGGCGGGCATCTGGCGGGCGCGACCGGCAGCACCTTGTCGGTGGATTCGCTGGTGTTCAGCGGCAACTCGAACTTCGACGTCGGCCTCGGCGCTCCGGTCGTCGGTGGCGGCAGCGCGCTGGTCAACGTCGGCGGCAACCTGACCCTGGACGGCACCCTCAACGTCAGCGACATCGGCGGTTTTGGCAGCGGCGTGTATCGCCTGATCAACTACACCGGTGGCCTGACCGACAACGGCCTGCTGATCGGCACGGTGCCGGGCAGCGTCACCCCCGGTGACCTGACTCTGCAGACCGCGCTGGCCAACCAGATCAACCTGCTGGTCACTGCGCCGGGCGTCACCGTGCAGCTCTGGGACGGCAACCAACTGGTGGCCAACGGCTCGGTGGAGGGCGGCAGCGGCACCTGGGGTTCCGGCACCACCAACTGGACTGACGTCAACGGCACCACCAATCAGGCCTGGACCAATAACTTCGCGGTATTCCAGGGCACGGCGGGCACGGTGACGGTCAACGGCGCGCAAACCATCACCGGCATGCAGTTCGTCACCGACGGCTACAGCCTGCAGAACGGCACGGCGGGTTCGCTGAACCTGGTCAACGGCTCGATGGGCAATGCTTCGGTGCGGGTCGATCCGAACGCCACCGCAACCCTCGGCGTGGCGCTCAACGGCACCGGCACCCTCGGCAAATACGACAGCGGCACGCTGGTGCTCAACGCCGCCAACGGGTACACCGGCGGTACTGCGCTGAATGGCGGCAAGATCGTTGTCGGCAACAACGCCGCGCTCGGCACGGGTGTGCTGACCGCAGCGGACGGCACCGCACTGGACAGCAATGCAGCGATCAGCCTCGCCAACAACGTGCTGCTCAATGGCGGCCTGACCGTCGCCGGCAGCAACGCCTTGACCCTCGACGGTGTCGTCAGCGGTGCCGGCAGCCTGATCAAGTCCGGCGCGTCGAGCCTGACCATCAACGGCAGCAACACCTACAGCGGCGGCACGCAACTGGCTGGCGGCACGCTGGTGCTGGGCAACAACAGCGCAATCAGCAGCGGCGCCCTGAGCGTGACCGGCAACGGCACCCTCGACAGCACCTCGGCGCTGCAACTGGCCAACGCGGTCAACCTCGGTGCGCAACTGACCCTGGCCGGCAACCAGAACACCACGCTGCTCGGCGCCATCACCGGCACCGGCAGCCTGGTGAAAAACGGCAGCGGCGACTTGCTGCTCAGCGGTGCCAACACCTACAGCGGCGGCACCACGCTGAACGGCGGCAGCACCACTGGCGACACCAGCAGCCTGCAAGGCGCGATCGTCAACAACGCGGCGCTGACCTTCGCGCAGAACGCCGACGGCAGCTACACCGGCAACCTCACCGGCAGCGGTACGCTGAACAAAACCGGCACTGGCCAGTTGCTGCTCAGCGGCAACAACACCTTCACCGGCGACACCTCGGTGCAGGCCGGCAACCTGATCGTCAACGGTGTGCTCAACAGCGCCAACGTCAACGTCGCCAGCGGCGCGAAAGTCGGCGGCAGCGGGCAACTGGGCGGTAACGTGCAACTGGCCAGCGGCGCAACGCTGACCGGTGGTGGTACCGCCACGCCGTTGTCGGTCGGCGCGCTGGCGTTGTCCTCGGGCAGCAATCTGGACTTCAGCCTTGGCTCGGCCAGCAGTTCGACCACCGTGGTCAACGTCGCCGGCAACCTGACCCTCGACGGCACGCTGAACATCAGCAACGCCGGCGGTTTCGGCACCGGGGTCTACCAACTCTTCAGCTACGGCGGCAGCCTGACCGACAACGGTCTGATCTACGGCAGCCTGCCGGTGTCGGCGGCCAACCTGACCCTGCAAACGGCGATTGCCAATCAGGTCAACCTGCTGGTGCAGGGCACGCCGGGTGAAGTGCAGTTCTGGAACGGCGGCACCACCAACCCTGACGGCAGCATCGGCGGCGGCAGTGGCGTGTGGGGCCCGGCGACCAACTGGACTGATCCGAGCGGCACGCAAGCGTTGGCTGCCAACGGTCAGTTCGCCGTATTCGGCGGGCAGGGCGGCACGGTCACGGTGCAGGGCAATCAGAACTTCACCGGCCTGCAGTTCCTCGTCGGTGGCTACAGCCTGGTTCCGGATGCCGGCGATACACTGACTCCGGTCAACGGCCCCGGTGGCACGCCAGCGCCGATCCGGGTAAATGCCGGCGGCAGTGCCGAAATCGACGTGCCGCTGATCGGCACCGGCGGCATCGAAAAACTCGACGCCGGCACATTGCTGCTGAGCGCTGCCAACACCTACAGCGGTGGTACCACGGTCAGTGGCGGTACGCTGGTCGGTAACACCACCAGCTTGCAAGGCAACATCACCAACAACGCCTCACTGGTGTTCCTGCAGAACACCGATGGCCGGTTCAATGGCGCCATCAAGGGCGCCGGAGCGCTGGCCAAACGTGGCGCCGGTACCTTGTTGTTGACCGGTGATCAACCGTTCACTGGCACGGTTGCGGTCGATCAGGGCGTGCTGCAAGTCGGCAACCGTGCGGCCCGGGCCTCGCTGGGCGGGCAGGTCACTGTCGCCAACGGTGCGGGCTTGAGCGGCAACGGCAGCGTTGGCTCGGTGGTCAACCACGGTGTAGTGGCTTCCGGTGGCGCCGACGGCACCTTGAGTGTGGCCGGTAACCTGAGCAACGCGGCGGATGGTGTCTTGGCGTTGACGGTCAGTTCGCCGACCGCCACGCCGCTGGCAGTAGGGGGCACGGCCACCCTCGGTGGCGGGCTGGTGGTCAACAGCCTCGCGCCGTTCACCGGTAACACCAGATACTCACTGATCACCGCAGGTGGCGGCGTGACCGGCACCTTCAGTACAGCCGATCTGCCGCAGTATGCGTTCCTCGACAGCTCGCTGATCTATGGTGCCGACTCGGTCACCCTGGCCGTCAGCCGCAACGGCAACTCGTTCGCCGACGTCGCCGCCACGGGTAACCAGCGCGCCACCGCCACGGCACTCACCCTTAACGGCCCGGCGGGGGCGGCCCTGCAGAATCAGATCGTCAACCTCAGCGTGGCCGGTGCGCGTAACGCGTTCGACAGTCTGTCCGGGGAAATCCACGCCAGCACGGCCAGCGCCATGCTCGAGGATTCGCGCTTCATCCGTGAGGCGGTCAATGACCGCATGCGCCAGCCGTCGTGCAGCGCCTCGGACGATCCACGCCGGACGCTGGCACCGAGCGACACCCAACTGAGCAGCAACGGCTGTCACGGGGAAATGGTCGGCTGGATCCGGGCCATCGGTGCCTGGGGTGACATGGGCGGCGACAGCAACACGGCGAAAGTCGATCGCAACCTTGGCGGTTTCATGCTCGGCACCGACAAGGCGCTGGACGACACCTGGCGTGCCGGGATGGCCGCCGGTTACACCCGCAGCAACCTCAATGCACATGATCGCAACTCCGATGCCAAGGTCGACAGCTACCACCTGGCCGGTTACCTGAACTCGCAATTCGATGCACTGGCCGTGCGCCTCGGCGCGGCATACAGCTGGCACAGCATCGAGAGCAAACGCGATGTCAGCGTCGGCAGCTACAACGACCGCCTGAAGGCGGATTACGACGCGCGCAGCGCGCAGGTGTTCGGTGAAGTGGGGTACGCGATCAGCGCGGCGGGAGTGGCCATCGAGCCGTTCGCCGGGCTGGCCTACGTCAACTACGACAGCGATACCGCCAAGGAAAAAGGCGGAGTGGGGCGCCTGAAGGCTGACGCCGATCAGGACATCACCTACTCGACCCTCGGGGTGCGCGTCGGCAAGCTGGTGACCCTGGCCAACGGCAGCCAGTTGACGCCCCGCGCAGCCATCGGCTGGCGCCATGCGTACGGCGACACCAAGTCTGACGCCGACCTGAGCTTCATCGACGGCGGCGCCTCGTTCAGCACCCAGGGCGTGCCGATTGCCAAGGACAGCGCGCTGCTCGAAGCCGGCATCGACTTCCAGGTCACCCCGACCGGCAAGCTGGGCATCGGCTACTCGGGCCAGGTGTCGAGCGACAACAACGACAGCGCCTTCAACATCAGCTTCAGTCAAAGCTTCTGATTCAGGTTTAGGGTCGAAGCACTTTCAGCCGCCCGCGAGGGCGGTTTTTTTTTGCTGGGCACAATGGCGAGGTTGTTTGCGTCCGGCCTTGAGTCGGCGGGGAGCGGTCGATAGCTGTTGCGAGCGAACTTGCGAAGAGGCCCTGTCATCCAGCGCAAAAATCTGCCCGCCCGCGCTCTGCTAGAATCCGCCCCATCCATTGCCAGAGACTCCCCTGATGAGCGAGCCGATTCGTCTGACCCAATACAGCCACGGCGCCGGTTGCGGCTGCAAGATTTCCCCGCAGGTGCTGGAGGTGATTCTGGCCGGCAGCGGGGCGCAGAACCTCGATCCGAAACTGTGGGTGGGCAATGCCTCGCGCGATGATGCGGCCGTGTACGAGATTGATGCCGAGCGCGGTGTGGTGTCGACCACTGACTTCTTTATGCCGATCGTCGACGACCCGTTCGATTTCGGCCGCATCGCGGCGACCAATGCAATCAGCGACATCTACGCGATGGGCGGTGATCCGTTGATGGCGATTGCGATCCTCGGCTGGCCGGTCAATGTGCTGGCCCCGGAAGTGGCGCGTGAAGTGATTCGTGGCGGCCGTGCGGTGTGCGACGCAGCGGGCATTCCACTGGCGGGCGGGCATTCGATTGATGCGCCGGAGCCGATCTTCGGCCTCGCCGTCACCGGTCTGGTGGAAAAGCGTCATATGAAACGCAACGACACCGCCACCGCCGGTTGCCTGCTGTACCTGACCAAACCCCTGGGCATCGGCATCCTTACCACCGCCGAGAAAAAGGGCAAGTTGCGTCCTGGCGATGTTGGCGTGGCCCGCGACTGGATGTGCACGCTGAACAAACCCGGCAGCCGCTTCGGCAAACTCGCCGGCGTGACGGCGATGACCGATGTCACCGGTTTCGGCCTGCTCGGCCACCTGGTGGAAATGGCCGACGGTAGCCAGCTTACCGCACGCATCGCCTACGACCGCGTGCCGCGTCTGGACAGCGTTGAGTATTACCTCGATCAGGGCTGCGTCCCCGGCGGTACGTTGCGCAACTTCGACAGCTATTCAAGCAAGGTCGGCCGCGTGCAAGAACTGCACAAACGGCTGTTGTGCGACCCGCAAACCAGCGGCGGTCTGTTGATTGCCGTCACGCCTGAGGGCAATAACGAGTTCCTCGCCGTCGCCGCCGAACTGGGCCTGAACCTTGAGCCAATCGGCGAACTGGTTGAGCGACAGACGAACGCAGTCGAGGTGATTTGATGCACCGCGATTGCACCGACTACCGTGACATTTTCCTCAACGACCGGCCGCTGATGGACGCCCGCGCGCCAGTCGAGTTTCACAAGGGCGCGTTCCCCGGCGTGATCAATCTGCCGCTGATGAATGACATCGAGCGGCAGAAGATCGGCACCTGTTACAAGCAGCATGGGCAACAGGCTGCTATCGAACTGGGCCATCAACTGGTGTCCGGTGCGGTCAAGGCCGAGCGTATTCAAGCCTGGGCCGATTTTGCCCGGGCCCACCCCGATGGTCTTATCTATTGTTTTCGAGGCGGTTTGCGTTCGCAGATCACCCAACAGTGGCTGCACGACGAGGCCGGCATTGACTATCCGCGTGTCGGCGGTGGCTACAAGGCGATGCGCACCTTCCTGATCGACACCCTGGAGCAGGCCATCGACCAATGTGATTTCGTTTTGCTCGGCGGCATGACCGGCACCGGCAAGACCGAAGTGCTGGTGCAACTGCGCAATGGTCTGGACCTTGAGGGGCACGCCAACCATCGCGGTTCAAGCTTTGGCAAACGGGCCACCGGGCAGCCGTCGAACATTGATTTCGAGAACCGTCTGGCCATCGACATCCTCAAGAAACGCGACGCCGGGATCGAGCAGTTCGTGCTCGAGGACGAGAGCCGGGTGGTCGGCAGTTGCGCCTTGCCGCTGCCGCTGTATCAGGGCATGCAGCAGTACCCGATGGTCTGGCTCGAGGACCGTTTTGAACATCGCGTAGAGCGGATCCTGCGCGATTACGTGGTGGACCTGTCTGCGGAGTTTGCCACGGTGCATGGCGAGGACGGTTTTTTGCTGTTTTCCGAGCGGCTGCTCGAAAGCCTGAACAATGTGCAGAAGCGCCTGGGTGGCGAGCGGCATCGGCGGATGTTGATGCTGATGGAAGACGCGCTGGCCGAGCAGGGGCGTAGCGGGGCGGTGGATTTGCATCGCGGCTGGATCGAAGGCTTGCTGCGTGAGTATTACGACCCGATGTATGTATTTCAGCGCGAGAAGAAGGGCGGGCGGATCGAGTTTGCGGGGGAGCGCGGGGCGGTGCTTGAGTATCTTCGCGAGCGCTTGAATCAGAAAGATTCATAGTGTTTTTGCCGGCCGCATCGCTGGCAAGCCAGCGCCCACAGGTATCGCGGATGTACATGAAATTTGTATACGTCCTGGAACCCTGTGGGAGCCGGCTTGCCAGCGATGAGGCCCGCATGAATCAGCAAGATTCAGGTCGGACAGGTTTGCTTGCCATGATCCAGCCCCTGCTTGTAGCTGTGGCTCTGCAGACTGGCTTTGCCGTTGTGCCAGGTCAGGGTCAGCACATACAGCGAGTCGAAATCGTTGGCCGCCCAGTCGTCGGTGATGTTCTGTTTCTCGCCCAGCGCTTTCCCGGCGACCTTGTTGATCAGCTCTGGCAGATAGCCGTGGGACCACGCGGTGTAGATCGTCGAGTTGTGGTACTTGTCCTCCAGCAGTTCGCGGGCCAGGTCGCTGGTGTCGTTGGCCGAAAACTCGATGTTCACTGGCAGGCCGAGTTTGATGGCGGCGGGGCTGATGGTCATCAGAGGCCGAATGTAGCTGTAGGAGTTGTCCAGCTCGCCTTCCTCGACATTGCGCGTCGGGTCGGCGGCGAACACGTAATCGGCCTTGCCGAACTTTTCCGGCAGCAGCGTCGACAGCTCGATCGCACGGTTCAGGCCCTGGCAATTAAGCTGGCCGAGCCCGCCATCGGGCTTCTCCGCGTGGCGCAGAAACACCAGCGTCTGGGTGCCGTCCACCGGTTGCGCGCGAATCTGGCTCGATTCCAGCGACAGGAACAACGCACTGACCGCCAGCAGGGAGGGCAGGGCCATGTACGCGCGATGGTTGAAGCGTTTGGCGAATCTCATGAGGTTCGTCATTGGATAAAGGATTCTTCAGCAATGTCGGTTGAGGCTGACAAACCGTTCCACCGCGGGCTCCCAGCTCCGGGTGTTTTCCCTGTCGTGTCGTGCTTCCTTTGCGAATGGCATAGCTCAGAGTCCCTGAGGCCGGTTTGGTTCATGCACCGTAGACGAGGGATGTTACGGTTCGTGCAGAATCGGCTGGCGGCGGCGAATTTTTGATTTTGTTTTGCAAAAGCCCGATCAAAAACATCGCAGCCCGTGGCCGCGCCTACATTATGATCAGGCTTTAAATTGTGACTGGATGCTTCCCATGACCGATCTGTCCGCGTTCCCGATCACCCGGAAATGGCCCGCGCAGTACCCTGACTGGATTCAGCTCTATTCCCTGCCAACGCCCAACGGCGTCAAAGTCTCGATCATGCTCGAAGAGATCGGCCTGCCGTACGAACCGCACCGCGTCGGCTTTGACACCCAGGACCAGTTGTCTGCCGAGTTCCTGTCGTTGAACCCGAACAACAAGATTCCGGCGATCCTCGACCCTCACGGTCCCGGCGACCAGCCGCTGCCGTTGTTTGAATCCGGGGCGATCCTGATTTACCTGGCCGACAAAAGTGGCCAGTTACTGGCTCAGGAAGGCGCACTGCGTTACGAAACCATTCAGTGGCTGATGTTCCAGATGGGCGGCATCGGCCCGATGTTCGGCCAGCTCGGTTTCTTCAACAAATTCGCCGGCAAGGACTACGAGGACAAGCGTCCCCGGGATCGCTACGTCGACGAAAGCACACGCCTGCTCAAGGTGCTCGACGGTCGGCTGGAAGGCCGCGACTGGATCATGGGCGAGCGCTACACCATTGCCGACATCGCAACGTTCCCGTGGGTGCGCAACTTGATCGGGTTCTATGAGGCCGGGGATCTGGTCGGCATCCAGAACTTCCCGAACGTCACCCGCGTGCTCGAGCGCTTCCTGGCCCGGCCGGCGGTGATTCGAGGCCTGACCATTCCGTCGTAATCGACACACGACCCTGTGGGAGCTGGCTTGCCAGCTCCCACAGGGTTTCAGGGTGAAGCTGAAGGATTATTACGCCCCCGGTAATGCACTCTTGATTGATCCAGGTTTGTACCCCGCCCGCCGCAAGGCATAAGCTTCGCCCCCTACGACTTTCGTCTCATCTTCCGATTTCAGGAAAGGCCCCATGTCCAGTCAGTTCCCCGAAGCACGTCCCCGCCGTCTGCGCCGCAATGCGAGCCTGCGCAGTCTGTTCCAGGAAACCGAATTCAGCCTGAACGATCTGGTGCTGCCGATTTTCGTCGAAGAAGACATCGACGATTTCGTGCCGATCAAGAGTATGCCTGGGGTGATGCGCATTCCCGAGCGCAAACTGGCCAGCGAGATCGAGCGCTATGCCCGTGCCGGGATCAAGTCGGTGATGACCTTCGGCGTGTCGCACCATCTGGACAGCAACGGCAGCGACACCTGGCGCGAAGACGGCCTGGTCTCGCGCATGTCGCGCATTGCCAAGGACGCCGTGCCGGACATGATCGTGATGTCCGACACCTGCTTCTGCGAATACACCGATCACGGCCACTGTGGCGTGCTGCACAACCATGAAGTGGACAACGATCAGACCTTGATCAACCTCGGCAAACAAGCGGTGGCGGCCGCGCGCGCCGGTGCTGACGTGATCGCGCCGTCGGCGGCGATGGACGGTCAGGTGCGGGCGATTCGTCAGGCCCTCGACGCGGCCGGCTTCACGCAGATCCCGATCATGGCCTATTCGACCAAATTCGCCTCGGCCCTCTACGGCCCGTTCCGCGAGGCCGGTGGCAGCGCGCTGAAGGGCGATCGCAAAAGCTACCAGATGAACCCGATGAACCGCCGCGAAGCCCTGCGCGAATCGCTGCTCGACGAGCAGGAAGGCGCCGATGCACTGATGGTCAAACCGGCCGGTGCGTACCTGGACATCATCCGCGACATCCGTCAGGCCTCGAACCTGCCGCTGGCGGCGTATCAGGTCAGCGGCGAGTACGCGATGATCAAGTTCGGCGCGAAGGCCGGGGCGATTGACGAGGACCGCGTGGTGCGTGAAAGCCTCGGCGCCATCAAGCGAGCGGGTGCGGATCTGATCTTCACCTACTTTGCGATGGATCTGGCGCTGGCCGGGATCTGACAAACACCGAAGTGCCCTTGTGGGAGCTGGCTTGCCAGCGATTGCGGTAGCTCAGTCAACGTTGATTTTGACTGTGCCGGCCTCATCGCTGGCAAGCCAGCTCCCACAGGTTTTTGGGTGTTTTTGGGTCAGGGGCAGGCGAAATACGGCCGGATCCCGTGATCGCGAAAATAGCGTTCGATCACCTTCGGATCGGCGCTGTTGTCCGCTATCGCCACATAGGTGTCGGGGCGCAACAGATAAAATCCGTTACGCCCCAACCCCGCTGTTTCAAACGCCGGACGCCAGTCGAACACATGCAGCGGCAGATGGTGTGCGTGGCACCAGGCGATCATCTCGTCGCTGGTGTCGCCGTACACGTGCACCTGCCAGCACGGCTGCCGTAGTGGCTCGTAATTATCGCCTTCACCGTCATGCGCCCACGGCAGGCGATCGCCGCCGTGCACGTGGCCGGCCACGCCCTGGCTGAGCGGCATGCCGCGGTAGTTGAGGGTGACTTGCGACACAGTGCGAAAGAGAAATTCGCGGCTGGCCTCGAACGCCGCCAGTTTCGGGATCAGAAACGGTGCCACCCGCATGCGCAGCAGATCGGCCATGCGCCCCTCGGCGGTGACGAAGCTGAACACTTTGTCGGTGGTCGACACCAGTCGACGGGCGAAGGCAATGCGTTCGGTTTCGTAGCTGTCGAGCAGGCCCGGTTCGGCGCCGCCGCCGAGCACCGCCGCGAGTTTCCACGCCAGATTGATCGCATCGCCGATGCCGGTGTTCATGCCCTGACCAACGGCCGGACTGTGCACGTGCGCGGCATCGCCGAGCAGGAACGCGCGAGCGCTGCGAAAGTGTTCGGCCACCCGGTGATGCACGCGGTAGGTGGAAAACCAGTGCACGTCCTCGATATGGACTTTCAGGTGTTCGATGGCGCGGCTGCTGACATCGGAAAACGCCAGGGTGTCGGCGCGATCCGCACGCTCGTCGCGCACCGTGCCGATCAGCCGCGCGCGGCCTTCGCCAGCCAACGGGAACACCGCGAGAAAGTCCGCCTCATCCAGGTCCAGGTGCAGCTCGCCATTCATCGCCGGGCCGCTGGCCTTGACGTCTGCCACATAGAAGATCTGTTGATACGTGCCGCCAGGAAAACCGGCGTCGAGGGATTTGCGCACCACCGAACGGGCGCCGTCGCAGCCCGCCAGATAGCAGGCCTGACAGATTTCCTGCTCGCCATCGGGCAAGCGCAAATGCGCGGTGAGGCCGTCGCTGGTTTCCTCGAAGCTCTCCAGCGTGGTGTTGCGTTCGACACTGACGCCGTAATCTTCCAGGCGCTCGATCAGCAGCCGTTCATGTTCATCCTGGGGGAAGATTTCGACGAACGCGTAGGGTGTCAGCCCTTCGCCAATACGGTTCAGTGGCAATTGCGCGACCGGTTTGCCGTTGACCCAGAAGTTCGCCGCCGCCACCCGATGGCCCTTGCGTACCACGGTGTCGGCCAGATCCAGCTGACGATACAACTCCAGGGTTCGCGCCTGTACCGCCAGCGCCCGGGACGTGGTGCCAGGGGCGGAGGTCTTGTCGAGGATGCGCACGCGCACACCGAGTTTGCTCAGCCACAGGGCCAGCACCAGGCCGGTCGGGCCGGCGCCGATGATCAGTACGTCGCTGCGGTTCATGGCCTGTCCTCCTTCAGCTGTGCAGCAAGTATGGATCAGCAGGGCGGCGCGGCCAGTTTCTCAGCCAGACGGAGAAGGCCCCGCAGCGGTGGCGCTGCCGGGCCTTTGCATTTTTGCCGGGATTGTGTGGCGAGGGCGCTGGACTGCGCGGCAGTGCGCTTCTATCAGAGAAGCAGGGCCGCTTCGCGACCCGACGGCGGCAAGCGCCCTCGCTACAAAGATCGCGATATTCACGGGAACAGTGTTTCGTTGCGGCAGTCCTAGCCTGCGCCACACCTTTGATCGTATGGTGAACCGGCTCAACGCACGCCAAGGAGCACTATGTACAGCCCTCGATTACTGATCTCTCTCACTGCACTGCTGGTGCTCGCCGGTTGCGCGGGCCAGCGCAGCAGTGAACCTGCCCCGCGTGCGCCCGCCGAAGTGAAGGCCGAAATCGTGCGGCTGATGCCGGCAAAAGTGCCTGACCGCCAGGGCTGGGCCACCGATATTTATGCCGCGTTCGCCGCGCAGAACATCAGTCCGACCACGCAAAACCTGTGTTCGGTGCTGGCAGTGGCCGAGCAGGAATCGACCTTTCAGGTTGACCCGACGGTGCCGGGCCTGGGCAAGATCGCCCGTGACGAGATCGACCGCCGCGCCGGCAAGGCGCACATCCCCGGAATGCTGGTCAGCGCCGCGCTGGCGGTGCGTTCGCCCACCGGCAAGACCTACAGCGAACGCCTGAACGCGGCGCGCAGCGAGAAAGACTTGAGTGCGGTGTTCGACGACTTCATCGGCATGGTACCGATGGGGCGCACCTTGTTCGGTGGCTTCAACCCGGTGCACACCGCCGGGCCGATGCAGGTCAGCATCGAATTCGCCGAGCAGCATGCCAGGGACTACCCGTACCCGGTCAGCGGCACGATCCGCCACGAAGTGTTCACCCGCCGTGGCGGCATGTACTTCGGCATCGCGCATTTGCTCGGCTATCCGGTGAGTTACCGCGAGCCGTTGTACCGCTTTGCCGACTTCAATGCCGGGTGGTACGCCAGCCGTAATGCGGCGTTCCAGAACGCGGTCAGCCGTGCCTCGGGCATTCCCTTGGCGCTGGATGGCGACCTGATCCGCTATGACTCGATCCTGCCCGGCAGCACCGAGCTGGCGGTGCGCAGCCTCGGCAAGTCGCTGGGCATGCGCAATCCGACGATTCGCGATCAACTGGAGAAAGGCAAGACCCTGGAATTCGAGGAGACGAAGCTCTATCAACGGGTGTTTGAGCTGGCGGACAAGGCCGAGGGCAAAACCCTGCCGCGCGCCGTGCTGCCGGGGATCGTGCTGCAGAGCCCGAAAATCACCCGCAAACTGACCACCGCGTGGTTCGCCAAACGTGTGGATGAGCGCTACAAACGCTGCATGGCCAAGGCCGGTTGATGCGTGCTCAAAGCACTTTGACGGCTCTGCCGATGGCCTGAATCGGTCCGGTCGGTTTGCCGATCGGCGAGCCGTTGGCGCCTTCGAGGGTGAGTTCGAACAGCTGGTTCGGTTGCAGCGGCGGCAGTTTGTCCAGCGGCACCTTCAATGCCTGCCCCGGTTTGACCAGTCCCAGCGACACCGGCCCTTGCCAGCCGTCAGCTTTGGTCCAGAACTCCAGCGCCTTGTCCGCCGGCACTTCGACCACTCCCAGCGGAATCAACTGGATCTCCCGTGCATTGTTCGCCTGGATCACCCAGCCTGGCGCCTTGTCCTGCGGGGCCACCAGTACCACCAGATAGCTTGGTTTCGGCGCGGTCTGGGTCACCAACAACGTCCCCAGGATCAGCGTCGCGGCCAGCCCGGCGGCGCTCAGACTCCGCCACAACGGCAGCAGATTCCACCACGAAGGACGCGCAGGCTCAGGTGCCTTGCGCGAGAGTCGCTCGACACTGCGTTCGATGCGTGGCCACAATTGCGGCGAGGGCGGATGCGTTCCGGCCAGGTCCGTCAGGTCCAGCAATCGCCGCTCCCAGGCATCCACCGCGGCTTGCAGTTCGGGCTCGTTGCGCAAGCGCTGTTGCACCGCTTCGCGCTCCGGCGCTGACAGGGTGCCGAGCACGTATTCGCTGGCCAGTTCATCAAGTTGCCGCGCCGATTCAGTGGTCATCCCATGCACTCCCGCAACGCATTGAGGCTGCGTTTGATCCAGGCTTTGACGGTGCCCAGTGGCGTGTCGAGACGGGTGGCGATCTGCGCGTGGCTGTAGCCGTCGACGTAGGCATGCAGGATGCAACTGCGCCGTTGTGGTTCCAGTTGTTCCAGACAGCGGTGGATGCGCGCCGAATGCGCGTGGGCGTCAAAACCGTCCTCATCCACAGCCACTTCGTGAGCTTCGTCAAAGGGCGTTTCCCGGCCCTGATCACGTAACAGATTCAGCGCCAGATGCCGGGTCACGCTGAACATCCAGCCACGTGCCGAACCACGCGCCGGATCAAATCCCGCCGCGCCGTTCCAGATCTTGATGAATGCCTCATGAACAATGTCCTCCGCCAGCGCCGTGTCGCGCACCAGCCGTTTGGCCACACCGAGCAGGCGTGGGCCTTCCTGCACATACAAATCGTGCAGGGCCAGGCGCTCGCCTCGGGCACAGGCAGCGAGGCGGGCTTCGTAATCGAAAACGGATTCGGCTAAAGGCATGTCGTGCAATCTAGCTCACATTCCGCAAACATCCACACAACTCCATTCCCTTTGCAGGAGAGAGCCTGCTCGCGACAGCGGTGCGTCAGTGAAGCCTGTGTTGGCTGACACTCCGCTGTCGCGAGCAAGCTCACTCCTACAGGGGATTTGCGATGAGTCAGGAAATCAGTTCGCCGCCCAGAAGATGTAATCCGCCTGATATTTCACCACTTCCTGCTTGCCCTTGTTCGCCGCCGTGCATTCACTGCCCGGCGCCACGCCACCCTTGAGCGCGACCCGCTGGATGTAGCTGACGCCGCTCATCGCGCCTTTGCCCTCGGCCGGATTGGCCTTGACCAGTTGATAAGGCAGGTTGCCCGGACTCGACGGCGCCACGGCCAATTGCGTGCCGGTGACTTTCGAACCGTCCTTGGCCTGCCAGGTGGCGGGTGGGCCGAAGTAGGTGCCGACTTGCTTGCCGCTGCGATCATTGAGCACCGCTTTGGGGCCGACAAAGGTCCACTCGGTCTGCCCGGCGGCATTGGGCTTGTCACGGCATTCGTAGGTGATCTCGCCGACGCCGGTGGTTTCCAGCGCGACTTTGTGGCCATCCGGGACTTTGATGCTGTCTGGCAGGCCGCTTTGGGCGAAAGCGCCGGCGGAGGCTGCGAGCAAACCGGTGAAGCAAATCAGCTGCGTGGTGTTCATCAGTGTGTTCTCCGAAAAGGGTAGATCGCTGGCAGCCATCAGTGGCTGTTACAGGGACTACCCGTGGCGGAGACGTTTGGATGCAGTGGCTGAAAAAATATTTTTCTGGATCACCTCTATGCCTGTGGGAGCTGGCTTGCCAGCGATGGTGTCGTGTCAGCCAACATCGTTTTCTCTGATACACCGCAATCGCTGGCAAGCCAGCCCCCACAGGGTTCCTTATTGGGTTTGAGGCCGGAGGCGTTCAGCAACTCCTGGGTGTAAGGATGTTGTGGCGCGGCGAAGATCTCCCGCGACGATCCTTGCTCGACCACCTTGCCGTCCTTGATCACGATCAAGTCATGGGCCAGTGCGTGCACCACTGCCAGGTCATGGCTGATGAACAGATAGGTCAGACCATGCCTGATCTGCAATTGCCGCAATAATTCCACCACCTGCTTCTGCACCGTGCGATCCAGTGCCGAGGTCGGTTCATCGAGCAGAATCAGCGCCGGCTCCAGCACCAAGGCGCGCGCGATGGAAATGCGCTGGCGCTGGCCACCGGAAAACTCGTGGGGGTAACGATGGCGGCTTTGCGGGTCGAGGCCGACCTCCTCGAGCACGCGAATCACCGCCGCTTCGCGCTCGGCCGCAGTGCCGATACCGTGGGTCAGCAGGCCTTCGGCAATGATCTGCTGCACCGACATCCGAGGGCTGAGGCTGCCGAACGGATCCTGGAACACCACTTGAATCTGCCGCCGCAACGGTCGCATCAAGCGTTGATTGAGCAGGCTCAGCTGTTTGTTGCCGAAACGGATACTGCCCTCCGATTCCACCAGGCGCAGGATCGCCTGACCCAGCGTTGACTTGCCGGAACCCGACTCACCGACAATGCCCAGGGTCTTGCCGCGTTGCAGGGTGAAACTCACACCATCCACGGCTTTGATGTAATCCTGCTGGCGACTGAAAAACCCTTTGGGCAACGGGAACCAGACCTTCAGATCGTCGACCTCAAGCAAGTTGTGATCGTACTCACTCGGCACCGGCGCACCGCTGGGTTCAGCCTCGATCAACAAACGACTGTAAGGATGCTGCGGCGCCCGAAACAGCGCTGCGCAATCGGCCTGTTCGACGATCTCGCCATGGCGCATCACGCACACCCGCTGAGCGATGCGCCGCACCAGATTGAGGTCGTGGCTGATCAGCAACAGCGACATGCCAAGGCGCTGCTGCAGCTCGATCAGCAATTCGAGAATCTTCTGCTGCACGGTCACGTCGAGCGCCGTGGTCGGTTCATCGGCGATCAACAACTGCGGCTCGTTGGCCAGCGCCATGGCGATCATCACCCGTTGCCGCTGGCCGCCGGAGAGCTGATGCGGATAGGCTTTCAA
This sequence comes from Pseudomonas monsensis, assembly GCF_014268495.2. Classification (NCBI taxonomy): domain Bacteria; kingdom Pseudomonadati; phylum Pseudomonadota; class Gammaproteobacteria; order Pseudomonadales; family Pseudomonadaceae; genus Pseudomonas; species Pseudomonas monsensis. Next base: position 4,362,207 of record NZ_CP077087.1, on the reverse strand, counting down.
GCGCTGCAGGGGCTGGCGAATACCGACCAGTTCCAGCAGCTCCAGCGTTCGTGCGCGAGCGGCGCGGCCCTTGAGGCCTTTGTGAATTTCCAACACTTCGCTGACCTGCTTTTCCACGGTGTGCAGCGGGTTCAGCGAAGTCATCGGCTCCTGGAAAATCATCGCGATCCGGTTGCCGCGCAAACCGCGCATCTGTTGCTCGCTGGCCTGCAACAAGTCCATGCCGTGGTAGCGGATCGAGCCGCTGCTGCTGACGCTTTTGCCCGGCAACAAGCGCAGGATCGAATGCGCCGTCACCGACTTGCCCGAGCCGGATTCGCCGACCAGTGCCAGGCATTCGCCACGGCGAATATCGAGGTTCACACCATGCACCACTTGCTGCCCGGCGAAGGCGACGCGCAGGTCGCGGATTTCAATCAGGTTGTCGTTCATGTCAGCTCCGGGGATCGAATGCGTCACGGCAGGCCTCACCGATAAACACCAGCAACGAAAGAATCAGCGCCAGCGCGAAAAACGCCGTCAGCCCCAGCCATGGCGCTTGCAGATTGCGCTTGGCCTGGCCGATCAGTTCGCCCAGCGATGCGCTGCCCGCCGGCATGCCGAAGCCGAGAAAATCCAGTGCGGTCAGGGTGGCGATGGCGCCGGTGAGAATGAACGGCAGGTAGGTGAGGGTGGAGGTCATCGCGTTGGGCAGAATGTGCCGGCACATCAGTGCGGTGTCAGTCAGGCCCAAGGCCCGCGCGGCTTTGACGTATTCCAGATTGCGCCCGCGAAGGAATTCGGCCCGCACTACATCCACCAGTGCCAGCCAGGAAAACAGCGCCATGATCCCCAGCAACCACCAGAAACTCGGCGAGACGAAACCGGACAGGATGATCAACAGATACAGCACCGGTAGCCCCGACCATATCTCCAATAGCCGCTGCCCGAGCAAGTCGACCCAACCGCCGTAATAACCCTGCAATGCCCCGGCGACGATGCCCACCAGCGCACTGATGCCGGTGAGGATCAGCGCAAACAGAATCGAAATCCGTGTGCCGAAAATCACCCGCGCCAGGACGTCCCGTGCCTGATCGTCGGTGCCCAGCCAGTTGCTCGCCGAGGGCGGGCTCGGTGCCGGCTCGTCGAGGTCGTAGTTGACCGTGTCGTAGCTGAACGGAATCGGCGGGAACAGCATCCAGCCGCCCTGATCCTCGATCAGCCGGTGTACGTAGGCGCTGGCGTAATCCGGCTGGAACGGCAGTTCGCCGCCGAAATCGGTTTCCAGGTAATCGCTGAGAATAGGGAAATAGAAGGCGTCGTGATAGCGGATCACCAAGGGTTTGTCATTGGCAATCAGCTCACCGCCGAGGCAGACCAGGCACAGGCCGATAAACAGCCACAGCGACCAGCGTCCACGCCGGTTGGCCTTGAATTGCGCAATGCGGCGCTGGCCCAGAGGGGAAAGTGTGAACATCAGGCAGTCCTCGCCGAGAAGTCGATGCGCGGGTCGAGCAGGGTGTAGCAGAGGTCGCCGATCAGCTTGATCAGCAGACCGAACAGGGTGAACAGAAACAGCGCGCCGAACACCACCGGATAATCACGCGACACCGCCGCTTCGTAGCTCATGCGCCCGAGGCCATCGAGGTTGAAAATGGTTTCGATCAGCAAGGAGCCGGCGAAAAACACCTCGATCAACGCCGACGGCACACCGGCCACCACCAGCAGCATCGCGTTGCGAAACACATGGCCGTAAAGCACGCGGCGCTCGGTCAAACCCTTGGCCCGCGCAGTGATCACGTACTGGCGGCTGATTTCGTTGAGGAAGCTGTTTTTGGTCAGGATGGTCAGCGTGGCGAAGCCGCCGATCACCAGCGCCGTCACCGGCAATACCAGATGCCAGAGGTAATCGCCGACTTTGCCGAGGGGGCTGAGGCTGTCGAAGTTGTCCGAGACCAGGCCCTGCACCGGAAACCAGTTGACGTAACTGCCACCGGCAAACACCACGATCAACAGAATCGCGAACAGAAACGCCGGCATCGCGTAGCCGATGATGATCGCCGTGCTGCTCCAGACATCGAAGGCGCTGCCGTTGGTGATTGCTTTGCGAATGCCCAGCGGGATCGAAATCAGGTAGGTGATCAACGTTGCCCACAAGCCCAGCGACAGCGACACCGGCAACTTCTGCGCGATCAGGTCGGTGACCTTGGCGCCACGAAAGAAACTGCTGCCCAGATCCAGTTGCGCGTAGTTTTTCAGCATCAGCCACAGGCGTTCGTGCATCGGTTTGTCGAAGCCGTAGTGGTGTTTGATTTCTTCGATCAGCGCCGGGTCGAGGCCACGGCTGCTGCGTCCGGCACCGCCCGTCGCGGCCACTTCGCCTCCGCCGCCCATGCTGTGTCCGCCGAAGCCTTGCAGGCGCGCAATGGCTTGTTCCACCGGGCCACCCGGTGCGGCCTGCACGATGAGGAAATTGACCACCAGAATGCACAGCAGCGTGGGGATGATCAGCAGCAAACGCCTACTCAGATAACGCAGCATGTCACTGACCCCCCGCGAGCCGGGTGTGCATCTGTTGCGTGGTCAACGGCTTGGCCGAGACCTCCCACCAGGTGTTGAGGCCTTCGTCGTATGCCGGTTGCACAGACGGCATGCCGAAACGGTTCTGATACACCGTCGGCGTGCCTTTGGAGTAGTAGTTGGGAATCATGTAGTAACCCCATTGCAGCACCCGGTCGAGGGCGCGGGCGTAATGCACCATGGCTTCGCGAGTGTTGGCCTGGACCAGCCCGTCGATCAGTTGATCGACCGCCGGGTTGGCCAGCACCATTGAGTTGGAACTGCCGACCTGTGTGGCACTTTGCGAGGCGTACAGGTTGTACAACTCACGGCCGGGAGAGACGATCGGATCGCCGCTGCGCGGGAAAGCGGCGACGATCATGTCGTAGTCCCGGGCGTTGAGGCGGTTGATGTATTGCGCTGAGTCGATCCGGCGCAAATTCAGGGAGATGCCGATCTGCGCGAGGGTGCGCTTGAACGGCAGCAGCATGCGGTCGAAGCCACCCTGACCGTCGAGAAACGTGAATTCCAAAGGCTCGCCGGCAGCGTTGACCAGCCGATTGTGTTGCGGTGTCCAGCCGGCCTCGGCGAGCAGTTTCAACGCTTGCAGTTGCTTGTCGCGGATGTAGCCGCTGCCATCGGTTTTCGGTGCCTGATACACCGCGGTGAAGACCTCGTCGGGGATTTGCCCGCGCAGCGGTTCGAGGATCTTCAACTCGTCGGCATCAGGTAGCGCGGTGGCGGCCATTTCACTCTTTGGCCAGAAGCTGTTCTGGCGCACGTAGAAGCCGCGCATCATCTGCTTGTTAGTCCACTCGAAATCCCACAGCAGGCTGATGGCCTGACGCACGCGACGATCCTGGAAAATCGGGTTTTGCAGGTTGAACACGAAGCCCTGCGCCGCCGTCGGTTTGTCCGGGGCAAGGATCGACTGCTGCAAGCGACCGTCACGCAATGCCGGGCTGTCATAGCCGACCACATAACCGGACGAGGAGAATTCGCGGTTGTAGTCGAAGGCGCCGGCCTGCAACAACTGACGGGCGACGTCAGTGTCGCCGTAAAAATTCACCGTCAGGGTGTCGAAGTTGTACATGCCGCGACTGACCGGCAGGTCTTTGCCCCACCAGTCCGGATCGCGTTCGAAACTGATGCTGCGCCCGGCATCGACCTTGCTCACGCGGTACGGGCCGCTGCCCAGCGGCGGCTCGAAACCGCCGCCATTGGCAAAGTCGCGGGTTTGCCACCAGTGTTCGGGCAGCACGCGCATCGTCGCCAGGTCCAGTGCCAACGTGCGGTTGAGATTGTTCTTGAAAGTGAAGCGCACCTGCCGCGGGCCTTCGATCAGCACGTCCTGCACGTCGGCGTATTGCTGGCGATAGCTGAGGCTGCCCTTGGTCATCAGCAGGTTGAAGGTGTAGCGCACGTCCTCGGCGGTGATCGGCGTGCCGTCGGCGAAGCGTGCCTTTGGATTGAGGGTGAAGCGTACCCAGAGTCCCTCGGGATCGCGTTCCATTTGTTGCGCGACCAGTCCGTAAACGGTGTAGGGCTCGTCCAGCGAACGGAACGCCAGCGGCGCATACACCCAGTCGTTGACCTGCACCACGGAAATGCCCTGATCGGCATACGGGGTGATGTAGTTGTATTGACCGATTTCCATCGACGCCCGGCTCAGCGAACCGCCCTTGGGCGCCTTGGGATCGACGAAGTCGAAATGCTCGAAATTCGCCGGATACTTCGGCGCTTCGCCGTAAACCGTCAGCGCATAACTGCCGCCGGCCAGCGCCGAAGTGCCGGTGCATAGCAGCGCACTGCCGAGCAGCAGGCCAGCCATGTTGCGCATGAGTCTCATGAAGTCACTCCCCAAAATCACTGAATGGTCACGGAGCCCTTGTGGGAGCTGGCTTGCCAGCGATGGCGTCGTGTCAGTCGCCATCTACTTCACTGACACACCGCCATCGCTGGCAAGCCAGCTCCCACAGGGTTTTATGGTGCTCGTTCTTTAGAAGTGGTAAGTCATGCGCGCAAACAAGGTACGGCCCAGCGGATCGGTGTAGCGCGGGTCATAGCCGCTCTGGAAGTTGTAGGCCTGGTTGGTGAACGGCGGGTTGCGGTCGAACATGTTCTTCAGCCCGGCATCGACGTCCAGCACCTTGTCGAAGGTGTAGCCGGCCGACAGGTCCCACACCGAATACGACGCCACGCGTGCATGGGTTTCACGGTCGTAGTCGTTGTAGCCGGTGGTGAAGCGGTTGGTCAGCGACGCCCGCGCCGCGCCGAAGGTCCAGCTGCCGGTGAGGTTGTGTTTCCAGCGGGCAATCACGCCGTCACCCTGGAAGTCGCCGACCTTGTCGGTGAACGGGCCTTTGATGGTGCTCTGGAAGTCGTACTCGTCAACATAGGTGCCTTGCAGGCCCAGGCCGAACTGGCCGTACGGCGTGTTCGGGAAGCGATAGTCCAGCGACACGTCGACCCCGTTGGTTTCGACGATGCCGAGGTTGGCGTTGCCAGTGACGATGTAGTTGAGCGTGCCGTCGGCATTGCGCACGAAGCGGTCCTGATAGGCACCGGCCTGATCAAACACGGTGGATTCCGGGAACGGCTGGATCTGGTTGGAAATGTGAATCCACCAGAAATCCAGGCCCACCGACAGGTTGTTCACCGGTTGATAAACGAAGCCCAGGGTGACGTTGCGGGCTTTCTCCGGCGCCAGATCCTCATTGCCGCCGATCTGGTTGAGGAACTGCTGACCGCAATCGCGCCCGCCGTTGCCGCCTGGTTGCACTACGCCGCCGGTACACAGCACCGGGTCGTTGTAGTAGCCCTGGGTGAAGGTGATGCTGCGCGGTGAATAGAGCTCGTACAGCGACGGCGCACGGAAACCTTCGCTGTAGGCACCACGTACCACCAGCTCTTTCAACGGCTGGTAACGGAACGAGTATTTCGGGTTGGTGGTGCTGCCGAAGTCGCTGTATTTGTCGTGACGCACGGCGGCGGACAGTTCGAGGCTATCGAGCACCGGCACGTTGATTTCGGCGTACGCGGCTTTCACGCTGCGGTCGCCTTCGACGCTGCCGTTCGGGTCGATGCCAAGGCTCTGGATATCGCCGGCAAACTGCTCGAAGTCCTGGTGGAATTTCTCTTTGCGGTACTCGCCACCCAGCGCCAGGCCGGAAGGACCGGCGCCGAACCAGTCACCGATTTCGCGGCTGATCCGGCCGTCGAACCCGGCCACGCGGCCGACAGCCGTGGTGTAGGCGCCGTGGTACGCCGCCGCGTCGATGTACTGCTGGCCGGCAGCGGATTGCGGGCCGAACGGGTTGAGCAGGCCGCTGGCCAGACCATTGATCATCGCCTGGTCGCTGACATAACCGCTGGTGACGCTGGAGACGATTTTGTTCTGGTTGTACGAGGCGCCGACATTGTAATCCCAGCCGCCGACCAGACCGTCGAAGCTGAGCAAGAAGCGCTGGCTGGTGTTCTGGTCTTTCGATTCGCGGGGACCGGCGGCGGTTTCGCGCCAGTTGACGTCCACCGGTTGCGTCGGGTCGAGGGCGAAACCGGTGGGCGCCGGGGTGATGCCGTTGCCGGGGTAGTAGGGCGATGAGGCATCCAGGCTCAGGCCGGTGAGCGGAGCCGGGCCGACCGCCGTGGCGTTGTTGTTGCGCGACCAGAAGTATTCGAGGTTGACGTTGTGGTCGTCCGCCAGCTTGCCGGTGGTCTTGCCGAAGAACGAAGTCTTTTCAGTTTGCGGAATCAGGTCGATGTATTCGCGGGTGCTGAAGCGGCACAAACCGTCGCGGGCCACCAGGTTGGGACCGTTGCAATTGCTGTTGGCCAGTGGGTTGGTGGCGTTGCCGTTCTGGCTGTAGTTGCCGGGGAATGCGGTGCCGGAGGTCTGGTCCAGGCCGCGGCCGGGCACGTAGTCGCGGGCAAAGGAGCGGTCGTTGGCGTCGAGGTTCTGCTGCTTGTTGTAGTTGAACACGCCGAGCACGTTGAAGCGGTCCTGCTCCAGATCGCCGTAACCCCAACTGGCGCTCATGTCTTTGGTAGCGCCACCGCCGCTGTGGGTCGGGGTTTCGCCGCCGAGGGTCAACTGGCCGTCGGTCATGGATTTCTTGGTGATGAAGTTGATCACGCCGCCGATGGCGTCGGTGCCGTACAGGGCTGACGCGCCGTCGCGCAGGACTTCCACGCGTTCGATGGCGGCAAACGGGATCATGTTCAGATCCACCGCGCCGCCGGCCGAGTTGGTGCCGGACAAGGCGTTGTTGGCCAGGCGTCGACCGTTGAGCAGCACCAGCGTCTTGTTCGCGCCGATGCCGCGCATGTCGGCAAACGACGCGCCGCCGGTGGCCGCGCCCACCGAGCCGGCGCTGTTGTTGATCGACTGGCTGCCGGTGATGCGCTGCACCAGTTCGGCGGTGGTGGTCACGCCTTGTTTGCGCAGTTCATCGGCCTTGAGAATGGTGATCGGCACCGCCGTCTCGGCATCGACCCGGCGAATCGCCGAACCGGTCACTTCCACCCGTTGCAGTTGCGTGGTCGGCGCAGCCACCGTCGCCGCAGCCGGTACGGCAGCATTGTCGTCCTCGGCGGCTTGCACGGTGCCGGCGCCCATCCCCATGGCCACCAGGTACAACGGAACAAAACGGTGACGAGAAATCGTTGCCACCAAAGGTTTGAGCGTGAAGCGTGGAGTGTTCATCAGCATGGTTGTTTCCGACTTTGTTAGACGTTATCGAATTGGCCTTGTGAGCCCCTCATTGCTCCGCTTTCGGTGATACCGCGTGCGGAAAACCACTTTCTTCAAGCAAGCCGATCCCCTCCGAAGACGCTTTGCGTTTTTCGGTCGGCTGATTGCGACGGGAGGCGGTCCGCGGTGTCGGGCGCGTTTTTTGACGCGCGCCCGACACCGCACTCAGTGGGTGGTCATCACCGATATTTTGGTAATGCCCGAGCGTTCGATCGACGCCATGGCCTTGGCCACCTGGCCGTAATTGACGGCGGAGTCGGCCTGCAGCTGCACGCGGACTTCGCTGTCCTTGGCCTTGACCTCCTTGAGGCTGGCCTCCAGTGATTCCGGAGCCAGTTCAGTCTTGGCCAGATAGAACTTGCCGTCCTGATCGACGCTGACCACTACCGGATCCTTCTTTTCGGCGGGGGCGACGGCGTCGGTTTTCGGCAAGTTGACTTTGATCGCGTTGGTCATCAGCGGTGCGGTGACGATGAACACCACCAGCAGCACGAGCATCACGTCCACCAGCGGCGTGACGTTCATTTCGCTGAGCACTTCATCGCTGTCTTGAGTGGAAAAGGACATCAGCTGGCCTCCCGCACGGCGGCTGTGGTTTTGCTGGCGATGGCCTGGCGGCTGATGGAAAACGCGCTGCGCGAGGCGAGGGCGTCGAAGTCGTGGGCGAAGTCGTCCATGTCCGCCGAGGCGAGCTTGAGGCGACGCAGGAAGAAGTTGTAAATCAGCACCGCCGGCACCGCGACGGCGATGCCGACGCCGGTGGCGATCAGTGCGTGACCGATCGGGCCGGCGACCGCTTCAAGGCTGGCCGAACCGGTTTCGCCGATGCTTTGCAGGGCTTCCATGATGCCCCACACGGTGCCGAACAACCCAATGAACGGCGCGGTGCTGCCGATACTGGCGAGGATCGCCTGACCGTTTTCCAGCGAGCGGCGTTCCTTCTGGATCTGCTGGCGCAGGTTGCGTTCCAGGCGATCCGAGCGATTGATGGTGTGCGCCAATTGCTGGGTGGTGCGCGGCGAATCCTCCACCAGCAGGGCTTCGAAACCGCTGCTGGCGATGCGCGCCAGCGAGCCCGGGTACTGGCTGGCGTGCTCGGCGGCGGTGAGCAGGTCCGGCGCGCCCCAGAAGGCTTTGCTGAACTGTTTGTTCTGGGCTTTCTGGCGCAGGTATTGCGCCGACTTGACCAGCAGGATCGCCCAGCTGACCACGGAAAACAGCACCAGCCCCCAGAGCACACCGGGGACAATCATCGAAGACAGAGAAGGGTTCATGGCTACACCTCGCTTGCATTAAGTCGGTTGTGAGTTCGTCGGGTTGTGCCGTTATTGCGGCAATTTGAAATCAATGGTCTGGGTGGCGAAGCCGTCGATCGGCGTGTCACCGCGTTTGGCCGGAATAAACTTCCAGTTCTTCACCGCCGCGACGGCCGCGTCATCCAGTTGCGGCTTGCCGCTGGACTTGGTCACCGTCACCGAGCCGGCGCGTCCATTGGCCAGTACCTGAATGCGCAACACCACGCTGCCCTCCCAATTGCGCCGCAGCGCCAGCGACGGGTATTCCGGCGGCGGGTTGCCGAGGCTGGCGAGGCCGGAAATCGCCGCCGACTCTTTCACCGGCGCGAGCGCGGCGGCAGGTGCTGGTGGCGCGCTCGGGGTCGCCGGTGCTGCGGGAGCGGCCGGTTGTGCCGGGGCGGGGGGCGCTTTCGGCGGCTCGACTTTTTTCAGCGGTTTCGGCTTCTCGACCGGTTTCGGTTTTTCGATCGGCTTGGGTTTCTCCACCGGTTTCGGCGGTGGCTTGACCGCGTCTTCGTCTTCCACCGGTTGTTCAGGTTCCGGCGGTGGTGGAGGAGGCGGTGGTGGTTCCGGGGTGGGCGGTGCCGGTGGTGTCGGGCTGGTCAGCTCGACAGTCATTTCCGGAATCTGCGGCGGTGTCGGCAGTGGCTCGGGCCGGGTCTGCTGGAGAAACCACCAGGCGCCGCCGTGTATCAGTGCCGATACCGCCACCAGCAACAGCATCTGCTGTTTATTCAACCCGCCGGGTTGCGAGGTGTTGGCTTTAAAGGCTGGCCCGCCCAACGCCGGCGGGAGTGGCGCTTCCCGTAATGGCCCCGGCAGGGTTTTGTGCTTTACCGCATCGTTCATTAAAGCTCCCTCGGGTTGATGAAGGGCAATAAGGTGCCGTCCGAACATATGGGTGATGTTCGAGTGGGTGGGTGTAACTTTCTTCTAGGTGTGCGCAGGCCGATAGTTGAACTATCTATTAATAGGCTTGTGCAGGCTTACTGGCTTAGTGTCATCGACTTTTTATGTTCATTAGCCGTTCCCTGGTGTTGTTTTATCTAGGGCCTGCCGAGCCTTCGGCAGCTCCTGCAGATGTTGCGTTCGAAGTTCTTTTTGCAACCGCTGTGCCAAATATTGCTGAAATGTAGAGCGGTTATTTCACCACTGTTACCCATGTCGCATTTATATAAGTTTTATCGGTTGCCCCGTTTTTCTTTAGTGCAGGGTTGTCCACGGCCCCGAATGCCGGGGCTTTTTTACAGGCGAGTCAGACCGCGCGCAGTATCAGGCCGATTAGCGAGATAGAGCAGCTGAACTCGGGTCCGCCAGGGCGCTTGATGGTGCGCGGCGGACTGATTTGGTGCGGGTCAATGTATTAGCGGGTCACAGGCCGTATTCCTTGTTCTTGTTGATTTGAAATGTATGCTTCAATTATTTGTTAGTTATGGTTGCGAGCGCATTTTTGGTGCAATTAAAAATATTCAAGTTATTGTTCGACAATCCTGCTGTCGAGCATTCATGTAGCGCTTGCGCAATAACTTCATGGGTTATATTTAAAAAATAAATAGTGCCGTGGCGCAGGCGCAATCAATGCCGCCAACGCAGTGCGTGACGCTTGGGTTCAGGTAATAAGGTAAACGTGTGGATGGCCGGAGCTGTTCCGGCTAACTCGGCTTTGCGCCAATGGATACCAACGGGACGTGATGCGGCAATACGTTTGAAGATTCACGCGGTGAACTCCTTGTTGCCAGCTCGGATACACGAACTTTTGGTTCGGTATCGCACCTTACAAGAACGCGGATAGCGTTCGATGATTGCTCTTGGTGCGGGATGGGCACCGCCAGCGCTGTTTTGCGAGGTTTGAATTCGCAAGTCGCGAATGCATGGGAAAACCGTGCCAAAACCGATACACAGACAGATTTTTTCTACACCCACGCTACAGCCATCTACCCTGTGGCAATGGTCTTTTCGGGGGGGATTGGATATGTACCAGCTCTACGGGCACAGAAACTCAGGCGCAGCCGCCATCGAAGCGGCGCTGGAACTGTGCCAGATCGCTTACCGTTTCATTGATATCGAAGCCAGCACCGAAGCCGCCGAGGCGTTGGCCCAGCTCAATCCACTCAAGCAGATACCGACCTTGAAACTGCCTGACGGCAGTGTCATCACCGAGAGCGCGGCGATCCTGATTCATCTGGGCCTGACGTTTCCCAAGTCCGGTTTGCTGCCGCCCCAGGCAGAGGATCGTGATCAGGCGATTCGCGGCCTGGTCTACATCGTCAGCAATTGCTACGCGGCGATCGGTGTCATCGACTACCCCGAGCGCTGGCTGCTGATGCCCGACGAAGCCTCGCGGCAGAACCTGGTGGCTGGCACGCGTGAGCGTTTGCATTGGAGTTGGGAGGTGTTTGCCGACCAGTTTTCCGCCGAGTTGTACCTGGATGACGAAACGCCCGGCGCGCTGGATGTACTGGCGGCGGTGGTCACACGCTGGGCCGGCAGCCGTGAGCATTTGCGTCAGACGCGACCGGGGTTTTATGCGTGGTTGCAGCGGATTGACCGGCATCCGGTGCTGGCGCCGGTATTCGCCCGGCATTGGCCTTCTTGATCACACCGCAAAACCAAATGCAGGAGTGAGCAGGCTCACTCCTACAGGGGGCTTCGGGGATTATTCCCCGCGAATGTACTGCTCCAGCTGCCTGATCAGCTCGGCCTGTTCGGCAATGGCTTCCTTGACCAGGTCACCGATCGACAGCAAGCCGATCAGCTTGCCGTTCTCCACCACCGGCAAATGGCGCAGGCGTTTGTCGGACATGATGCCCAGGCAGGTGTCGACGGTTTGATGGGTGTCCACGGTGATCACGTTCGCCACCATGATGTCGCGCACCGGTGTGCCCACCGACGAGCGTCCATGCAGCACCAGTTTGCGCGCGTAATCGCGTTCACTGATGATGCCGACCACTTTGTCGTCTTCGACCACCAGCAGGGCGCCGACGTTTTTCTCGGCCATCTTCATCAGCGCTTCGAGCACCATGTGATCAGGCTTGATCTGATGCACTTCCTGATTTTTCTGATCTTTGAGCTTGAGCAGTTGGGCGACGGTCTTCATGGCGGTTACTCAGGTGTTGTCGTTGTTATTCAAGCATCGTAGACGCAAGCGCGCAGGGCAAGGTGGCAAAGCGGCAGATAGCACGCAAAAAACGTCATATGCGGAAAAAATCCCCATTCAGTGTTGTGAAGTGCGGAGCGTAGAATGCGGCTCTGTTTCAATTCCTGAGGTCGCAGTGGTGGATTTACAGCAGGGTTTCGTCCTGACCCGGCATTGGCGCGATACCCCGGCGGGCACCGAAGTCGAATTCTGGCTGGCAACCGACGCCGGGCCGCGTCGCGTGCGGTTGGCGCCGCAGACATCGGTGGCGTTTATCCCTGCCGCACAGCGCGAAGCGGCCGAGCGCCTGCTGCACGACGAAAAGCACGTGGAACTGCGCCCGCTGGCTCTGCAGGATTTCGAACATCGCCCGGTCCTCGGCCTGTATTGCCAGCAACACGGCCAGTTGATGCGTCTGGAAAGCGCGCTCAGCCGCGCCGGCGTCGACGTGTTCGAGGCTGACGTGCGCCCGCCGGAACGCTACCTGATGGAGCGTTTCATCACGGCGCCGGTGCTGTTCAGTGGCACGCCCGATGCTGACGGCGTCTTGCTCGACGCTCACCTCAAACCCGACCCGACATACCGGCCGAACCTGCGCCTGGTCTCGCTGGACATCGAAACCACGGAAACCGGCGAGCTGTATTCCATCGCCCTCGAAGGCTGCGGCCAGCGGCAGGTGTACATGCTCGGCGCGCCCAACGGTGATGCGAGCAGCGTCGATTTCGACCTTGAATACTGCGACTCACGCACCGTCATCCTGAAAAAACTCAACGACTGGTTTGCCCGCCACGACCCTGACGCAATCATCGGCTGGAACGTCGTGCAGTTCGATCTGCGCATTCTCCACGAGCACGCGCGGCGTCTTGGCGTGCCGCTGAAAATCGGCCGTGGCGGTGAAGAGATGCAATGGCGCGAACACGGCAGCCGCAACCATTATTTCGCTGCGGCGGCGGGGCGGCTGATCATCGATGGCATCGAATCCCTGCGCTCGGCGACCTGGAGTTTCCCCTCGTTCAGCCTGGAAAACGTCGCGCAAACCCTGCTCGGCGAAGGCAAGTCGATCGACAATCCGTACCAGCGCATGGACGAAATCAACCGCATGTTCGCCGAGGACAAACCGGCGCTGGCCAAATACAACCTCAAGGACTGCGAACTGGTCACACGGATCTTTGCCAAGACCGAGCTGCTGACGTTTTTGCTCGAACGCGCCAGTGTTACCGGGTTGCCGGCGGATCGCAGCGGCGGCTCGGTGGCGGCGTTCACCCATTTGTATATGCCGCTGATGCACCGCCAGGGTTTCGTCGCGCCCAATCTGGGCACCAACCCGCCGCAGGCCAGCCCCGGCGGTTTCGTCATGGATTCGCAACCGGGGCTGTACGAGTCGGTGCTGGTGCTCGACTACAAGAGCCTGTACCCGTCGATCATCCGTACTTTTCTGATCGACCCGGTGGGGCTGATCGAAGGCCTGCAGCACCCGGACGATACCGATTCGGTGCCGGGTTTCCGTGGCGCCCGCTTCTCGCGTACCCGGCATTGTCTGCCGTCCATCGTTGCGCGCGTGGCCGAAGGGCGCGAGACCGCCAAGCGAGAGCACAATGCGCCGCTGTCGCAGGCGCTGAAGATCATCATGAACGCCTTCTACGGCGTGCTCGGTTCCAGCGGTTGCCGGTTTTTCGATACGCGGCTGGCGTCGTCGATCACCCTGCGCGGCCACGAAATCATGCTGCGCACCCGCCAGCTGATTGAAGCGCAGGGCCACGCGGTGATCTACGGCGACACCGATTCGACCTTTGTCTGGCTGCGTCGCCCGCATGGCCAGGAAGAAGCGGCGAACATCGGCCACGCGCTGGTCAAGCACGTCAACGACTGGTGGCGTGCCCATGTGCGTGATGAATACGGCTTGGAAAGTGCTCTCGAACTGCAATACGAAATTCATTACAAGCGCTTCCTGATGCCGACGATTCGGGGCGCGGAGGAGGGCAGCAAGAAGCGCTACGCCGGCCTGGTGAGCCGCGCCGACGGCAGTGAGGAAATGGTCTACAAAGGCCTGGAAACCGTGCGCACCGACTGGTCGCTGCTGGCCCGGCAGTTCCAGCAGGAACTGTACGAGCGCATCTTCCAGCGCAAGCCCTATCAGGATTACGTGCGCGACTACGTGCGCAAAACCCTTGCCGGAGCGTTCGATGATCGGCTGGTCTACCGCAAGCGCCTGCGGCGTACCCTCGATGACTACGAGCGCAACGTGCCACCGCATGTGCGCGCCGCCCGGCTGGCCGATGAATACAACGCCGGGCACGGTCGCCCACGGCAGTATCAAAACGGCGGCTGGATCAGTTACGTGATCACCCTGGCCGGGCCGGAGCCGTTGGAAGTGCGTCGTGCCGCGATCGACTACGACCACTACATCACCCGCCAGCTGCAACCGGTGGCGGACGCGATCCTGCCGTTTGTCGACGACGATTTCTCAACCCTGATCGGGGGGCAACTGGGCCTGTTTTGAGTCCAGCAGTTGCAGGGTCCATTCGTCGAGGATGCCGTGGAAGTAGCGTTCGAGTGCCTGATTGAACGGACAGTCCTCGGCGCTGAACTGCGCAAACAGAGTCATCGAGGAGTGAAATTTCAGGTCATCGGGGTGGCCGAAAATTTCGGCAATCGAGCGCTGATGCACCTTCAGTACCAACTGCGTACAGGTTCGCAGCCGCGCGCCGAGCAGGTCGTGGGCCAGATAGGCCCGTGCTTCCTCGGCGGACTGAATGGCGAAGCGTCGGGACATCTCGCTGCCTCCCAGGCCGGCGAGCTGCGGGAACACAAACCACATCCAGTGGCTGCGTTTGCGGCCCTCGTCGAGTTCGCGTTGGACCCGTTCGAACACCGGGTCCTGGGCCTGGACGAAACGTTGCAGGTGGAACGGGTCGTACTGATCAGTGCTTCTCATGACGAAGCCCTCGCCAGCGGCCAGCGACTCAGACCATCGCCAGCCGCTGCTTGCGTTGTGGCGCCTTGAATACCTCGTCCAGCGCCGCCAGATCCCCGGCCTCCAGTTGCAGCTGCGCCGCTTGTGCATTGAGTTGCACGTGTTCCGGGCGGACAGCCTTGGGAATCGCAATCACACCATCCTGACGCAGAATCCACGCCAGCGAAACCTGTGCCGGGGTCACGCCGTGACGAGCGGCAATCGTGTTCAGTACCGGCTCGGCGAGCATCGCACCAGCCTGACCGATCGGGCAGTAGGCCATCAGCGGCATGCGCTGTTGCTGTGACCACGGCAGCAGGTCGAATTCGATGCCGCGTTCTTCGAGGTTGTACAGCACCTGATTGGTGGCGCAGGCCGAACTGGACAGTTCTTCGAGGTCGTCGACATCGAAATTCGACACGCCCCAACGGCCGATCTTGCCGTCCGCGCGCAGACGTTCGAAGGCTTCGACGGTTTCTTCCAGTGGGTACTGGCCGCGCCAATGCAGCAGATAGAGGTCGATGTAATCGGTGCCGAGCCGCCGCAGGCTGCGCTCGCACGCCTGGGGGATGCCTGTGCGACTGGCGTTGTGCGGGTAGACCTTGCTGACCAGAAATACCCGGTCGCGCAGGCCGGCGATGGCTTGGCCGACGACTGCTTCGGCACCGCCCTCGGCGTACATTTCTGCGGTGTCGATCAGGGTCATGCCCAGTTCGATACCTTGGCGCAACGCAGCCACTTCACGCGTGTGCGCTGCACGGTCTTCGCCCATGTGCCAGGTGCCCTGGCCAATCACTGGAACCTGCACGCCTGCGAGTTCGAGGGTACGCATGCCAACCTCCTGTGCTGATGGTCGATACCTTAGTGGGCAGCAGGATAGCGCAGGGGTTCCATGGGGTTCAAAAGCAAGAGATCGCAGCCTGTATTTTGCATTTCGCTCTCTTTCTTTATTCCTCTACCCGTACAAGTGCGCAAGAAGTTGCGCAGTGCTTTGCCTGTTTTCCAGCCGGTAAGTCTCTGCAGGCCACGTAGATCGTTACTCATGACAAAATGCAGGCGCATCACCTCATCCCCGAGGAAGTATGGGGACGGCAAGCCAGTTTCTTCTTGGATATAGGGATGGGTGGAGAGCGGGATAAGAAAGAAAACGGTTTGTTGATGCCCGACAGTGCGGATCAGGCTAAGAAAACCAAGCGCGTTTTTTACCATTGCGGATCGCAGGGTAAGGTCTATAGCCCGATGGTTAACAACATGGTAACGACCGTCAAAAGCAAATATGAGGCTGGTGTCATCGACGAAGCACAGGCGCGAACTCAGATATCCGCGATACAGACAAGATTAAGAGCAAGCCTTTCGGTGCCTGGCACAAAACAACGCCGACTTAGATAAGCAAGGAGAAGGGTTTATGGAATATTACGTGCTTTCTCAAAAGGAAGAGCCTGGTTGCCCGGCTGGCTTCTTACAGGCAGATCTCTACGATAAATTTTACTCAGATACCAAAGGTGTCGAGCATGGCTTTTTTCCTTGGTATGCGGAGAAAATCCATTACAAAACACACACGCCCTATCCAGAAGGTATGGTGCTTATTTCTAAAGATAAGTTCTATGATTTCGATATACGCAGTGTGGCGCGTTTCTACATAGTCAGTGATGATTTCATGTCTGTTTGTAGCGAACTGGACGTAGGTGTTACTGACGCTGTGCCTATTCAAGTGGTTTCCAAAGGTGGGGAAACTATTTCATCAAAAAGCTACAATGCCGTACTTTTTGAAGAGTTGGATGCGCGCTCGGAGACTGATCCTGCTTCTACTTTCATAGAAGAGGATGGGTTGATTTTCAGGTTCAAAAAATTGGTATTACCTCCCGACTTCAAGCGTGATCTGTTCAAATTCAAGGGGTTGATTTCAGGAAGTAATACACCTATTTGCTCGCGCATATTCAAAGAGCTTGCAAAAGATATTAAAGGAGTAAATTTTACGCCTTTGGAAAGCGTTCTTTGGTCGGCTATCAAGCCAATTTGAATGTGAAAGGTTGACGCAGTTGCAATCACCAGTGAATTCCGCGCGGCTTGCTTACGGATTGCGAGCCTTCGTGAAGGTCAAGCAGTTTGTCATTGCGATCAACCAGCGTGATTCTCAACGGGCGAAAAATTCATCATCGATACCCAAGGGTCAGAAGACATTTGGATGCCTGAGTAACTTGGTCAAAGGAGTGACAACATGAAAGACGCCATTCGCTTGGGCGACTCCACAACCCATGGTGGCAAGGTGCTCGAAGCCTTCTCCCGAACCGACCTCAACGGCAAGCCCATCGCCGGGCTTGGTCACAAAGTCAGCTGTCCTCTGTGCAAAGGCATTTTTCCGATAACCGAAGGTAGCAGCACCTACACCGTCGATGGCACGCCCATCGCGCTGGACGGCATGAAGACCGCCTGCGGGGCCGCGCTGATTGCCAGTGGCCCGAAAGGAGCGGTGGTCAGTTGAATTCGCGAGGGTGAGCTCTTCGTTCGCTCTCATGAATACCGCAAGTAAACAACCTGGCTTCATCCATTAAAGGAATAAACATGAAGAACACCGCTTTGATCCTCGCACTGATCGCCGCTATCGGCACTGTCAATGTCGCTCACGCAGAAGAGCTGGATGCCGCTACGTTGAAAGGGATGTACGACACTGGGCGCAACATGTCCGGGCTGATTAACCATTGCGTGGACAAGGGCTTCCTGAAAGCTGAAAGCACAGTGAACGCCAATAAAATGGTGGCGTATGTTGCCGGTGTTCCAGGTCAGATGGACAAAAGCGATGGCGACAAGAATGAGGCCCATGGTCGTAAGGGTGAGGTGTTTGCCGATGGTGAATACAAAAGCCTGGAGGCCAATCTGCCGCCGAGTCTGACGCTCAAGCAATGGTGCGCGCAGGCGGATCAAGGCATGCGCCAGGGATTGGAGCGTGTGGGGCTGTAATCCATCGAGCGTTCCCACGCTCTGCGTGGGAACGATCAGCGTTGGAGGTTATTTAGCGGAGAACTTCAGCACCACGCTCTGCTTATAAGCCTGCCCCGGATCAAGCCGAGTACTCGGGAAATTCGGCTGATTCGGCGAATCCGGATAGTGCTGTGTCTCCAGGGTAAACGCGCCCCAGTGCGGATAGACCTTGCCACCCTTGCCCTTGACCGTGCCGTCGAGGAAGTTACTGGTGTAGAACTGCAAGCCAGGTTCCGTGGTGAACAGCTGCAGAACGCGACCGGACTGCGGGTCACTCACCTCAGTGGCAACCTTACTGATATCGCCCTTGGTATCCAGCGCCCAGTTGAAATCAAACCCACCCTGTTTTGGCTCGGCAAATTTCAGCTGCGGATGATCAGCCTTGATGTGCGTACCGATCGCGGTTGGTTTGCTGAAATCCATTGGCGTGCCCGCCACGGGGGCCAGTTCGCCGGTCGGGATCAGCTTGGCGGTGACCGGGGTGTAATGACTGGCGTGCAAGGTCGCGACCTGTTTGAGAATGTCGCCATTGCCGGCGCCGGCGAGATTGAAGTAGCTGTGGTTGGTCAGGTTGAGCACGGTCGGCTTGTCGGTGCTGGCCTTGTAGTCGATGCGCAGTTCGTTGTTGTCGGTGAGGCGATAGGTCACCTCGGTGGTGAGGTTGCCGGGGAAACCCATTTCACCGTCCGCCGACAGATAAGTCAGGGTCACGCCCACTGAATCCTTGTCCCGGGTTTCCTGCGCCTGCCAGACCTTCTTGTCAAAGCCCAGCGGGCCACCGTGCAGCGCGTTGGTCTTGTCGTTTTGCGGCACTTGATAGCGTTTGCCGTCGAGTTCGAACGCGCCGTCAGCCAGGCGATTGCCGAAGCGCCCGATGGTCGCGCCGAAGTACGCGGTGCCTTTCTGATAGCCCTGCACATCGTCGAAACCAAGCACCACATCGTCGAACTTGCCGTGCTTGTCGGCGACTTTCAGCGATTGCAGGGTCGCGCCGTAGGTGATGACGGTGGCTTGCATACCGTGGCTGTTGCGCAAGATGTATTGCTCGACGGGCGTGCCGTCATTGGTTTTACCGAAAGCCTTGTGTTCAGCGCTGAGGCCGGCTGCGTTAGCGGAAAGGGTGGCGATCATCAGGGACAGTCCGAGGCCGGATAACAGGTGACGGGATTGAAGCATGGTAGACCTTCCTTTTTTGTTGTTGTTTTCAAATGGCGGATGACCCTGTGCAGGTGTCATCGCAATTAGTCATTCTAATTGAGGTTAAACAGAAGGTTTATAGTTGATTAGTCGGTTATTTCAATAATAAAGACAGACTAATTGTTGGGAGGGGCAGCGCCGAAGGTCGGCTGGTGACGCACGTTACTGCACTTTTGCGCAATCAGCGGCTCTATCCATGGCCAGGATGCGGCGACGCCCGCCGCTCAGGAATGTGTCTGTTCGAGTATTCATGCCGAGAGTTTTTCATCCGATCACTGCGTTTTTTCGTCGCCCATGCCTGCTGCTGGTCTGCCTGTCGTCGCTGATGTTCAGCGGTTGCAGTCATCAGGACGGCAACGGTTTCTTCCATCAGATGCGTGAAGGTCAGCCGCAGGAATTTCTGCAGACCAGTGTCGACCGCATGGCGACCCTGGCAATGCGCGACAACCTCAACAGCCTTTATCGCCTGATGGGCAAGTTGTACCTGCGCAACCCGGAAGAGCTGCGCAAGTCCGGGTTTCTCGACATCAACACCGCCGTCAAACAGGTGCGGCTGGCCATCGAGCAGCAGCAACCGTTGCCGGTGCTCGGCAATCGCAAGGATCTGGCGGCGCTGAGCTATGCGATGAGCCCGGAGTTTCTCGGCGACCGGGTCGGCGCGTTCATCTATGCGATCGGCAGCATGCTGGTCACCGCCCATGGCAATCGCACTGAGTTCTACATGACCGACGCGATCAATCCGACGTTCGTTCACAATGCTGCGCGCAATATCGAAAAAGCTACGTGGATTTTGTCTCAGCGGCAGAACAAGGAAGGTCAGCCGCTGCTGTTTTCCAATGAGATCTCGGAGGAGGGCACCAATCTGAGTTTCGCCACCGAATTCAGCAAGATCGTTGCGCGCCTGGATTTGCTCACGCAGATGCTCGATGAGCGGTATCGGCGGATCGGACTTAATTACGCGCAGAGTTTGCTGTTCCTGAATTTCCTGCCGGTGCAGTGAGTTCGGCGCGGTGATGGCAATCAATGCGGCACAACACCTGTGGGAGCTGGCTTGCCAGCGATGGCGGTGGGTCAGGTAAAACAATGTTGCCTGTCCTGGCCTCATCGCTGGCAAGCCAGCTCCCACAAGTGTTGCGCTGCACATTGACTCAATAGCGAATGCGGTTTTTGTATACAATCTGGCGCCGCTATTGACCAAAATGGAGCCTTACCGTCATGACCGACCCCGCAAGCGCCGATTTCAGCCGCGTCGACCGCACTGCCAGGGCGGACAGACTGCCCTATGCCGCCTTGTTGGCGTTCGCCATGACCGGTTTCATCGCCATCCTCACTGAAACCCTGCCGGCCGGGCTGCTGCCGCAAATCGGCGCCGGGCTCGACGTCAGCGAAGTGCTCGCCGGGCAACTGGTGACCTTGTACGCGCTGGGTTCGATTGTCGCGGCGATTCCGCTGACCGTTGCCACGCGCCGCTGGCCTCGACGGCGGGTATTGTTGCTGACCGTCGGCGGCTTTTTGCTGTTCAACACCATCACCACGTTCTCCAGCCATTACGGTTTGACCCTGGCTTCACGCTTTCTCGCTGGCATGGCGGCGGGGCTGTCGTGGGGGATCATGGCCGGTTACGCCCGCGGCATCGTGCCGGTGCATCAACAGGGCCGGGCACTGGCGATCGCCATGCTCGGTACGCCGGTGGCGTTGTCACTGGGCACGCCGGCGGGAACCTGGCTGGGTAATCTGATCGGCTGGCGCGCTTCGTTCGGGATCATGTCAGCGCTGGCGCTGGTCCTGGCGGCGTGGATTGTCATCGCGGTGCCGGACCGTCCGGGTCAGGCCCGTGCCGAACGTCTGCCGCTGATGCACTCGTTGCGGCTCCCCGGTGTGCGCCCGGTGCTGTTCGTGGTGCTGACATGGATGCTCGGGCACAACATTCTCTACACCTACATTGCGCCGTTTCTGCAGCAGGCCGGTCTGGCCGAGCGCGTTGATCTGGTGCTGCTGGTGTTCGGCCTGTGCTCGCTGCTGGGGATCTGGATCATTGGCCTGCTGGTGGATCGCTGGCTGCGCTGGCTGACGTTGATCAGCCTCGCGGTGTTTGCGTTGATGGCACTGGTGCTGGCACTGGCTGCGCCGTCGCCGCTGATCATTTACGCCTGTATGGCCGTGTGGGGCCTGTCGTTCGGCGGCTCGGCGACGCTGTTGCTGACGGCGGCAGCGGATTCGGCGGGCGAACATGTCGATGTGGTGCAGGCGATGCTCACCACCTCCTGGAACGTGGCGATTGCCGGCGGCGGCTTGTTTGGCGGCTTGTTGCTGGATCGGGCAGGGGTGATGTCGTTTCCGTGGGCACTGCTGATTTTGTCGCTGATTGCCCTGGCCACGGTGTGGATCAACAAAACCCACAGCTTCAAACCGGGCCGGAGGGTGCACTGAGTCTTGTGCATCACCCATTCCCTGCGGGAGCTGGCTTGCCAGCGATTGTGGCGTGTCAGGCAACGGAACAGCTAACTGATACGACCTCATCGCGAGCAAGCCCGCTGCCACAGGTTCCTGCGTCGAGGTCGATATGGCATAACCATAGACCGCATTGATATATGTGGTTATAAGAAAAATCGCTATGCTGCGGGCCAGATTTTTCCTGTCGTTTTTCTGGACGTCTTAATGGAATTGGCAAATTTCGGCCTGGTGATTGCCGGGCTGGTGGTGGGTTTTATTGTCGGCATGACCGGTGTCGGCGGTGGTTCGTTGATGACGCCGATCCTGCTGTGGTTCGGCATCAACCCGGCAACGGCGGTGGGCACTGACCTGTTGTACGCGGCCATTACCAAATCCAGCGGCGTCCTCGTTCACCGCAAGAACAAAAACATCGACTGGGCCATCACCGGCTGGCTGACCCTCGGCAGCGTGCCGGCGGTGGCCATGACCTTGTGGTTTCTCAGCACCCTGCACACCGCCCCTGAGGCGATGAACGCGATCATCAAGCAAGCCCTGGGCTACGTGCTGTTCGCCACGGCATTGGCGATTCTGTTCAAGAAACGCTTGCTGGCATTCGCCCACAAACGCGCGGGCGGCAACTACAATCCGAACGGTGTGCGCCTGAACGTGATGACGGTGATCACCGGTCTGATCCTCGGCACCATGGTCGCCCTGACCTCGATCGGCGCTGGAGCCCTCGGCACGGTCGCGTTGTTCATTCTCTATCCGCTGCTGCCGACCCGACGTCTGGTCGGCACCGAAATCGCCCACGCCGTACCGCTGACCCTGGTCGCCGGCCTTGGCCACGCGAGCATGGGCAACATGGATTGGGGCGTGCTGGGCTTCCTGCTGATGGGCTCGCTGCCGGGCATCTGGCTCGGCAGCCACCTGACCGGGCGCATTTCCGATGAAGTGCTGCGCCCGTGCCTGGCGACCATGCTGTTGTTGATCGGCTACAAGCTGGCGTTCTGAACCGGCCATGCCTGAAACCACCGTCTATTGCGAAGGTCGTCTCGCCATCACCGTTGAACCGCGTGAGATGCGCATGAGCCATTGGCTGTATGCGCCGCGGGTAGTCGATGTGCAGCGTCAGCGAGTGCTGCTGGATCTGAGTGAGAGCCTGTGGGATTTGCTCGGTACCGTCGATGAGGCTGCCGATAGCATCGGGCTGGTGCTGCGCAAGTACCCGGGCGATCGGGCGTCGGTGATGCTGAGCGTTGAACTCGACAGTGGTGAACTCAAGCTCGGCGGACAACCCGTCGCCCCTTCGCAATTACTCTCGGCGCTCGATTCAATCCTCGCCTGATGCTGCACTAACCTTGCTCCCTCACCACAAGGTTAGTGTTTGATCACATACTTCATGACCGTCACCGGCAGGTCGTCGTACACCAGTTCCTCTATCACCTCCCAACCCAGCTGCGCATACAGCGATTGCGCCGCGTCGGTGTACAGATACAACTGCGACACGCCGAGCGCCGCCGCTTCATCGACGATCCTGCTGACCAATTGCGATGCGACCCCGCGTCCCCGATCCTCAGCCTTCACATAAACCCCTGCCAGCCACGGCGTCAGTTGCGGGCGGATCTTCATGTCGCTGTCGATCAGCAGCGCACCACCGAGCAATCTGCCATCCTCGATGGCCACCACCACGCTGGGAATCGCGCCCTTGCCGCAGGCTGCGCGCATCCGTTCGGTGCGGGCCTCAAGGGTATCGCCGGGGCGGAACTCGCCCCATTCCTTGAAATTGAGTTCGGCCAGTTCTTCAATCAGATGCGGGTGATCGCACAGGTAGTCGATGTACATACGCAGAACTCCTTTTCGTCGGTGAACAGCCACCCTAATGCGGTCATCAAAGGTAATCAAATCCACGTCACGATTGCGTGCAGCTGGTTGCGCAATGTCGTGGCTGTCCTAAGCTTCTGACAAGGCGAAACATATTTGCCGGGCGTGCCCGGAACAATCGCCACGATGCGCAATCATTAGAGCGTGGATATCAAAAGGAGATGCGCATGCTCATCAGGTCACTGACCCTGACACTCTTGCTGGCGATTGCCGGCCCCTTGTTCGCCGCAGATAACGATTCGCCCATCGCCGGGGATATGGGCAGATCCCGACCATTGATCGTGATTGCCTCCAGTACCGTCGATCCGGTATGGGTAGGCCTGAAAAAATCGCTGGAAGATCCCGCGAACAAGAAGGGCATCGCCGACCGCAATATCAAGGTCTACACCATCCTCAATATGGCCGGTCAACTCGACGGCAAGGACCTCGGCCAGCAGGACACCATGGCCTTGTTGCGCTCGCTGAAGCTGGGCGCCGGGGCTTATCCGAAGGTGTTCCTGTTGGGCAAGGACGGCGAGACCAAGCTCTCGGCCTCGGGCGATGAAGCAAAATCGGTGGACCTGAAGAAAATCTTCGACACGGTCGATGCACTGCCAGCCACCGAGAAGGACATCGCCCCACCGTCTGTGGCGACGCCCCCCGCGACTACCGAACCGGCCACGACGAAAGGCGCCAAAAACGCCAAGCCGACCAAACCGGCCAAGCCACCTGAAATGCCGGATGATTGATGAGTAGCACCCTGTGTGTGGGGCTAGCCCGCGAAGAGGTCAGTACAGTCGACATCAGCTTTGACTGACAAGTCGCCTTTGCGGGAACTGGAAAATGGGCGACCTGTGCAGGTCGCCCATTTTTTATTGCCTGGTACAAAGCCCGTGGCTCGCGGTCAGTGAGTGACCGCGCTGAGGATTTTGTGGGCGATCTTCACCCGCTCAGGAATCGGGAAGTTCTTGTTGGCCATGATCACGATGCCAACATCCCTGGCTGGCACAAACGCCACGTAAGTCCCGAATCCACCGGTCGAGCCGGTCTTGTTGATCAGCACGTCAGCCGGTTGCGGTCGCGGTGGATTCAGCCACTGCACCTTGTGCGCTTCCATGGCCATTTCCGTCGAATTGCCCGCGAGCAAGCGATCGAGGCTGATCGGGTAGCGATACATTTCCCAACCCAGGCCCTGGGTCATATCGCCGACGGTGTAATAACCGGTGTGGGTGTTGGCGATGGTTTTTTGCAGGGACGCTTCAAGCGTTTCAGGTTTCAGGTTGGCCTGAACGTAACGCAGCATGTCCACCGCACTGGTTTTAACGCCATAGGCTTGCGAGTCCAGCGCACCGGACGTGACGCGAACCGGTTTGTCGTGCTTGTCATAGCCCTGCGCATACAGGTCCATTTGGCTGGCGGGAACGCTGAGGTAGGTGTGTTGCAGGCCCAGTTTCGGCAGCAGGGTTTGCGTCATCGCCTGATCAAAAGGCTGGCCGAGGGTTTTCGCCGCCAGATAGCCGAACAGGCCCAGGCTCGGGTTGGAGTACTGGCGATGGCTGCCGGCAGGATAGACCGGTTTCCATTGCTGGAAATAGCCGAGCATCTGCTCAGGGGAATCCGCTTCGCTCGGGAATTGCAGAGGCAAGCCGCCGGCGCTGTAGGTGCCCAGTTGCAACACACTGATGTTGTCGAAGGCACTGCCTTGGAGCGCGGGCCAGAGCGTGCTGGCCTTGGTCGCCAGGTCGAGTTTGCCGTTGGCCTGGGCGTAACCGGCGAGGGTGGCGGTGAAGGTTTTGCTCACCGAGCCGATTTCGAACAGGGTGTTTTCGCTGACTTTTTGTCCGGTATCTTTGGTGGCGACGCCGTAGTTAAAGTAATGCGCTTGGCCGTTGACCGTCAGCGCCACGGTGAGGCCGGGGATGTTCTGTTGTTGCATCACCGGTGTCACCGCCGCGTTGACCAGCGCTTGCAGTTGCGCATCGGAAGGCGGTGCGGCCATGCAGGTCGTCGCGCCAAAAAATAGTCCGAAAGTACTGTAGGAAAAGAGTTTGCCAGGGTTGATGAATGACATGAATGAACCACTCTCCATGAGTGTTGATGATGGTATCCCGCTACACTGCGGGCGATTTCCCCGTCGGGCGACTGATCAGCGCCGCCAATTTAGTCAGCACGGCGCCAATCGACAAACGACGAAAACTCGCAGCAGCCATTAGAAAAATTTGGGACTGAGCATGATTCGACCACAATTGCCGCTCAACGCGCTGCGCGCCTTTGAAGCGTCCGCACGCCATTTGAGCTTCACCCGTGCGGCCGTCGAGTTGTGCGTGACCCAGGCGGCAGTCAGTCATCAGGTGAAAAGCCTCGAAGCGCAGCTCAACGTCACCCTGTTCAAACGCCTGCCCCGCGGGCTGATGCTGACCAGCGAAGGCGAAACCCTGTTGCCGGTGCTGAACAGTTCATTCGATCGAATTGCGCAGATTCTCGAACGTCTTGCCGGTGGGCAATACCGCGAAATGCTGACGGTCGGCGCCGTCGGTACGTTCGCGGTGGGGTGGCTGTTGCCGAGGTTGGCGGACTTCCGGGCGAAACATCCGCTCATAGATTTACGGCTGTCGACCCACAACAATCGCGTGGACGTCGCTGCTGAAGGGCTGGATTACGCGATTCGCTTTGGTGCGGGGGCGTGGCATGGCATTGAAGCGACGCGGTTGCTTGATGCGCCGCTGTCGGTGTTGTGCGTGCCGGAGATCGCCCGGCAACTGCGCACGCCGGGCGATCTGTTGCAGCACACGTTGCTGCGCTCCTATCGCACCGATGAATGGCCGCAATGGTTTCACGCGGCAGGCCTGGCGACCCACGCGGCGCCACCGCAGAGCATTGTCTTTGACTCGTCGCTGGCGATGATGGAGGTGGCATTGCAGGGTAGCGGGGTGGCGCTGGCGCCGCCGCTGATGTTTGCCCGGCAACTGGCGGCCGAGACGATCTGTCAGCCGTTTGCAATCGAGATCACCACCGGGAGTTACTGGTTGACGCGGTTGCAGTCGCGGCCGGAAACGGCGGCGATGTTCGCCTTTAAAAACTGGCTGCTGCAAATCTCTGGTTAATGCAAAACCCCTGTAGGAGTGAGCAGGCTCACTCCTACAGGGCGGCTGGGCGACTCAAAAGCGTCAGCGCACCAGACACGGCCGCTTGTTATCGAATCTCCAGCCCGGAATCAGAAACTGCATCGCCACGCTGTCATCCCGCGCGCCGAGGCCCATGCCTTTATACAGCTCGTGGGCCTTGGCCACCTGATCCATATCCAGCTCCACGCCGAGCCCCGGCTTGTTCGGCACCTGGACACAGCCGTCGACGATTTGCAGCGGTGCCTTGGTCAGGCGCTGACCGTCCTGCCAGATCCAGTGGGTGTCGATGGCCGTGATCTCGCCGGGCGCGGCAGCGGCGACGTGGGTGAACATCGCCAGAGAGATATCGAAGTGATTGTTGGAGTGCGAACCCCAGGTCAGGCCCCACTCATGGCACATCTGCGCCACGCGCACCGAACCTTGCATGGTCCAGAAGTGCGGGTCGGCCAAGGGAATGTCCACTGACTGCAGCTGGATGGCGTGGCCCATTTCGCGCCAGTCGGTGGCAATCATGTTGGTCGCGGTTTTCAGCCCGGTGGCGCGGCGGAATTCAGCCATGACTTCGCGCCCCGAATAACCGTTTTCCGCACCGCACGGGTCTTCGGCGTAAGCCAGCACGTGGTGTTGATCGCGGCACAGGCGGATCGCTTCTTTCAAGGACCAGGCGCCATTCGGATCGAGGGTGATGCGTGCATCCGGGAAGCGTTCGGCGAGGGCGGTGACCGCTTCGATTTCCGCATCGCCGCTGAGCACGCCACCCTTGAGTTTGAAGTCCTTGAAACCGTATTTCGCATGGGCCGCTTCGGCGAGGCGCACCACCGCTTCGGCGGTCATGGCGTGCTCGTGTCGCACGCGAAACCAGTCATTATCGGCATCCGGTTCGCTGCGGTAGGCGAGGTCGGTTTCGCGCTGATCACCGACATAGAACAGGTAACCGAGCATCTTCACTTCATCACGTTGCTGGCCTTCGCCAAGCAGCGCCGCAACCGGTACGTCGAGGTGCTGGCCGAGCAGATCGAGCAGGGCCGCTTCAAGACCGGTGACGGCGTGAATGGTGATGCGCAGGTCAAAAGTCTGCAGGCCGCGGCCACCGGCATCGCGGTCGGCGAAGGTCTGGCGCACTTGATTGAGGATCTTCTGATAGGTGCCGATCGGGCTGCCGACCACCAGGCTGCGCGCATCTTCCAGGGTCTGGCGAATGCGTTCGCCGCCGGGCACCTCGCCGACGCCGGTATGGCCGGCGTTGTCTTTGAGAATGACGAGGTTGCGGGTAAAGAACGGCCCGTGGGCGCCGCTCAGGTTGAGCAGCATGCCGTCGTGGCCGGCCACCGGGATGACGTGCATGTCGGTGATGATCGGGGCTTTGGCAGTGTCGTGTGCGGTCATGTTTTTATCCTTCTGATACAGCGTTCAGGCGTGCTTTGGCGCGGGCTCGGCCACGGGGAGGTCAGCAGCGGGTTTGGGCGTGGTGCGCGCAGCGAAGACGATGATCGCGGCAATGATCGAGGTCGCGGCCAAACCGTAGAGGCCGCCCTGAATCGAGCCGGTGTGTTCTTCGAGCAGGCCGAAGGTGGTCGGCGCGACGAAACCGCCGAGGTTGCCCACCGAGTTGATCAGCGCAATCACCGCTGCGGCGATGCGAGCGTCCAGATACGCCTGGGGAATCGGCCAGAACAGCGACGAGGCGGATTTGAACCCGAGTGCCGCAAAGCAGATGGCGACGAAGGCGAAAATCGGCCCGCCGGTAGTGGACATGAACATTCCTGCGGCGGCGATCAGCAGCGCGGTGGCGACCCACGCCTGCTGGTGTTTCCACTTGGCCGAGAACGCAGCGAAGGTGTACATGCCGATGATCGACAGCAGCCACGGAATCGAGTTGAACAGGCCGACCTGGAAGTCGCTCATCTCGCCCATTTTCTTGATGATGCTTGGCAGCCAGAAGGTCGCCGCATAAATGGTCAGCTGGATGAAGAAGTAGATCAGGCAGAACAGCAGGATCTGCCGGTCCTTGAGCAGTTTGCCCAGTGAAGGACGGATGGGCGTTGCGGCTTCGCGGGCCTTTTGTTCATCGTCGATGGCATTGACCAGCGCATCCTGTTCGGCGCGGGTGAGCCATTTGGCGTCGTGGGGTTTGGCGTCGAGCCAGAACCAGACAAATACACAGAGCCCGACCGAAAACATCCCCTCAATGAAGTACATCCATTGCCAACCGTGCATGCCCAGGCCGTTGATTTGCAGGAGCAGGCCGGACAGCGGACCGGAGATCAGCGAGGCCACGGCGGAGCCGCTGAGGAAGATCGCAATCGCCTTGCCGCGCTCGACGCCGGGCAGCCAGCGGGTGAAGTAGTAGATCACCCCAGGGAAGAACCCGGCTTCGGCCACGCCGAGTAAAAAGCGCAACACATAGAAGTGGGTTTCGTTCTGGATGAACGCCATGCCGGCTGCGACCAGGCCCCAGGTGAGCATGATGCGGGTCAGCCAGATGCGTGCGCCGACTTTCTGCAGAAGCATGTTGGAAGGCACTTCGAACAGCGCGTAGCCGATGAAGAACAGACCGGCGCCGAAGCCGTAGGCGGCGGCACCAATGCCCAGATCGTGTTCCATGTGAGTGCGGACGAAACCGATGTTCACCCGGTCAATGTAATTGACGATGAACATGATCACGAAGAGCGGCAGGACGTGGCGTTTCACTTTCGAGATGGCGGACGCGAGCGTCGAATCGACGCCCTCGTGCATCCCGGAGACGGAGGTTTTCACTTGGTTTTCTCCCACTGATTATTTTTATGCGGGGTAGGGCTGGTGCTGCTTTGTTGATAGACATCATACAACCTGAAATTTTTGTCCTACAAGTGGGGCGATGCAATTAAATTTGTCTGGAGCCGGTTCTTTTTATGCTTTTTTGCTTTTATATGGCGTATCTATTGGGATTTTTCGCAGTGAGTGGAGCGCTGAAGCTGCACGCTATCGTCTTTTGCTGATGTGAGCGCGCTGGTTTTTTGGCAACTTCCATAAAGATATTTGAGTGTTGTCATACAAGTGGTTCAGGATTTTTAGCGCTAAAATCAACCTCGTCCCGCACTGCGCGATGCTACGATCCGCTGGCCCCGATCATCGGAACCGACCATGCAAGAAGACCTCGACGCCCCCGCCCGTAAACGCGCCCATAACCTGGCGCATGACCTGGTGGAGAAACTCACCCAGAGCATCCTGCTCGGCCAGTTGTCGCCCGGCGACAAGCTGCCGTCGGAGAACGCCATCGTTCAGGAACACGGCGTCAGTCGCACGGTGGTGCGCGAAGCGATTTCCAAATTGCAGGCGTCGGGGCTGGTGGAGACGCGGCACGGCATCGGCACCTTCGTCATCGAGCGCGCTGCCGAGCAGGGTTTGCGCCTGAATGTCGATACCGCGCTCGGTGTGCGCAGCATTCTTGAGTTGCGCATGGGCCTGGAGACGCAGGCCGCCGCGTTGGCAGCGCAACGGCGCAGTGAGCAGCAACTGCTACAGATGCGTCAGGCGCTGGATGACTATCAGCGTCTGCTGGACAGCAACGACAGTTGCGTTGAGGCTGATCGGCGTTTTCATCTGTTGATCGCCGAGGCCACTGGCAACGTCTGCTTCAGCGAAATCATGCAGCACCTGGGCAACGCAATGATTCCGCGCAACCGGCTCAATGCTGCCGAACGCGGAGCGGCAGATCTAAGCAAGCTGGGGCAGTTGGCCAACCTCGAACACGAGGCGATCCTGAATGCGATCAAGCGTCAGGACCCCGATGCGGCACGCGCAGCGATGTGGCTGCACCTGACCAACAGTCGCGACCGCTTCAGTGCGCAGGGTTGATCGCCGTTGGTCCGTTCAATAGCACGCCGCCTGCCGGCACGCTTCCAATCAGTACGGCCCGGATGTTCCGGACCTCCTGTGTGAGGTGTGTCATGGCGAATGATTTGCTGTTTCAGGGTGGTGTGTTGCCGACTGATCCGACCCGGCCGGTGCCCGGCACGGAGGAGCCGACATTGGCTGATCATGATGCGCCGCCGGGTATGAGCCCGGGGCGCGATCCATTGAGCGACGCCGATCGGCCGGAAGACTGGAAGGACCCGGCGGCGGACGATGATGTGCCACCGGCGGATGTTCCGACGCCGCTGTCGGATGATCGCAGGTAATAAAACCCCGGGTTTTGGTGCCGGGCTTTTTTGTCGGTGGTCAGTTGCACTGTGTGTTGTTCATGCCGGCCTCATCGCGGGCAAGCCCGCTCTCACAGTGGTGTCATGGGATTTGGTGTTCGACATCTGCCCTGTGGGAGCTGGCTTGCCAGCGATGGCGGCGGCAATGCGGCTGAAGATCAGTGGCCCCCTACAGGGTAGTGCATGCCCTCATACGGGATTCGTAGCTACATCCCGCATCAGCAACCCAAAGCGCAAATCCACCGCATCCGGAATCGGCAGGTACACCGTGTGCCCGTCCCCCGGTGCAACTTCGATCGCTTCCCCCTTGGCACTCTGCAACTGGTGCAGATCAAAGTGGAAATTGCCCTTGGGCGTCATCAATTCCAGATGGTCGCCCAGTGCAAAGCGGTTCTTCACCTTGACCTCGGCCAGCCGGTCGCGGCGTTCGCCGGTCAGTTCGCCAACGAATTGCTGACGTTCCGACACCGAACTGCCGTGCTGATAGTTCTGGTATTCGTCGTGCACATGCCGGCGCAGGAAGCCCTCGGTGTAGCCGCGCTGCGCCAGTGATTCCAGATCGCTCATCAGGCTGCGATCGAATTCGCGCCCGGCGACTGCATCGTCGATCGCCCGGCGATAGACCTGCGTGGTGCGTGCGCAATAGAAGTGCGACTTGGTGCGACCTTCGATCTTCAGCGAGTGCACGCCCATGCGGGTCAGGCGCTCGACGTGCTGGACGGCGCGCAGGTCCTTGGCGTTCATGATGTAGGTGCCGTGCTCGTCTTCAAACGCGGGCATCAACTCATCTGGGCGATTGGCTTCCTGCAGCAGGAACACCTGATCGGTCGGCGCGCCGATGCCCAGGGTCGGCTCGGGCTGGAAGGTTTGGACGATGTCGCCGAGCTGGTTTTCCGTGGCTTCCTGCGCCGAGTATTTCCAGCGGCAGGCGTTGGTGCAGGTGCCCTGATTGGCGTCGCGCTTGTTCATGTAGCCCGACAGCAGGCAGCGCCCGGAGTAGGCCATGCACAGTGCGCCGTGGACGAACACCTCCAGTTCCATGCCCGGCACCTGCTCGCGGATTTCGCCGATTTCCTCCAGCGACAGTTCCCGCGAGAGGATGATCCGGCTCAGCCCTTGTTGCTGCCAGAACTCGACGCTCGCCCAGTTCACGGTGTTGGCCTGCACCGACAGATGAATCGGCATCTGCGGAAAATGGCGGCGTACCAGCATGATCAGGCCCGGGTCGGACATGATCAGTGCATCCGGCGCCATCTCGATCACGGGCGCTAGGTCCTTGAGGAAAGTCTTCAGCTTGGCGTTGTGCGGCGCGATGTTGACCACCACATAGAAGCGCTTGCCTTGTGCCTGTGCCTCGCGAATCCCCAACGCCAGGTTGGCGTGGTCGAATTCGTTGTTGCGCACCCGCAGGCTGTAACGCGGCTGACCGGCATACACCGCATCGGCTCCGTAGGCGAAGGCGTAACGCATGTTTTTCAGGGTGCCGGCGGGGGCGAGCAATTCCGGGGCGGTGAGGGCTTGGGTGAGAGTCATGGCGGCGTCGATGGCAAAAGCGCGGCAGCGTAAGGCGGATGTCCGCGCGGGTTATTGATCTGGATCTATGTTTCGGCGCGTCGCGCCGATCTGTGCAAAAGCAGCACAGATGATGTGCTGCTTGTCGTGTTTTCTGCCCGGCGGCGAGTTCTTAACCTTTGCCCATCATTCAACCGAGCAAGGACATTCCCATGCAGCGCTTCACCCGCCGTTTCCTCAGTGCCTGTGCATTTTCCGGGGTGCTGGCCAGCACTGGCGCAGTTGCCGACAGTCAGCCGACCCTTCGGGCGATGTCCGGCGCGACTCCGCTCAGCCAATTGCCCGCCGGCAAAACCGCCTTGCTGGTGATCGATTTCCAGAACGAATACTTCAGCGGCAGGCTGCCGATCCCGGACGGTGCTGCTGCACTGGCGAAAACCCGTGAACTGATCACTTTCGCCGACCGCCACCACATTCCGGTGTACCACGTGCAGCACGTTGCGCCGGCCGGTTCGCCGGTGTTTGCCAGCAATGGCGATACGGTGAAGTTTCACCGGGACATGCAGCCACGGGCGCAAGACGTCGTGCTGCAAAAGAACACCGTCAGCGTATTTGCCAGCACCGATCTGAACCAGCGCCTGAAAACCTCCGGCATCGACACGCTGATCGTCTCGGGCCTGATGACTCACGCCTGTGTGGCTGGAGCCGCGCGGGATGCAGTGCCGCTCGGTTACAGCGTGATTGTCGCCGCCGATGCCTCGGCAACCCGCGCCATTACCCGTGCCAATGGCACGGCCATCGACAAGGACTCCCTGCACAAGGCTGCGCTGGCGGAAATCGAGGACACGTTCGGCGATGTCTTGAGCACCGGACAAATCGTCCGTTTGCCGGTTCAATAAGCGGGCTCAGGCTGATCCGCAACTATGCTCCATGAATAAAGATGGCACTCGTGCAGGCCCCGATTGACTAAGGTTCGGGGCGTGCATGACGCCTGACTGACATGGATCGGACATGAACCAAAAAAATCTTCAATTCAAATCCCTCACCGTGCTGCTGTTGCTGGTCACGGTGGCGTTTATCTGGATCCTGCTGCCGTTTTATGGCGCGGTGTTCTGGGCGGTGATCCTCGGCATCCTGTTTGCGCCGATGCAACGCCGGTTACAGCAGAAATTCGGCTGGCAACGCAACCTGACTGCTTTGTGCACCCTGGGCATTTGCCTGATCATTGCGATTCTGCCGGTCATCATCCTCAGCGTGTTATTGGTCCAGGAAGGCGCGACGCTGTACAACAACATCGAAAGCGGTCAACTGGACATCGGCGCCTATCTGGCGCAGTTCAAACACAGTCTGCCGCCTTACTTTCAGCATTTGCTTGATCGCTTCGGCATGGGCGAACTCAACGGTCTGCGCGAGAAAATCGTCAAGGCGTCGATGCAGGGCAGTCAGGTACTGGCCACTCAGGCCTTCAGTTTCGGTCAGGGCACGTTCGAGTTCGTGGTCAGCTTTGGCATCATGCTGTACCTGCTGTTTTTCTTTCTGCGCGATGGCGCCGAGCTGGTGCGCAAGGTGCGTACGGCCGTACCGCTGGAAGAGAGTCACAAACGGCGTTTGCAGTTGAAGTTCAACCGGGTAGTGCGCGCAACGGTGAAGGGCAACCTGGTGGTAGCGGTCACTCAGGGCGCATTGGGCGGGGCGATTTTCTGGTTTCTCGACATCCCCAGCGCACTGCTGTGGGCCGTGCTGATGGGCTTTCTGTCGCTGTTGCCGGCGGTGGGGGCGGGGATTGTCTGGGCGCCGGTGGCGGTGTATTTCCTGCTCAGCGGGATGATTTGGCAAGGCGTGGTGTTGGCGTTGTTCGGGGTGTTTGTGATCGGCTTGGTCGACAACGTGCTGCGCCCGATTCTGGTGGGCAAGGACACGCGTATGCCCGATTACTTGATCCTGATCTCGACCCTTGGTGGCCTCGCGGTGTTCGGTCTCAACGGCTTTGTCATTGGCCCGTTGATCGCGGCCCTGTTCATGTCCAGTTGGGCGCTGTTCATCGAGACCAAACCGAAAGTCCAGTTGCCTTAGGCTTGAAACGGCTCGCCAACGATTTTCTGCGACAAGGCCTGCGCCGCCGGCAGCGAGGTGAGCGGGCCGCTGATCGGCTCGCCATCGCGCACCAGATACCAGCAGGCGAGCAGGCCCGACGCTCTGAGCGCGGCGGGAACGGCGCTGCCGATAACGGACATGATTTGAACCTGAGCCATGACAAGGACCTCCATCAAACGATGGGGCTACCTTAGGGATTCAACGGTTGCAGGGACAATCAACGCTTTCGATAGTAGTCATTGATGCCGTTGAGGGCTGATCAATCGACCACTTGATCGAGCATGTGCATGACCTCGCGCTCGTTGAGCAAGCCCTTGTGCACGAGGTTCTCCGTCAGTAGCGAGAGAAACTTGGCACAACGGTGACCTTCAAGGTGCTTGAGCTCGGTCAGGGCGCTGTACACCTTGCTGGAGGTGCAGAGGCCGACAATGCGGTGCGGGTTTTGTGTAGGCATGTAATCGTCCTTGTTCTTATCAACCTGTTGTTTGCGGACGGATTCAGATTGCGGTTCCGTCATGACAAAAAGATGACCGTTGTGTGCAAAAGACCATAACGCTCGCAACCATCATGCCGACTTTAGCGGGTGAGACTGTCTCCACAGCGACCTTGGCGAGATTTTTTCAGACCCTGGCCGACCGGCGGTCATAAAAAAGCCCCGCTCTATAAAGCGGGGCTCTTTGTTTTCGGTTACCAGCGTGGGCCACCGTAATAGTGCGGGCGACCGTAATAGCCACGCGGCGGGCCGTAATACACCGGAGCCGGTTGCACGTACACCGGTTGTTGCACATACACCGGCGCTGGCTGGTAGTAGACCGGTGGCGGTGGTTGCTGCACATAGACCGGTGGCGGCGCATACACCGGCGCCTGTTGCACATAAACCGGGCGATCCTGGTTGATAAGCGCCGAACCGATGATGGCCGAGCCGACGATTGCGCCAAACACTGCCGGCCCCTGCCAGCCACCGCCATGGGCTTCTGCTTGCCCTGTGACAGCAAAGGCACCGATCAGCAGGGCGACGATAGGGAGTTTACGAATCATGATAATTCCTCGGTTCTTCAACCCGGCATCGGGGCCTGCACCAGGCCCACAGTTGTCGCGGGGATATCTCTAAGACAGCGAAATTCGGAAAATCAGCACAGCCGCTGGGTAAATTTTGTGTAAGGTCTGTACCGGCTTCTTTACTGGGCCATGCGCTGGCCGCGGCACACGTTTAAAACAGGCCGCTATGATCGTTCAGAACCTGATGGGCTGGCTAATCCCGTCCATCCGAAAGTGCGTTTGAAGGAGAGATTTCATGCAGATGAACCCGAACAAAGACACCCAGCTGTGCATGTCCCTGTCCGGCCGGCCGGGGAATTTCGGTCTGCGTTTTCATAATCATTTGTATGAGCAGTTGGGCCTGAACTTCTACTACAAGGCGTTCAGCAGCCAAGACCTGCCCGGCGCAGTCGGCGGCATTCGCGCCTTGGGCATTCGCGGTTGCGGCGTGTCGATGCCGTTCAAGGAAGCCTGCATCGCATTGGTCGATGAGTTGGACGCGTCGGCGGCGGCGATCCAGTCGATCAACACCATCGTCAACACCCAAGGCCATCTCAAGGCCTACAACACCGATTACATTGCGGTTGCGCAACTGTTGGAAACCCACGCCGTGCCCAAGGATTCGACTTTTGCCTTGCGCGGCAGTGGCGGCATGGGCAAAGCGGTGGCCATTGCCTTGCGCGACGGTGGCTATAAAAACGGCTTGATCGTCGCCCGTAACGAGCGCGCCGGGCGGGCACTGGCCGAATCGCTGGGCTATCGCTGGCAAGCCGAACTGGGCGATGAGCGCCCGCAGATGCTGATCAATGTCACACCGGTGGGGATGGATGGCGGGCCGGAGGCGGGGCAACTGGCGTTCGAACCTGAAGTGATCAACGCGGCGGACACGGTGTTCGATGTGGTGGCGATCCCGTCAGAAACGCCGCTGATCGTGCGTGCTCGCGCTGAAGGCAAGCGGGTGATTACCGGGCTGGAAGTGATTGCGATCCAGGCGCTGGAGCAGTTTGTGCTGTACACCGGGGTGCGGCCGACGGAGGAGCAGTTTGCGGCGGCGGTGAATTTCGCACGGAGCTGATTGTTTCGCTGAGCGGGCGGGCCTGATCGCCAGCAGGCGGTGGGAGCGGGCTCGCTCCCACCGTAAAACTGCTGTGTTTATTCGAGGCGTGCCAGGCGTTCTTCCAGCGCAGCAATTCGCGCTTCCAGCTCTTCGATGCGTTCTACGGAAACGCCTGTGCCCGCACGTTCCTGCGGATTCTGCCGCGCTGCCATGATCGCCTCGATGTCTGCCGGATCGCCCAGCGCATGGGTGTAACGGTCTTCGCGCTGCCCGGCCTGACGCGGGATCAGCACCGCCAGTCCGCGTGCGATCAGGCGCTCGAGCTGGTGCACCACTTGCTCGGCATCTTCAAAGTCATGCATGCGGCCGCTGCGTGTCAGCAGCTCATTGACGGTTTGCGGGCCACGCAGAAACATCAGTCCGCTGAGCACCACCTGGGCTGGCACCAGTTCCAGCGCCTTGTCGACCTTGTGCTCCCAACGGTCGGCACGACTGCCCATCACCAGCTTGGCGAAACCACGGCCCTCAAGGGCACGCAGGCTCTGGCCGACCTGGCCCTGGGTCAGGTTCATCACCGGTTCCCGGCTGGTTTTCTGGTTGCACGCGAGTACCAGTGCATTGAGCGTCAGCGGATAGGTTTCCGGGCTGGTCGCCTGTTTCTCGATCAGCGCACCGAGAATGCGGATTTCCGTGGCGTTGAGCCGTGGCTCGTCGAAGGTTGCTTCAAGTTCTGTGGTCATCGCGCGTTCCCTCTGCAGTCGAAGGCGCCTAGCCTAATCCTTGCCAAACAAAAGGCAAGCCGTGCGGTCATCAAGCATGGCTATAATCGCCTCCACGTTCCACCCAGCCATCACACGAGACTGCCATGACCATTTCCCTGTACGCCGCATCTGTCCCGGTTTTTCAACAAATGCTCAACGCCATGAGCGATGTGCTGAAGAAGGCTGAAGCCCACGCCACCGAGAAAAACATCGACCCGAACGCTTTCCTGCAGGCACGCCTGTACCCGGACATGTTTCCGCTGATCCGTCAGGTCCAGATCGCCGTTGATTTCGCCAAAGGCGTTTCCGCGCGTCTGGCCGAAGTCGAGTTGCCGAAGTACGACGACAGCGAAACCACCTTCGCCGAGCTGCAAGCGCTGATCGCCAAGGTTCTGGCCTTCATCGGCGAGATCAAGCCTGAGCAGATCAATGGCAAGGAAGGCATCGAGATCGTGACCCGTCCGGGCACGCCGAAAGAGAAGCGCTTCAGCGGTCAGGCTTATCTGCTGACCTACGGCCTGCCGCAGTTCTTCTTCCACGTCACCACCACCTACGCACTGCTGCGTCACAACGGTGTTGAAGTGGGTAAACGCGATTACATGGGCGCGTTCTAAAACACCCGGCAACAAAAAAGCCCGCCAAGGTTTACGCCTTGGCGGGCTTTTTGTTTTTCTGGGCAGGAGCGAGCCTGCTCGCTCCCACAAGGTCGGGTGTCAGGCGGTGCGTTGGGCTTTCGCTTCTTCGCCCAGGCACGCTGCTGCGGTAAACAGTACGTCGGTAGACGAATTCAACGCCGTCTCCGCCGAATCCTGCAGCACGCCAATGATGAAGCCCACTGCCACTACCTGCATGGCAATCTCGCTCGGGATACCGAACAGGCTGCACGCCAGGGGGATCAACAGCAGCGAACCGCCGGCCACACCCGAAGCGCCGCACGCGCAGATCGCCGCGACGACGCTGAGCAAGATTGCGGTCGGAATGTCCACGGCAATGCCGAGGGTGTGCACGGCCGCCAGGGACAGCACAGTGATGGTGATCGCCGCACCGGCCATGTTGATGGTCGCGCCCAGCGGGATCGACACCGAATAGGTGTCTTCATGCAGGCCCAGGCGCTTGCTCAGCTCCAGGTTGACCGGAATGTTCGCCGCCGAACTGCGGGTGAAGAACGCGGTGATGCCGCTTTCGCGCAGGCACTTGAGGGTCAGCGGATACGGGTTGCGACGCAGCTTCCAGAACACGATCAGCGGGTTCATCACCAGCGCCACGAACAGCATGCAACCGAGCAGCACCGCCAGCAGGTGCGCATAGCCGATCAGTGCGTCGAAACCGGAGGTGGCCAGGGTCGACGCCACCAGCCCGAAAATACCCAGCGGTGCAAAACGAATCACCACGCGCACGATCAGGGTCACGCCGTTCGACAGGTCGCCGAGCACTTCACGGGTGGTGTCGCCGGCATGGCGAATCGCGACGCCCATGCCGATCGCCCAGGCCAGAATGCCGATGAAGTTGGCGTTGATCAGCGCGTTGACCGGGTTATCCACCACGCTCAGCAACAGGCTTTGCAGCACTTCGCCAATGCCGCCCGGTGCGGTCACCGAAACGTTATCGGTGGACAGCACCAGATGCGAGGGAAAGGTCATGCTGGCAATCACCGCCACAACGGCTGCCGCGAAGGTGCCCAGCAGGTACAGGAACAGAATCGGCCGGATATGGGTTTCCTGGCCGTGCTTGTGGTTGGCGATCGAGGCCATCACCAGCACGAATACCAGAATCGGTGCCACGGCTTTCAGTGCCGAAACAAACACTTTGCCGATAAACGCAGTGCTTTTCGCCGCTTCCGGGGCGAACAGCGCCAGGGCGATACCGGCGATCAGGCCGATCAGGATCTGCGTGACCAGGCTCAGGTTCTTGAGGCGTTGCAGGAGAGAAGGGGATGAAGCGGTCATAACGGCATCTCTGATTTTTTATAGGGGTGCAAGGTGCATGAGGGTAGCGTTAAAGCGGGGGCAGGCCACCGTCATGCCGCGAACGTGCTGATGCGATATCAACGCTAATAAACTCGGCGTTGAACAAGCTGTACGTTTTTCAGGGCGCGGACTTTATCACAGCGCAGGCCTTATCCTTCAGGCCTGTGACGATCTGCCACCGATCATGTCGGCAAGATCGACAGGTTTGTGCAAGTCAGTGCGGACACTCTCTGTTAAGATTCTCCATCCTCATTTTCAAACTCTGCCAGCGGACCTCCGGGTCAACGCTGGTGTCGTCGTTTTGCTGGAGTTGCGCATGCTGTTGCCCATTCTTCTGTTGTCCGCCGCCGGTTTCACGGTGCTGACCACGGAATTCGTTATCGTCGGCCTGCTGCCGGCGATTGCCCGAGACCTTGAAGTCACCATCCCGCAGGCCGGATTGCTGGTCACTCTATTCGCTTTTACGGTCGCGATGTTCGGGCCATTCCTTACTGCGTATTTCGCCCGATTCGAGCGCCGCCGGCTGTTTATCACCATCCTGATCATGTTCGGTCTGGCCAATACCGTGGCCGCGCTGGCGCCGAATATCTGGGTCATGGCGATTGCCCGATTGATCCCGGCGCTGGGGCTGCCGGTGTTCTGGGCGCTGGCCAGTGAAACGGCGGTGGACATTGTCGGGCCGGATTACGCCGGTCGCGCCATCGCCAAGATCGGCTTCGGGATTGTCTGTGCCACGGTGTTCGGCATTCCGGTCGGTACGCTGATTTCCGATGCGTTCGGCTGGCGCAGTGCCTTTGGCATTCTGGCGGTGATCGCGTTTGCCAAGGCCTTGCTGTTGTTTGTTTACCTGCCCAAGACCAGCCTGCACCAGCATCAGGTCAGTTTCCGCTCGCAGTTCAAGATCCTGCGCAGTCCGTTGATGATCGGGCACATCCTGCTGTCGATCCTGGTGTTTAGCGGCATGTTTACTGCTTATACGTATCTGGCGGACATCCTTGAGCGCCTGGCCGGTTTCAATGGCACGGTGGTCGGCTGGTGCCTGATGGGCTTCGGTGCGGTCGGCTTGATCGGCAACTCGCTGGGTGGCCGTGCGGTGGATCGTCATCCGCTCGGGGCGTCGGTGTTGTTCTGCGCGTTCATGATTGCCGGCATGGTGTCGCTGGTGCCGAACATCCATTCGCCGCTGGGCCTGGCGGTGGCAATGGGGATCTGGGGCGTGACTCAGGCTGCGTTGTTCCTGGTCAGCCATGTGCGCCTGATGAAAGCCGCACCGGAAGCGCCCGCGTTTGCCGCTTCGTTGAACATCGCCGGGGCCAACCTGGGGATCGGCCTGGGCGCGATGATCGGTGGACGGGTGATCGACAGTGCCGGTCTGGGCTTCCTCGGGTTCGCCGCCGCCGGGTTCATCCTGCTGTCGGTGTTCCTCGCCATGGTGCTGATGACCCTCAAGCCGCGCGACGCCTGCGCGCAAGCGTCATAGCGCGGTAAACAGCTCGCGTCGGGCACCTTCGGTAATCGCCACAATGCCGGGGTGCTTGACCTTGCGTTCTACCGAAATCGCGTAGAACGACTCGGTCACCGCGTCCGTCTGGCCAATCAATTCCACGCCGTACTGGCGCTTCACTTCATCGGCAATCACGCTCGGGCCGATAAAAATCCCGCTGCCGGACTGGCCGAACGCCTGCATCAAGGCACTGTCATCGAATTCGCCGACGATTTGCGGCTGGACCTGCTGCTCGGCGAACCAGCGCTGCAAACGGCTGCGCACCACGGTTTCCGCTCCGGGAATCAATAAGGGGGCGCCGTGGAGGCTGCGCGGGAAGTCTTGTCCGTATTGAGCCGCCAGCTGCGCGGTGGCGAAGAAACTGATCCCGCATTCACCGAGTTTCTGACTGTAGCCCTTGATGTCGAGGTGCGAAGGCATCGGGCTGTCGGAGATCACCAGATCCAGGCGCTGGATCGCCAGGTCCGCCAGCAAACGTTCGAGTTTGTCTTCGCGGCAGGTGATGCGCAGCGGCTCGTTCAGCTCCATGGTCGGCGCGATCAGCCGGTAGACGATGGACTTGGGCACCACGTCCGCCACGCCGACCCGAAACAGGATCTGCTGTTCATTGGGTTGCGCGCGCAGCATCAGTTCCAGCTCGCCGCCGAGCTGGAACATCTGCTCGGCGTAGGGCAGGGCCTGGCGCCCGGCTTCGGTCAGTTCAAGTTGCCGGCCGACCCGTCGGAACAACTCTATGCCGTAGGTTTGTTCAAGCAGCGAAATCTGCCCGCTGATGGTCTGTGGCGTCAGGTTCAACTGTTCGCAGGCGCGCACGATGCTGCCGGTCTTGGCGACCACCCAGAAATAATGCAATTGTCGGTAATTGAGCATAAGCCCGCAGTCCTTGTGTGGGCGCTGCCGGAGGCTGTGATCCTTTGATCCTGTTTTTCAAGAAACAAAGATCGCAGCCTGCGGCAGCTCCTGCATGAATGTTTGGGTTCGTAAAAACCGAAGTATAGCCGCTAAAAATACGAATTTTCCTGAAGTGTCTGCTTGCCTAGAATGCCCAGCCATCGACGGCCGGTCTGCGACCCTGTCTGTTCATTCGAAGGAAAGCCCAATGAAATACACAATCCCTGCGTTGATGTTTACGTCTTTACTGCTCATGGCCGGTTGCGATCAGGCGGAAAAGAGCGCCCAGCAGTTGATGGGCAAAGCCGCCGAAAGCGCCAAGCAGGCCATCGACGACACCCACAAGGCCGCCGAACAAGCGCTGAGTGACGCCACGGGCGGGTTGATCGAGAAAAAAGAAACACCGGAAAAAGACGCGGAAAAATCCGAATCTTCCTCCAAGACCATTTAAACCGTCGTACAACGAGTCAGGACTGACCCATGGAATATCTATTAGAACTCGCCGCCAGCCCTGCCGCCTGGGTTGCTTTGGCCACACTGGTGGTGATGGAGATCGTGCTCGGCATCGATAACCTGATCTTTATCTCGATCCTGACCAACAAACTGCCCGAGCAGCATCGGCAGAAAGCCCGTCGCATCGGTATCGGCATGGCGTTGATTCTGCGTCTGGCCCTGTTGAGCACCATCGCCTTTATCGTGCAGTTGACCGCCCCTGTGATTGAAATCATGGGCCAGGCATTCTCCTGGAAGGACATGATCCTGATTGCCGGTGGTCTGTTCCTGGTGTGGAAAGCCACGACCGAGATCCATCACAGCATGGACCCGGCGCCGGAAGACCCGAAAACCGCGACATCGACCGTGACTCTGGGTTTTGCTGCCGCCATCGGTCAGATCTTGATGCTGGACATGGTGTTCTCCATCGACAGCATCATTACTGCGGTGGGCATGACTGAGCACTTGCCGATCATGGTGATCGCGGTGGTGGTCTCGGTGCTGGTGATGCTGTTCGCGGCTGAGCCTCTGGCCAAGTTCATCAACGACAACCCGACGGTGGTGATGCTGGCCCTGGGCTTCCTGATCATGATCGGCATGACGCTGATCGCCGAAGGCTTCGGCGCCCACGTACCGAAAGGCTATGTGTATGCGGCGATGGCGTTCTCGGCAGCGATTGAAGTGCTGAACATGCTGTCGCGCCGGACGAAGCAGAAGAAGCTCGCTCAGCAGGCTTAATCGGCAACCAAGTAAAAAGGCCGGCTGGACTCCTGGAGTCCAGCCGGCCTTTTGCTTTATGCAGGAACTGCCGAAGGCTGCGATCTTTTGACGTTCATGATCAATGGATCGCGGTCTGCGGCAGCGCTTGCATCGGGTTTATGTCAAACGACCTGTCAGTGCGCAGTCGCGTGGCGCACGCGTTGTTTTTCCGGTTTGTGAGTCGGCGCCAAATCGACAGGATGATGGTGGCGCCGGGCAATACGCAGCACACCCCACAGCATGGCGGTGGCAACGGCCAGCCAGCCGGCAATCAACATCACGATGGTCATGGTCAGGCTCATCAGTGCCTCCTCTTCGCCCTGCATCGGGCGCACACTTATTCAATTCGCTCTGTTTCAGTGACAGTCTAGACAATGCGGTGTTTCAGGCTATTGACCAAAGGTCGCTGGTGACCAATCAGTTCGCTCTATGCAAACGCTGCGGCTACGGTTTAAGGCTATACCGCAGCCGTGCGCGGCCCTATGATCGCT
This sequence comes from Pseudomonas monsensis, assembly GCF_014268495.2. Lineage (NCBI taxonomy): Bacteria > Pseudomonadati > Pseudomonadota > Gammaproteobacteria > Pseudomonadales > Pseudomonadaceae > Pseudomonas > Pseudomonas monsensis. The sequence goes on along the minus strand of NZ_CP077087.1, from coordinate 4,319,191 downwards.
GGCGTTGCCGGAACACGATGACCGGCGTCTGAACAGAGAGTAACGATGGTCCAGGTATTTTCTCGAATTCGTGTGGCGCTGCTGGCGGCCGGTTGCGCGGCGCTGCTGGCCGGTTGTGCGGGCAGTGTGGCGCCAGAGGTCAAGCGTTTGCCGGAGCGGGTCGAACTCAGTGGTACGTTCTATCGGGGCGACGCCCATCAGAGTGGGCCGCAAGTGTTGGCGAGCCTGTTGTCGCAGCAGGGCATCGTGACCACCCCGGGCCTGCTGGAAAAACCGCTGCACCTGCCCGGTGGCGAAGACAAGCTGCAAGAGAATATCCAGAACCTGGCCCGCGAGTACGGCATGGTGGTCTACCCGCTGGACGCCAACCTGCCGGCGCTGCTGACGCAGGTCGCGGCGGGATACCCGGTGATGGTGCGTTTCAGCGAGGGCGCGGCGTTCTGGGCGGAACCGCGTTACGCGATCCTGTCCGGCTATGACCGCAATAAACAGAAGGTGCTGCTGCGTGCCGGTATGAACCGTCGCGAACTGATGAGCTTCAGTTCCTTCGAATCGGCGCTGGAGAAGTCAGGTGGCTGGGCGATCCTGATTCAGAAACCTTCGCAGATTCCGGCGGCAGTCGACCGTGGCCGTTGGCTCAAGGCGGCCGATGAGCTGGCTCAGGCCGGTCAGGAAAACGAAGCGGCACAGGCGCGCAAGGCGCTGGCTGCGCACTGAGGCTCCGTTCGTCATTTGCCGGGCACGACTGCGCCCGGCAACCCTCCAAATCATAGAGCCCGCTTTTCGCGGGTGAACCAGGAGGCGACATGACAGATTCCCCATCACCGAAAGGCCCGCATTCTTCCGAGCATTCCTCGGGAGATGATCTGGGGTTTGATCCGGACTCGCCTGACCTCGATGATCCGCAGGTCGACCCTGTCGGCCCGGCCAAGGCGCCTCTCGATGTGGTGCCCGGCGAGGACCCGAAAAAACCTGCCAGGCCCTACGATCCCTTAGCCAATCTGAAACCTTGATGTGAGGTGCGTATGAGTACCGATTCAAGCTTCGATGACCAAAAACCGGACAGCGTGCCGACCACGCCCGAGACCGATATCGACCCGGTGCTGGACCCGGACAGCGCGCTGCGCGACCCGTTGGCCCGACCGTTGGTGGCGCCCGGACTGTTACCAGATCCGCAAAAGGGCGATGGCATCCCGGATGATGATCAGATGCCATTGCCCAATGATTGAGCAAGGCTGACCGGCGGACTGCCTTTGTAGTGAGGGAGCAAGCTCCCTCACCTCGGGGAAATCTGTCTGAAAGCGTGTTGAATTACTTCGAAGCCTCAACCACGCCGCTCTGCCGCGACTTGAGGTTTTTATCCGCTTTGTATTGCTGCGCCACTGCCGGAACGCTGGCGCTTCTGCCGGTTTCCACCCAACTGCGGATACGGCTGGCATCGGCAAAATGGGTGTATTTGCCAAACGCGTCGAGAATCACCAGGGCGACGGGGCGATTGCCCATCTTCGTCACCAGGACCAGGCAATGACCGGCCGGGTTGGTGAAGCCGGTTTTGGTGATCTTGATGTCCCAGTCGGCTTTGTTCACCAAATGATCGGTGTTGCGAAAGCCCAGGGTGTAATTGGGTTTGCGGAACGAAACGGTCTTTTCCTTGGTAGTGGTCAGCTCGCTGAGAATCGGATGTTTGCTCGCCGCTACCAGCAGCTTGCTCAGGTCGCGGGCCGTCGAAACGTTGCGCTCCGACAGGCCGGTCGGTTCAACGTAGTGGGTGTGGTTCATGCCCAGTGCCTTGGCCTTGGCGTTCATCGCAGCAATAAACGCTGCATAACCACCGGGGTAGTGATGGGCGAGGCTGGCGGCGGCGCGGTTTTCCGAGGACATCAGGGCGATCAGCAGCATTTCGCGGCGCGGCAGTTCACTCTTGAGTTTGACTCGGGAGAACACGCCCTTCATTTCCGGCGTGTTGCTGATATCGACATTGATCCATTCGTCCATGTTCTGCCGGGCTTCGACCACCACCAAACCGGTCATCAGCTTGCTGACGGAGGCGATCGGGACGATCACGTCAGGGTTGCTGGAATAAATGACTTTATTGGTCTGCATATCCATGAGCAGAGCGCTGCCGGAGGCGATCTTCAGTGTCGAAGCATCGCGAGGGGCAGCGGTGGTTTCCGCAGCGTTGATCGTTGGCGTGATGAATGTGCCTGTAAAAGCGAAAAACAGGCTCAGAATCGAAAGACGAATTTTCACGCGGGCGAACTCATAAAGGTTGGATATTCCGTTAGTTTGTAACGGGTTATTTCTTCAAAGCGTCGCATTCTAGGAGTATGGCTGAAGATCTGTCGATGGTTGTTTGAATGACCTGAAAAACTCGTGAAAAGGCCTGTAAAAAGAGGGGTTTCCGGCGAACGGTTAGTGTTTTTTCTCAGGCATGAAAAAACCCGCACGAGGCGGGTTTTTCAACGGTGCAAAATACGCCTCAGGCGTGCAGGGTTTCCGCTGCGTAGAGGGTGTTTTCCAGCAGGCAGGCACGGGTCATCGGGCCAACGCCGCCCGGTACTGGCGTAATCCAGCCGGCGCGGGGCAGGGCGGTGTCATACACCACGTCACCGACCAGTTTGCCGTCGTCCTGGCGGTTGATGCCGACGTCGATCACGATCGCACCTTCCTTGATCCACTCGCCCTTGACCAGACCCGGCTTGCCGGCGGCCACGACGACCAGATCGGCACGGCCGATGTGTCCGGCCAGATCCTTGGTGAAGCGGTGCGTGACAGTGACGGTGCAACCGGCCAGCAGCAGTTCCATCGCCATCGGGCGACCGACGATGTTGGACGCGCCAACCACCACTGCATCCAGACCATAAAGGTCCACACCCGTGCTTTCCAGCAGCGTCATGATGCCTTTAGGGGTGCATGGGCGCAGCAACGGAATGCGCTGTGCCAGGCGACCGACGTTATAAGGATGGAAGCCGTCGACGTCTTTGTCCGGGCGGATGCGCTCCAGCAGTTTGGAAGCGTCCAGGTGCTCGGGCAGCGGCAGTTGCAGCAGCACGCCGTCGATTGCCGGATCGTCGTTGAGACGATCGATCAGATCGGTCAATGCTTCTTGCGTGGTTTCGGCGGGCAGGTCGTAGGCTTGAGAGAGGAAACCGACCTCTTCACAGTCTTTACGCTTGTGCGAGACATAAACCTGAGAGGCAGGATCGCTGCCGACCAGGATCACCGCGAGGCCGGGCGTGCGCAGGCCTTGCTGGCGACGCTCGGCAACACGTTGGGCGATCTGCTGGCGCAGGCTGGCGGCGATCGATTTGCCGTCGATTAGTTGTGCAGTCATTGCGCGTGATTAACCATCGAGAGGGGAAAAAATGAGAACGCATTCTCGCATGTCGAGCGATGAGGGCAAAGGCGCTTGGTCAGCAAATTCCCCTAACTCCTTTAATTAAATGAATTTTTTTCAAAAAGGATTTGACGACCTTCGGAGCGCTCTATACTATTCGTCGCACTTGTCGGGCACAGCCTAGCACTGGTTAAGAAGGTGAAGCGGAATTACGATTCTGTGACACTGGAAAGCACTTAGTTTGTAGTCCTTTAAGAGTACAGATTAATAAGGCGCCCGTAGCTCAGCTGGATAGAGCATCCGCCTTCTAAGCGGATGGTCGCAGGTTCGAGTCCTGCCGGGTGCGCCATTAGGCAGCTTTGGCACAAGTAGCGCGATATGGTGGGCGTAGCTCAGTTGGTAGAGCACGGGATTGTGACTCCCGTTGTCGTGGGTTCGATCCCCATCGTCCACCCCATATTTCGAAAGGCGCCGGATGTAACAGTCTGGCGCCTTTGCTTTAAAAGCTTCATCTGCGGATGTGGTGGAATTGGTAGACACACTGGATTTAGGTTCCAGCGCCGCGAGGCGTAAGAGTTCGAGTCTCTTCATCCGCACCAATTAAAGCTTCATTCATGCCTTGTGCCGGGTGGGGTTTCAACAAAGAAGTTATTTGGCTTTTTTGTTACGCAATATGGTGGGCGTAGCTCAGTTGGTAGAGCACGGGATTGTGACTCCCGTTGTCGTGGGTTCGATCCCCATCGTCCACCCCATATTTCGAAAGGCGCCAGATTTAACAGTCTGGCGCCTTTTTTGTTTTAGTGGTTTGGAAATCCGGCGATTGCCGGTTTCAGGTCGCAGGAGTAGGGCAGTTCGTCGTATTTGTGCGCCACGATGACGCTGCGCTGCTTGCCGGTCCTGCTTGCGGGAGCGGTCGTCAGGGAGTGATTGGCAGTCTCTTCTATATATAGAAGAGGTTGGCGCAGAGCCCTGGCGTGATTGGTTGTATTCGCCTGTGGGGCGTGCTGTATTCGTGCGGCGGTCCCGATAAATTGCCTGCTGTTTTTTTACCCGTTTTCAGTAGGGTGACTTCTTGAGTTTGACCCACTAGAATGCATGCCCTTGATTCTGGGGTCGGAAACGGCCGGCTAACGTCTGTGCAACGAGGAATATCCATGCAAGTTTCTGTTGAAAATACTACTGCTCTCGAGCGCCGCATGAGCGTCACCGTGCCGGCTGAGCGCATCGAGACTCAGGTCAACAAGCGTCTGCAGCAGACCGCCCAAAAGGCCAAGATTGCTGGCTTCCGTCCAGGCAAAGTGCCAATGAGCGAAATCAAGCGCCGTTTCGGTGCTGATGCTCGCCAGGAAGCTGTAGGCGACGTGATCCAGTCCTCCTTTTACGAAGCTGTGGTTGAGCAGAAGCTGAACCCGGCCGGTTCGCCGTCGATCGAGCCGAAGTCGCTCGAAGCTGGCAAAGACCTGGAATACGTAGCCGTATTCGAAGTGTTCCCTGAGTTCACCGTTGCCGGTTTCGAAGGCATCACCGTTGAGCGCCTGAGCGCTGACGTGGCTGACGCTGACCTGGACAAAATGCTCGACATCCTGCGCAAGCAGAACACCCGTTTCGAAGTGGCCGATCGTGCTGCCCAGAACGAAGATCAGCTGAACATCGATTTCGTTGGCAAGGTTGACGGCGAAGCATTCGCTGGCGGCTCCGCCAAAGGCACTCAGCTGGTGCTGGGTTCCGGTCGCATGATCCCTGGCTTCGAAGAAGGCCTGGTTGGCGCTAAAGCCGGTGAAGAGCGCGTTCTGAACCTGACCTTCCCAGAGGACTATCAGAACCTGGACCTGGCTGGCAAAACCGCCGAGTTCACCGTGACGGTCAACACCGTTTCCGAGCCAAAACTGCCAGAGCTGAACGAAGAGTTCTTCGCTCAATTCGGCATCAAGGAAAGCGGCATCGACGGTTTCCGCACCGAAGTTCGCAAGAACATGGAGCGTGAACTGCGTCAGGCGATCAAGTCCAAGGTCAAGAATCAGGTCATGGACGGTCTGCTGGCCACCAACCCGATCGAAGTGCCAAAGGCGCTGCTGTCCAACGAAGTTGACCGTCTGCGCGTGCAGGCTGTTCAGCAGTTCGGTGGCAACATCAAGCCTGACCAACTGCCGGCCGAGCTGTTCGAAGAGCAAGCCAAGCGCCGCGTCGTGCTGGGCCTGATCGTGGCTGAAGTGGTCAAGCAGTTCGACCTGAAGCCTGACGAAGCTCGTGTTCGTGACATGATTCAGGAAATGGCTTCGGCTTATCAAGAGCCTGAGCAGGTCGTGTCCTGGTACTACAAGAACGAGCAGCAACTGAACGAAGTGCGTTCGGTTGTGCTGGAAGAACAAGTTGTGGATACTGTTCTGCAGAAAGCTAGCGTGACCGACAAATCGGTCTCTTACGAAGAAGCGGTCAAGCCGGTAGAAGCTCCAAAAGCCGACTGATTGTTTTTGCGTTAGAAGTGCACACCATAAGCCAGCTCTCGAGCTGGCTTATGCGTATTCAAGACATAACTATTTGGGAGTGACTGCAGAGCATGTTCCGTAATTCGTATATTCAGCAGAACTCTGATATCCAGGCCGCAGGCGGCCTGGTCCCGATGGTTGTCGAGCAATCTGCTCGTGGCGAGCGCGCCTATGACATCTACTCGCGCCTTCTGAAGGAGCGTGTAATCTTTCTGGTGGGTCCTGTAGAGGACTACATGGCCAACCTGATCTGTGCGCAATTGCTGTTCCTTGAAGCGGAAAACCCGGACAAGGACATCCATCTCTATATCAACTCCCCGGGCGGTTCGGTGACAGCGGGCATGTCGATCTACGACACCATGCAGTTCATCAAACCCAACGTATCGACCACTTGCATCGGTCAGGCCTGCAGCATGGGCGCGTTCCTGCTGACTGCCGGTGCGCCGGGCAAGCGTTTCTGCCTGCCAAACTCGCGCGTGATGATTCACCAGCCACTGGGCGGTTTCCAGGGCCAGGCGTCGGACATCGAAATCCATGCCAAGGAAATCCTCTTCATTCGCGAGCGTCTGAACACGCTGATGGCCAAGCACAGCGGCCGTACTCTGGAAGAAATCGAGCGCGATACCAACCGCGACAACTTCATGAGTGCAGAAGCTGCGAAGGAATACGGTCTGATCGATGAAGTGATCAATCAGCGTCCAGCTTAAAAATAAGCAGCTCAAAACAGGCTTGGTCGGCTGGTCTGATCACCAGCGGGCTTGAAAAAGCCCGCAATAGCCTTCATCTTGTGTTGCAAGCCTATCGGATTTGGATCGAACGAATGACTGACACCCGCAACGGCGAGGACAACGGCAAGCTGCTCTATTGCTCCTTCTGTGGCAAAAGCCAGCATGAAGTGCGCAAATTGATTGCCGGCCCCTCGGTCTTTATCTGCGACGAGTGCGTCGACCTGTGCAATGACATCATCCGCGAGGAGGTGCAGGAAGCCCAGGCCGAAAGCAGCGCGCATAAATTGCCTTCGCCTAAAGAAATCAGCGGCATCCTTGACCAGTACGTCATTGGTCAGGAGCGTGCAAAAAAGGTTTTGGCCGTAGCGGTGTACAACCACTACAAGCGCCTGAATCAGCGTGACAAAAAGGCTGACGACGTCGAACTCGGCAAGAGCAACATCCTGCTGATCGGCCCGACCGGCTCGGGTAAGACCCTGCTGGCCGAAACGCTGGCCCGCTTGCTGAACGTTCCGTTCACCATCGCCGACGCAACCACCCTCACCGAGGCCGGTTACGTAGGTGAAGATGTCGAGAACATCATTCAGAAGCTGTTGCAGAAATGTGACTACGATGTAGAAAAAGCCCAGATGGGCATTGTCTACATCGACGAAATCGACAAGATTTCCCGCAAGTCCGACAACCCGTCGATCACCCGCGATGTTTCCGGTGAGGGCGTGCAGCAGGCCTTGCTCAAGTTGATCGAAGGCACGGTCGCTTCCGTTCCGCCGCAAGGTGGCCGCAAGCATCCGCAGCAGGAATTCCTGCAGGTCGACACCCGTAACATCCTGTTCATCTGCGGTGGTGCATTCTCGGGTCTCGAGAAGGTTATCCAGAACCGTTCCACCAAGGGTGGCATCGGTTTCAACGCAGAAGTGCGCAGCAAGGAAGAAGGCAAGAAAGTCGGTGAATCCCTGCGTGAAGTCGAGCCTGACGATCTGGTCAAGTTCGGTCTGATCCCGGAGTTCGTCGGTCGTCTGCCGGTTCTTGCAACGCTCGACGAGCTCGACGAGGCTGCGCTGATGCAGATTCTCACTGAGCCGAAAAATGCTCTGACCAAACAGTATGCCAAGCTGTTCGAGATGGAAGGCGTGGATCTGGAGTTCCGGACCGACGCACTGAAATCGGTCGCCAAGCGAGCCCTGGAGCGTAAAACCGGTGCCCGTGGCCTGCGTTCGATTCTCGAAGGTGTACTGCTCGACACGATGTATGAAATCCCCTCGCAGTCCGAGGTGAGCAAAGTCGTGATCGATGAAAGCGTCATCGAAGGCAAGTCCAAGCCACTGTATATCTACGAAAACAGTGAGCCGACGGCCAAGGCAGCGCCGGACGCCTAAGCGTCCACTCTGCTGCAATAAGGAAGGGGCCTTCGGGCCTCTTTTTTTTTATGTTGTTTTTTACATCCGCTTTGCGCTTGTTTTTTTTCAAGGCAGACCCCATCTTGGTTTCAAGCTTAATTCCATCTGATTACGGCCATATGGCCGCCGTAGAGGCGAAATCATGAAGACAACCATCGAATTGCCTCTCCTGCCATTGCGTGATGTCGTGGTGTATCCGCACATGGTTATCCCGCTGTTCGTGGGGCGCGAGAAATCCATCGAAGCTCTCGAGGCAGCGATGACGGGCGACAAGCAGATCCTCCTGCTGGCCCAGAGAAATCCGGCTGATGACGATCCCGGTGAAGATGCTCTCTATCGCGTAGGTACCATTGCCACTGTTTTGCAGCTGCTCAAGCTGCCTGACGGCACCGTCAAGGTGCTGGTCGAAGGTGAGCAGCGCGGTACCGTTGAACGCTTCAGCGTGATTGACGGGCATTGCCGTGCCGAAGTCTCGCTGATCGAAGAAGTCGATGCCGCCGAGCGCGAATCCGAAGTGTTCGTGCGCACGCTGCTGTCGCAGTTCGAACAATATGTGCAGTTGGGCAAGAAAGTCCCGGCTGAAGTCCTGTCGTCGCTCAACAGCATTGATGAACCGGGTCGCCTGGTCGACACCATGGCGGCGCACATGGCGCTGAAAATCGAGCAGAAGCAGGAAATCCTCGAAATCATCGATTTGTCGGCCCGGGTCGAGCACGTTCTGGCCTTGCTGGATGCCGAGATCGACCTGCTGCAAGTTGAAAAACGCATTCGTGGTCGCGTCAAAAAGCAAATGGAGCGCAGTCAGCGCGAGTACTACCTGAATGAGCAGATGAAGGCCATTCAGAAAGAGCTGGGCGACAGCGACGAAGGCCACAACGAGATCGAAGACCTGAAAAAGCGTATCGACGCTGCCGGTCTGCCGAAAGACGCATTGGCCAAGGCCACTGCGGAGCTGAACAAACTCAAGCAGATGTCGCCGATGTCTGCAGAAGCCACCGTGGTGCGCTCCTACATCGACTGGCTGGTGCAAGTGCCGTGGAAGGCGCAGAGCAAGGTGCGCCTTGACCTGGCGCGCGCAGAAGACATTCTCGATGCCGATCACTACGGTCTGGAAGAGGTCAAGGAGCGTATCCTTGAGTACCTCGCCGTGCAGAAGCGCGTGAAGAAGATCCGTGGTCCGGTGTTGTGCCTGGTCGGTCCTCCGGGCGTGGGTAAAACCTCGTTGGCCGAGTCGATCGCTCATGCTACCAACCGTAAATTCGTGCGGATGGCCCTGGGTGGCGTGCGTGACGAAGCGGAAATTCGTGGTCACCGCCGGACTTACATCGGTTCGATGCCAGGAAGATTGATTCAAAAGATGACAAAAGTGGGCGTGCGCAACCCGCTGTTCCTGCTCGATGAAATCGACAAAATGGGCAGTGACATGCGTGGCGATCCGGCTTCGGCGCTGCTGGAAGTACTCGATCCGGAGCAGAACCACAACTTCAACGATCACTATCTTGAAGTCGATTACGATTTGTCGGACGTGATGTTCCTGTGCACCTCGAACTCGATGAACATTCCGCCGGCATTGCTGGACCGGATGGAAGTCATTCGCCTGCCGGGCTACACCGAAGACGAAAAGATCAACATTGCTGTCAAATACCTGTCGCCAAAACAGATCGCTGCCAATGGTCTGAAGAAGGGCGAGCTGGAATTCGACGAAGAAGCGATCCGCGACATTATCCGTTACTACACTCGTGAAGCCGGTGTGCGGGGCCTCGAACGTCAGATCGCCAAGGTCTGCCGCAAGGCCGTGAAAGAACACGCGCTGGAAAAACGCTTCTCGGTGAAAGTGACAGCTGATCTGCTGGAACACTTCCTCGGTGTGCGCAAGTTCCGCTACGGTCTGGCCGAGCAACAGGATCAGATCGGACAGGTGACGGGCCTCGCCTGGACTCAGGTTGGCGGCGAATTGCTGACTATCGAAGCCGCAGTCGTACCGGGCAAGGGGCAGTTGATCAAGACCGGTTCGCTGGGCGATGTGATGGTCGAATCGATCACAGCAGCGCTCACCGTTGTCCGCAGCCGTGCCAAGAGCCTGGGCATTCCCTTGGACTTCCACGAGAAGCGCGACACGCACATTCACATGCCGGAAGGGGCGACCCCGAAAGACGGTCCTAGCGCCGGCGTAGGCATGTGCACGGCGCTGGTGTCGGCATTGACCGGCATTCCGGTGCGCGCCGATGTGGCCATGACGGGTGAAATCACTTTGCGTGGTCAGGTACTGGCAATCGGTGGCCTGAAGGAAAAACTGCTCGCGGCTCACCGCGGCGGAATCAAGATTGTGATTATTCCGGAAGAGAACGTGCGCGATCTGAAGGAGATTCCTGACAATATCAAGCAGGATCTGCAGATTAAACCGGTTAAATGGATTGACGAGGTCCTGCAAATTGCGCTGCAATACGCGCCGGAGCCCTTGCCGGATGTGGCTCCGGAGATAGTTGCCAAGGACGAAAAACGTGAGTCTGACTCTAAGGAAAGAATTAGCACGCATTAATACGTTTTTGCCTGGGGGGCTTCCTTGACAGCTTTTTAGAGCCCTTGTTATAAAGCGGCTCTTAAGTGTCTGTAGGCCATTCAGCACTCGTTTTTGCTTTCACCAAAAAACTTAGAATCATCTCAAAATAGATATAAGGGGACTTAGAGTGAACAAGTCGGAACTGATTGATGCTATCGCTGCATCCGCTGATATCCCGAAAGCTGCTGCTGGCCGTGCGCTGGACGCTGTAATCGAATCCGTCACTGGCGCTCTGAAGGCTGGCGACTCCGTTGTTCTGGTTGGTTTCGGTACGTTCTCCGTGACTGATCGCCCGGCTCGTACCGGTCGTAACCCACAGACTGGCAAGACTCTGGAAATCCCGGCTGCCAAGAAGCCAGGTTTCAAAGCCGGTAAAGCTCTGAAAGAAGCTGTTAACTAAGTTTCAGGTTTTTACCCATCCGGGTCGGGGTCATGCCTGACTTGGCAGCGGAGCGGTAGAGCAGGTAGCTGATGCAGTTGCCTGTAACGCCGGGATCGAGGGTTCGAGCCCTGTCCGCTCCGCCAGTTACGAGAAGGCGCATCCTCGGATGCGCCTTTCTTCTATCCGGATTCTACCCACGCTCCACGGTTGCCAAATTTTGAAGTTCAACCGTTTCTGGGGGACGCATGCTGCAGAATATCAGGGACAATTCACAAGGCTGGATTGCCAAGACCATTATCGGGGTCATCGTTGCACTGATGGCTCTGACCGGTTTCGATGCCATTTTCAAGGCCACCACTCACAGCAATGAGGCGGCCAAAGTCAATGGTGAAGAAATCAGCCAGAACGAGCTGAGCCAGGCCGTTGATATGCAACGCCGTCAGCTGATGCAACAGCTGGGCAAGGATTTCGACGCTTCGCTGCTCGACGAAAAAATGCTCCGCGAATCGGCCCTCAAGGGTCTGATCGATCGCAAGCTGTTGCTGCAAGGCGCCGAACAGTCGAAATTCGCTTTCTCCGAAGGCGCACTGGATCAAGTGATCCTGCAGACACCTGAGTTTCAGGTGGATGGCAAGTTCAGTTCCGAGCGTTTCGACCAGGTGATCCGTCAACTGGGCTACAGCCGTATGCAATTCCGCCAGATGCTGGCCCAGGAAATGCTGATCGGCCAACTGCGCGCCGGTGTGGCGGGCAGTGGTTTTGTCACCGACGCGCAAGTGCAGGCATTTGCTCGTCTGGAAAAACAGACCCGCGATTTCGCCACGCTGAACGTCAAGGCCGATCCGGCGGCGGTCAAACTGACCGACGACGAGGTCAAGGCTTACTACGACGAGCACGCCAAGGAATTCATGACCCCGGATCAAGTGGTCATTGATTACCTGGAGCTGAAGAAGTCCTCGTTCTTCGATCAGGTTGCCGTCAAGGACGAAGACCTGCAGGCCGCGTATCAGAAAGAGATCGCCAACCTGTCGGAACAGCGTCGTGCGGCGCACATCCTGATCGAAGTCAACGACAAGACCACCGAAGCTCAAGCCAAGGCGAAAATCGAAGAAGTCCAGGCGCGTCTGGCCACGGGCGAGAAGTTCGAAGCATTGGCCAAGGAGTTCTCGCAGGATCCGGGTTCGGCCAACAATGGCGGCGACCTGGGTTACGCAGGTCCTGGCGTGTATGACCCGGCTTTCGAAAAAGCCTTGTACTCGCTGGCCAAGGATCAGGTGTCCGGTCCGGTTCGCACCGACTTCGGCTACCACTTGATCAAGCTGCTGGGCGTTGAAGCGCCGGAAGTGCCGACCCTGGCCAGCCTGAAAGACAAGCTGACTCGCGAGCTGAAAGCTTCGCAGGTCGAGCAGCGTTTCGTCGAGGCGACCAAACAACTGGAAGACTCCGCATTCGAAGCGTCCGACCTGGCCCAGCCAGCGGCGGATCTGAAGCTGACCGTGCACACCTCCAAGCCGTTTGGCCGTGAAGGCGGCGAAGGTGTTGCGGCCAACCGTGCCGTGGTCACTGCAGCCTTCAGCACCGAAGTGATCGATGAAGGCGCCAACAGCACCGCCATCGAACTCGATCCGGAAACCGTGATCGTCCTGCGTGCCAAGGAACACTTGAAGCCTGCTCAACTGCCGCTGGAAAGCGTCGCTGCGGCCATCCGCACTCAGTTGACCAAAGAGCACGCCAGTGCGGCTGCCAAGACCAAGGCGGAGAAGCTGATCGCTGATCTGCGTGAGGGCAAGGCGCCGCTGGACAAGGCGGTTGACGGTCAGAGCTGGAAAGCCACCGCTGCGGCCACTCGTGCGCAAGAGGGGGTTGATCCTGCGGTGCTGCAGGCGCTGTTCCGTATGCCGAAGCCGGCTGCCAAGGACAAGCCGACGTTCAGCAGCGTGACGCTGTCGGATGGCAGTCTCGTGATCGTGCGCCTGAACGGCGTTAACGAAGCGGCTGCGCCGACGGATGAAGAGAAGGCGCAGTATCGTCGCTTCCTGGCTTCCCGTGAGGGGCAGCAGGACTTTGCGGCGTATCGCAAGCAGTTGGAGAGTCAGGCGGATATCAAGCGGTTCTGATGTTTGCTTGAGCTGTCATGAGAAAGCCCCGGCTCGTTGGTCGGGGCTTTTTTTTGGGCTGTGAATCGTGGCGGCCTTTGGGCCGGCCATGCTTTGGGTGGGATGTGTGTATATCCGTTGCTGCGGGTGTTGCTGATTGGGGTTCCGCCCTTACGGCGGGTCACTTTTTCCAGACGCCGAAAAAGTAACCAAAAAGGCTTTACCCTGACGTTCGGCCCTCGCCGTGGCTCGGGTCCCTTCGCTCCGGGATTGATCCGGGGGCATCGCCTCCGGTTTGCTTCGCTGCACCTCCTCTCGATGTGTTTGGCTTCGCCAAACGGTCGCTACGCTCCCACCCCCGGATCAATCCCTCCACTCAGCCTGCCGACGGGCCCTCAGATCAAAAGCGGTACTCGAGCTAACGCTCATCGTGTTGAGTGGTGAGAAGCAAGGGCTGTATGCTGTGTGCTGTGTGCTGCCTTTGCTTTTCTGTGGGAGCTGGCTTGCCAGCGGTGGCGGCCTGCCAGCCGACCAAGCTCTTGCAGACTGCACGCGATCCACCTGTAGGAGTGAGCCTGCTCGCGATGGCGGCCTGCCAGCCGACCAATCCCTAACAGAATGCACTCAACCCCTGTGGGAGCTGGCTTGCCAGCGATGGCGGCCTGAAAGCCGACCAAGCTCTAGGGCGCAATACCGAAGCGAGGCCACTCCATCGAAGCCGTCAGTCATGCGGCGCTGGCCGGGATGGTCTGCCAGCCGGACTTCATGACCCACGAGGATGTGGCGCGGTCGGCTAAAGCGGGCGCTGGATGCGCATCTGCAGCATGTCGGTCAGTTCTGGGTATTGTGGCCGTCCAGTCGTCATGCCTGCGCCAAATTGCGCGTCTTCATTGATCACTTGTCGTTGCGACTTTTCCCGGCAAATGATGGTCAATAGGGTTGTAACGGCTTTAAGACACAATCCATGCGCCGCAGGGCCAAGTTCTGTTGCACAATATGCCCCGGACTGTTTTCCCTCAGGATGTTTAATGTTGATTTCAACTCCCATGCGTGTCGTTGGGTTGGCGCTGTTGTTGACCGCTGTCGCTGGCTGTTCGAAGGACAAGCCGATGTATGAGCATGAGAACTTCGATGATTCCGGCACGTTCTCGCGCAATTATCCGGTGGCTGACACCGCGAGTTGCGAGGCGGCCCGTCGCGCGTTGCTCAGCCAGGGTTACATCATCACCAGCAGTGACCCGAAACTGATCAGTGGCCACAAAAGCTTCCAGCAAACCGGTGAAACCCACATGGAGATCAGCTTCAACGTGGTGTGTACCGAAGATGGCAGTTCCAAACACCATGCCACGATGTTCGCGAATGCCTTGCAGGACCGCTACGCACTGAAAAAAACCAACAATTCCGCCAGCCTCGGGGTTGGCGTGTTGGGTTCGGTGTCGATGCCGATCGGCTCATCGGACGATTCGATGGTCAAGGTCGCCAGCGAAACCGTGACTTCGCAAAAGTTCTATGAGCGTTTCTTTACTCTGGTGGAACTGTTCCTGCCGGCGGATGCGAAGAAAGCCGCACATATCGAAGAAAAGCCCAAGACTGATCTGGGTATGCCGGAGCCGAAGCCCGCCGCAGTCGCGCCGGCAACACCGGCACCGGCGGTAGAGGCGGCGCCCGCGCCGCCGCCTGCGGGGATTGTCGAGCCAGCACAGAGCATGACGCCGGCAGCCCCTGCAGCGACTCCAGCGCCCGCTTCGGTGTCACCGACGCCAACGGGCTCCGAGCCGGTCGTGCCGCCGGTCGAGTCCGCGCCGATCACCCCGGCACCGAGCGCTGAGCCTGCGCCGGCCACCGACACGATCACGCCGCCGGCGAACCCGAGCAATATCCCGCCGCCGTCCGAGCCGATTCCGGCGCTGCAGTAAACGCAGACGGCCCTTTGTGGGCGTGAGCCTGGTCGCGAAGACGGAGTATCAGTCGACATTCATGTTGTCTGGTTCACCGCTTCGCGAGCAGGCTCGCTCCCCCATCAGTTTTGCGGCGTACTCAAATCTCGTTACATTCCCCCGACAAAAATCCCGCGATAAATTCCTGACCGCCTGCTACGTTTTATTCATGAAGGCCGGGTTTCACTTTTCCTTCATACGGGCACGTTATGCTCGAGGCACTGGTTATTTGACCGGGCCCATTCAAGAGACCAGCAGGGGGATTGCACGATGGACGACTATCAAGAAGAGCTGCTCGAGTTTCAGGCCTTTGAACTGGATCAGCCAGAGGCCGCCGAAGACGCCACCGAGCTTTAAGGCTTCAAGCCGTTTTGCGGTGACTGCGGCGGAATTCGCCCGGGGTCTGACCGCTCCAGCGTTTGAATGCGCGCTGGAAGGCTTCGGCTGAGGCGAACCCGAGCAGGTAGGCGATCTCGCCGAAGGCCAGTTCGGTATCGCGGATGTAGGTCATCGCCAGATCACGGCGAGTGTCATTGAGGATTGCGCGAAACTGCGTGCCTTCCTCGGCGAGTTTGCGCCGCAACGTCCAGGTCGGCAGCTTCAGGCGTGCCGCCACTTCTTCCAGGTCCGGTTCGCGACCACCATTGAGCAATGGCCCCAGTAATTGCGTGATGCGTTCGCGCAGGCTGCGGGTGCGCGTCAACTGCTCCAGTTCTCGTTCGCACAAAGCGAGTAAATGCTTCCAGGTGCTGGGGCAGTGCTCGGGATTGCGCTGGGCCAGGCTGCTCAGGCTCAGGCGCAGTTGGTTGCGCTCGGTACCGAACTGAATCGGGCAATCACCCAGTACGGCGTAGGCTTCGCGGTAATCCGGTTCGTCGAATTCAATCTCGATGCGCTCCGCCCGCAACGTCTGCCGGCTGACACTGGACAACTGATGCAGCCACCCGGCGATGATCGAATCCACCACGAACCGGTTGTAGGCGTTGTACGGGCTGATCGAATAGAAACGCAGCCAGGCGCCATGGGCGTCTTCGTGGAAGCTTGACTGGCCCCGATAATTGGAACCGTACAGCGGTTCAAAACGAGTCAGGCAACGAGCGGCTTCGCGCACGGTCGGGGCTTGAGCGGCAGTCACCCCGGCCAGTCCAGCCTGGCTCAAGCGACTGAGCTGGCCCATGCGCAGACCGAGTGCCGGGTCGCCGGTCAACTGAATCGCCGCGTGGCCCAGGCGCATGTAACGCGGTATGGATAAACGCGCCCCGGCCTCGGCCAGGCGGGCAGCATCCAGTCCATATTGCTCCAATAAGGGCTGCGGATCGACACCGTGACTGTGCACCGCGTCGGCGAGGCTGTGCACGAAGCCTACCGATAGATCGCCCAGACGCATCGGCAGCGGTTTCATGGCTTACAACCAGATATTCAATAAACGCGCGCCACGGGCATCGCCGTCGGCGAACTGCTGACCGTTGCTGCTGAGAAAACTCTGACCCGAACCCGCCAGGTTCCAGAACTGCCCGCGCAGGAACACGCTCATACCGGCAAGCGCACGGCTGCTCGGTGGTTGCGCGGTCAGGGTCAGGCGATGCCACGCCTGGCCCTCGCTGACTTCACCAGGCTTGAGGCTGACCGAGCCCGGCGTACTCGAACCCTTGTAGCCGCGCCACGGTTGGTCCCACGCGCCATGGCCGAATACTTGCGCCGGCACGGCCACCAGTTGCACGCCTTGTTCGTCGAGTTTGCGGTAGTTGTCCGGGTACCAGCTGTCGCTGCCGATCAGCACGCCGAGGCGTCCGGCCGGGGTGTCGACCGCGTTGATGGTTTGATCGGTTTCGCCGGCCAGCACTTCCCGTTGATCGAAGACCGGGTGCATCTGCCGCTGCGGTTGCCCGAGCGGTACACCGTCACGCCCGAACACCACGCTGCTGTTGAACAGGGCGCCGCTGCCGGGTTTGAGCTGGCCGTCGCGGATGCTCGGTTCCGGCAGCACGATAGTGCCGGCCACCAGGGTTACATTGAATTCTTTGGCCAGGCCACCGAACAGCGCCTGGTAATCCTTGGCCATGGATTTGGACTTCATCCGCAGGTGCGCGTCGTTGAGCCGGTCGCTGCCCTTGGCGCTGAGCCAGGCGCGGGCGAACAGCAGCGGATTGCTTGCCGCCAGCCAGTTCATCGCTTCGGTGAGGGTCGGTGCCTGATACAACTCGTCCTTCTCGCCGCTGATCATCAACCAGGTGCCGACATGTTCCGGTAACACCACCACGGTTTTTTCATTCAACAGGCCCTGATCCTGTGCTTGCTGCAAATACGCCGCGAGTTTGCGGTGCAGGCGGTCGGGGCTCTGGTAGTCGGTGGGAAACAGCTCGGGCTGGATGCCCAGCAAGTTACCTCGGTCGGCCGGCGTACCCAGATCGACCGCCAGTTTGATGCGCAGGTCCGACAGGTAATGCCCCGCCGGCCGGTCCGCCGCCCACATGGCGTAGGTGGTCAGGGCGGCAACAATGGCCATGGAGAAAAACAGGTACAGAAGTTTGCGCATGAAAACCAACAACAGCCGGGTACAGGGTGTGACGACTAGGGTAGGGCCCATGACGCCGGTTGCCAAGGGGCGCTGCGCATTTGGATCAATAAGTTGTCAGTTACGGTCATTGAGTGACAGCGATGCGACTCTTAGTCTGTCGAACATGACTGACGGGGGACGCAGAGCTCCCGCACTTTTTCCGTGATCGCTCGTTGTGGAGTTACCGATGACCGCCGCTCATTACCCGCACCTGTTGGCCCCGCTGGACCTGGGATTCACCACACTGCGTAACCGCACCCTGATGGGCTCGATGCATACCGGCCTTGAAGAAAAACCGGGTGGTTTCGAGCGCATGGCGGCGTACTTCGCCGAGCGTGCCCGTGGCGGCGTCGGCCTGATGGTCACCGGCGGCATTGGCCCGAACGATGAGGGCGGGGTGTATTCCGGCGCGGCCAAGCTGACCACCGAGGAAGAGGCGCTCAAGCACCGCATCGTCACCCGCGCGGTGCACGAGGCCGGCGGCAAGATCTGCATGCAGATCCTCCACGCAGGGCGTTATGCCTACAGCCCGAAACAGGTCGCGCCGAGTGCGATCCAGGCGCCGATCAACCCGTTCAAGCCCAAAGAGCTGGACGAGGAAGGCATCGAGAAGCAGATCAGCGATTTCGTCACCTGTTCGGTACTGGCGCAGACCGCCGAGTACGACGGTGTCGAGATCATGGGCTCGGAAGGTTATTTCATTAACCAGTTCCTCGCCGCCCACACCAACCACCGCACCGACCGCTGGGGTGGCAGCTACGAAAACCGCATGCGCCTGCCGGTGGAAATCGTCCGCCGCGTGCGTGAAGCGGTTGGTCCGAACTTCATCATCATTTTCCGTCTGTCGATGCTCGACCTGGTCGAGGGCGGCAGCTCCTGGGAAGAAATCGTGACCCTGGCCAAGGCCATCGAGCAGGCCGGCGCGACGATCATCAACACCGGCATTGGCTGGCACGAAGCGCGGATTCCAACCATCGCCACCAAAGTGCCGCGCGCCGCGTTCAGCAAGGTCACCGCCAAGCTGCGCGGTTCGGTGAACATTCCGCTGATCACCACCAACCGCATCAACACCCCGGAAATCGCCGAGCAGATTCTCGCCGAAGGCGACGCCGACATGGTCTCGATGGCGCGGCCGTTCCTCGCCGACCCGGACTTCGTCAACAAGGCCGCTGAAGGCCGCGCCGACGAAATCAACACCTGCATCGGCTGCAATCAGGCCTGCCTCGATCACACCTTCGGCGGCAAGCTCACCAGTTGCCTGGTCAATCCGCGTGCCTGTCACGAAACCGAGCTCAATTATCTGCCGGTGCAGCAAATCAAGA
The DNA here is from genome assembly GCF_014268495.2 of Pseudomonas monsensis. Classification (NCBI taxonomy): domain Bacteria; kingdom Pseudomonadati; phylum Pseudomonadota; class Gammaproteobacteria; order Pseudomonadales; family Pseudomonadaceae; genus Pseudomonas; species Pseudomonas monsensis. The sequence continues at coordinate 4,300,389 of NZ_CP077087.1, read as the reverse complement.
AGATTGCGGTGGTCGGTGCCGGTCCTGCCGGCTTGTCTGCCGCGACCGTGGCCGCCGAGCGCGGGCATCAGGTGACATTGTTCGATTCGGCCAGCGAGATCGGCGGCCAGTTCAATATCGCCAAGCGCGTACCGGGCAAGGAAGAGTTCTTTGAGACCCTGCGTTACTTCAAGCGCAAGTTGCAGACCACCCACGTCGAGGTGTGCCTGAATACCCGCGTCGATGTGGCGAAACTGGTTGAAGGCGGTTACGACGAAATCATCCTCGCCACCGGCATCGCGCCGCGTGTGCCGGCGATTCCGGGCGTGGAGCATGCCAAGGTGCTGAGCTATCTGGACGTGATTCTGGAGCGCAAACCGGTTGGCAAGCGGGTCGCGGTGATCGGCGCCGGCGGTATCGGTTTCGACGTCAGCGAATTCCTCGTGCATGAAGGCGTGGCCACCAGTCTGGATCGCGCCGCGTTCTGGAAAGAGTGGGGCATCGACACCCATCTGGAAGCCCGGGGTGGCGTGGCCGGTATCAAAGCCGCGCCGCATGCACCGGCCCGCGAGGTGTTCCTGCTGCAACGCAAGAAGTCCAAGGTCGGCGACGGCCTGGGCAAGACCACCGGCTGGATTCATCGCACGGGCCTGAAGAACAAGCAGGTACAAATGCTCAACAGCGTCGAATACCTGAAGATCGACGACGAAGGCCTGCACATCCGCATCGGCGAAACCGGCGAGCCGCAAGTGCTGGCGGTGGACAACATCGTGATCTGTGCCGGTCAGGATCCGCTGCGTGAGCTGCACGACGGCCTGGTCGAAGCGGGGCAGAACGTGCACCTGATCGGCGGTGCCGATGTGGCGGCGGAGCTGGATGCCAAGCGTGCGATCAACCAGGGCTCGCGCCTGGCGGCTGAACTGTAATCCAGCGATAACCCCTGTGGGAGCGAGTAAGCCCGCTCCCTCAGCGGGATGTGTTGTGGCTGTTAAGATGGCGGTTCTTGTTCCGGAACCGCTTTCATGTTTTTGCCTTCCTCCGACTGGCTGCCCCAAGCCCCTCTTGAACCCCTTCAACTCGACTGGCTCACCCGCGCCGGCATTGAGGTCGCGATCCTGCGTCTGGACCGGATCGACCCGCTGATCAGCGGCAACAAGTGGTTCAAACTCATCGAACACCTCAAGACGGCCGATCTCGCGGGCGCCGAAGGCATCATCAGCCTTGGGGGCGCGCATTCCAATCATCTGCATGCGTTGGCGGCGGCAGGCAAGCGGTTGGGGTTCAAAACCGTGGGGCTGTTGCGTGGCCATGCGCAGCAAACGCCCACGGTGAAGGACCTGCAGGCGTTTGGCATGCACCTGCACTGGCTGGGTTTTGCCGGTTATCGCGCGCGGCATGCAGCGGATTTCTGGGTGCCGTGGCAGGCGCAATATCCGACGTTGCAGGCGGTGCCGGAGGGCGGCGGAGGATTGGCGGGCGCCTTGGGCTGCAAGGTACTAAAGGCGCAGGTTTGCGCACAATTAAGCAATCTTGGCTGGGACGATTACCACGGCTGGTGGCTGGCCTGCGGCACCGGAACCACCCTGGCCGGGTTGGTGTTGGCCGAGGCGGGCGAGCACCCGGTATATGGCGCTCTCGCGGTGCCGGAGGATCATGGCGTCACGCCGCAGGTCGAGATGATCCTTCACGAAGCCGGCCTGGGCCCTGGCGGGTACGAGCTGATCGACGCCAGTCGGGGCGGATTTGCCAAGGTCGATCCAACGTTGCTGGCATTCATCGAGCAGACCGAACAGGTCAGCGGTGTACCGCTGGAACCGCTGTATACCGGCAAGGCCTTGCTGGCGCTCAAGCAACGCATTGAAGCGGGCCGGTTTGCACATGGCACTCGGCTGGTCTTCGTGCATAGCGGTGGGTTGCAGGGACGTAGAGGATTCAGCCCCCTGCCATCGGGCGAATAACTTTCTGTGGCGAGGGGGCTTGCTCCCGCCGGGCTGTGCAGCAGCCCAAAACCGGATGACGCGGGTTGCTGGATTAATCGCGACCTCAGGGTTTACGACGACTGCACCGCCGAGCGGTAGCAAGCTCCCTCGCCACAGGTAAATCCCCTCAGCGCCAAGCCAATCGCCCGCCTGGAGATCAGCGTTCGACCCGTTTGGGCATCATCCGCAACAACGTGTTATCACCCACCACATAGTGGTGATAAATCCCCGCCAGTGCATGCAGCCCGATCAGCCAGTAACCGATTGTGGCGATCAGCACGTGCCAGCCTTCCACTTGTTTGGCGAATGCCTTGTTTTCCCCCACCAGCAGCGGCAGGTCGAAACCATAGAACATCACTTGATGCCCTTCGGCGCTGGTAATCAGCCAGCCGAGAATCGGCATGCTGATCATGAACAGGTACAGCGCCCAATGCATCAGCCGCGCCACAGTGATCTGCCAGCGTGGTGACGCGGGGAAAATCTTCGGCGCCGGGCCGAGGCTGCGCGCCAGCAGGCGAAACCACACCAGCACGAACACGGTCAGGCCGAGCATGTAATGCACTTCGCGGATCAGCGTGCGGCCGCCGCTGCCTTTGGGGAAGATACCGCGCAATTCCATGCTGGCGTACACCAGCACCAACAACACCAGCATCAGCCAGTGCAGCAGGACCGACACGGTGCTGTAGCGTGATTCGGAACTTGTCCACGGCATACGGTGTTTCCTCACAGATCAGGGTCGAGTCGTGCCGTTCTTGTGCGACGGCCTGCTTTAACTGTAATCCGCTTTGGCGGATTTGCCTGACGCTGATCGGTCTTTCACTGCTCTGAATCAAGGGGTGGGGCAATAAAAAACGCCAGTGTCGGGCAGACACTGGCGTTTTTTGTTTGTCGCGAGCGACAGCATCAGCTCGATTGCGGCATTTCACCGTTGGCCAGACGCTTGTTGATGTCGGCGATCACTTGCGGCAGATCGCTGATGGTGTCGATCATGTAGTGCGGGCGCGAGCCTGCGAACAGGGCGTGGATACGCTTGCGCTCACTGGCCAGCACGTCGCTGCTCAGGGCGCGGAACCCTTGGTAATCCAGGCCCAGCGCATTGCCGGAGCAGATCAGCGCGACGGTCCACATGCCGGCACGACGACCTTCGAGAATGCCCGGCACGGTGTCGTCGATTTTCACGCACGCGGCCACGTCGTCGATGCCCAGCGCAATCACGTTGGCCAACGCCTGTGCCGGCCAAGGGCGACCGTTCGGCACTTCGTCGGTGGCGACCACGTGGTCGGCGATGTAGCCGTTGGTGGCGGCCAGTTGCACAACTTTATCCATCACCTGCTTCGGATAGCCCGAGCAGGAACCGATCTTGATCCCCTGCTGACGCAAATTGGCGATGGTCTCCAGGGCGCCGGGAATCAGCGCCGAGTGCTCGGCAATCTTCTCGATCTGCAGTGGCATGAAGCGGTTGTAGATCGCGGTGACGTCATCGTCGGTCGGTGTGCGGCCGAATGCTTTGCGATAGCGCTCGGCGACCTGCGGCTGATCGCACAGGGTGCGGATGTGATCCCACTTGCCCATGCCCATCGGGCCACGGGCCTCTTCGATGGAGACCTGTACATCGAATTCGGCGAAGGCCTCGACGAAGATCTGGGTGGGGGCGAAGGAGCCGAAATCGACCACGGTGCCGGCCCAGTCGAGGATGGCGGCTTGCAGTTTGTCTGGATTTACATAATTCATGGCAATCAATTCCTGAGTTGGCAATGCAATTCAAACGGTAGGAGTGAGCCTGCTCGCGATAGCGGTTGATCATTCAACAACGTCATCGACTGACGCGGCCTCATCGCGAGCGGGCTTACTCCGGCAGGGGATTTTTGTGTGGAGCTTAGATGTCGAGAACTTCCATCTCGCGCAGCACTTCACCGACTGCCGCCACGGCCTGGCGCATGTCGTCGGGGCTGACGTGGCCGATGCAGCCGACGCGGAAGGTTTCGACCTGGGTCAATTTGCCGGGGTAGAGGATGTAGCCCTTGGCCTTGACCCGCTCGTAGAAGTCCTTGAACTGGTAGCGCGGGTCTTTCGGCGCATGGAAGGTGGCGATGATCGGTGCCTGAATCGCGGCAGGCAGGAAGCTGCGCAGCCCCAATCCAGCCATTTCTTCCATCAGTGCCTGGCAATTGGCGACGTAGCGCGCATGGCGTGCCGACAGGCCACCTTCTTCGTTGTATTGCAGCAGGGCTTCGTGCAGTGCGGCGACCACGTGGGTCGGCGGGGTGAAACGCCACTGGCCGGTCTTCTGCATGTAGGCGTGCTGGTCATACAGGTCCATTGCCAGCGAATGCGAATTGCCGGCCGCTGCAGCCAGTGATTCTTTGCGGGCGAAGACGAAACCCATCCCCGGTACGCCTTCCAGGCATTTGCCGGACGCGGCGATCAGCGCATCGAACGGCACTTTTTGCGCATCCACCGGCAGTGCGCCGAACGAGCTCATGGCGTCGATGATCAGGCGCTTGCCGTGTTGCGCAACCACGTCGGCAATGTCCGGCAGCGGGTTGAGAATGCCGGTGCTGGTTTCGCAGTGAATCAGCGCGACGTGGGTGATGGCGCCGTCGGCGCGCAGCAGCCGGTCAACATCGGCGGCGGTGGTCGGTTCGTCTTCGGCGGTTTCGAAGGTGCTGAAGGAACGGCCGAGCACTTCGCAGATCTTCGCCAGACGCTTGCCGTAGGCACCGTTGATCAGCACCAGGACTTTGCCGTCTCGGGGCACCAGGGTGCCGATCGCCGCTTCGACGGCGAAGGTGCCGCTGCCCTGCAACGGTACGCAGTGGTGAGTCGCCGCGCCGTTAAGAATTGCCAGCAATTGTTCGCAGAGGCTGGCGGTCAGTTGATTGAAGCGGTCATCCCATGACCCCCAGTCGACCATCATCGCCTGACGGGTGCGGGCCGATGTGGTCAACGGGCCGGGAGTGAGCAGGATGGGTTCGGCGATACTCATTCGTGTGTCCTCGGATTGCGCGGTGGGATGAAGCTACGGGGCATACGTTGCAATTCGCCGGTCTATCAATCAAATTGTTTGTTGTTATGCCAGCCATCAGTGAGAGTTATTCATGAACCTGTTCCAGTTGCGTGCCTTCGACGCCGTGGCCCGCGAAGGCAGCTTCACCCGCGCCGCTGCGCGGTTGTTCATCAGCCAGCCAGCCGTCACCGGGCACATCAAGGCGCTGGAGGAGCACTACCAGATCACCCTGTTGCGGCGCACGGCGCGACGGGTGGAACTGACGGAGGAGGGCACCAAACTCGCGGCGATCACCCGGGCAATGTTCGGTCTGGCCGAAGAGGCGCAGACCTTGCTCGAGGCGAATCGGCAGTTGCTGACCGGGCGCCTGGAGGTGGCGGCGGATGGCCCGCACATGGTCATGCCGATGCTCGCCAGCCTGCGTGCGCGTTATCCGGGGATCACGGTGAACTTGCGTCTGGGCAATGCTCAGGAAACCCTCGCGGCGCTGATATCGGAGCATGCGGACGTAGCGGTGCTGACCGAGGTCGAGCCACGCAAGGGCCTGCATCTGCAGGCGCTGAGCGAGTCGAGGATCTGCGCGCTGGTGCCGGCGGGGCACCCTTGGGCGGCGCGCTCCGGGGAATTGAAGCTCAAGGCGCTCGATCAGGTGATCATGGTGCTGCGCGAACCGGGTTCGATCACTCGCCGTACCTTCGACCAGGCGTGCGCGCAGGCGGCGGTCAATCCGCGGGTGCTGCTGGAACTCGATAGCCGCGAGGCGGTGACCGAGGCGGTGGCGGCCGAGCTGGGGGTTGGCGTGGTGTCGTCGGTGGAGGTCAGCCATGATCCGCGGGTGGTGGCGATTCCGATTGTCGGGGAAGGGCTGGTCAATCGACACATGATCGGCTGTATGGAGCGGCGGCAGGAGTTGCGCTTGATTCGGGCGTTCTTTGGTCTGGCACCGGCCTGATACACCGCGGTGCGTTCATCGCTGGCAAGCCAGCTCCCACAGGGATGGCGTCGTACACCAATTCGGGGCCACTACCAATTCTGTGGGAGCTGGCTTGCCAGCGATGGGGCCAGACCTGTTTACACCAGACTCTTGCGAACCATATCCAGGAACGTCGCCACCACTCGCCGCGAACTCTGCTCACGCAAACACACCAGCGTCTCGGTCAAGCGCCGGGTGCAATCGGTAATCGGCAACGCGCACACCCGTGAGTCCGCACCAAACTCCGCCGCCGACACCACCCCGACACCAATCCCCACCACCACCGCCTCGCGCGCTGCTTCCCGGCCTTCAACCTGAATCGCCGGGCGAATGCGAAACCCCGCCCGGGCCATTTCTTCTTCCAGGGTCTGGCGCGTCACCGAGCCGTGTTCGCGCAGCACCAGCGGTGTGTCATCCAGGTCCGCCAGGCAGATCGACTCACGTTCGGCCCACGGGTGATGGCGAGAGACGAACGCCACCATCGGGTCGTTGCGCAGCGGTACGCACAGCAGGCGTTCATCGCTGACATCACGCCCGAGCAAGGCCAGGTCGGCCTGGTAGTTGAACAGGCGAAACAGTGATTCATCGGTGTTGCCGGTCTCGATCTTCACGCTGATGCCCGGGTAGCGCTCGCAAAACCGCGCAATCTGCGGCAACACGTGCACCGGCGCATCCACTGCCAGAATCAGGCTGCCGGTCTGCAAGGCCTGGGATTCCTGCAACAACTCCTGTGCTTCAGCCTCAATCACGAACAGGCGCTGGGTGATTGCCAGCAGGCGTTCGCCAAGATCCGTCAGGCGCACGGAACGTTTATTGCGATGAAACAGCAGCACGCCGAAGCGTTCTTCGAGTTTGCGCACCTGGTCGGAAATAGCCGGTTGCGTGAGGAAAAGGCGCTCGGCGGCTTTGGTGAAGCTTCCATGGACGGCCACGGCGTGGAAGGCTTTGAGCTGGGCGTGGGACACCGACATGCAACCTCCAGTAATAAGCTGAGCTTATGTGTGAAATACGATAAATCGACTTTATTTATTAAACAGTAATTGCTTTGATCCGCTCACGCCATCGCTGACTGCCCGTTCGGGCAGCGCGCTGGCGATGAGCCTGTGCGTGCAACCGCAGGACTCATCTGACCGCTATCGCCTTAGGGATGGGGCGTTGGCGCAGTGCTCAACAATAAAAAACACAGGCGTTTACTTAACGATTCTGCCGGCACACTCACACCCTGAGGTCAGAACCACAATGAACAAGCACATCGGCACCCTTGCGCGTTGGCGCATGCAGATTTTCGCTATCACCTGGCTCGCGTACGCCGCTTTCTACTTCACCCGCAAAGCGTTTTCGGTGGCCAAGCTGGGCATCGCCGAAGACCCGACGTTCATGCTCGACAAGATGGCCATGGCCAACCTCGATGCGATCTATCTGGCGGCTTACGCCATCGGCCAATTCACCTGGGGCATGCTCGCCGACCGCTTTGGCCCACGGGTCGTGGTGCTGGGCGGCTTGCTGATTTCCGCCGCTGCAGCGTTGGTGATGGGCAGTTTCGCCACGCTGCCGATCTTTGCCACCTGCATGTTGATTCAGGGCCTGGCGCAATCCACCGGCTGGTCGGGACTGTGCAAAAACCTCGGCAGCTTTTTCCCGGCGCAACAGCGGGGGCGGGTGCTTGGCTTGTGGAGTTCCTGCTACGCGTTTGGCGGTCTGGTGGCGTCGCCGTTCGCCGGCTGGTGGGCGTATACGCTGATCGGCACTTGGCACGCGGCGTTTATTTCCAGCGCGGTGGTGGTCGCCGTGGTGGCGGTATTGTTCTTTATTTTCCAGCGTAACAAACCGGAAGATGTCGGCCTGCCGGCCGTGGAGCCGGAGCCGGTCCTGTCCGCCGAGGAAACCGAAGCCAACAGCAAGCTCAGCGTCTGGGAGCCGTTGAAGGAAATCCTGCGCAACCGCACGGTGCTGGTGCTGGGCCTGGCGTACTTCATGTTGAAACCGGCGCGTTACGCGATTCTGCTGTGGGGCCCGGTGATCGTGTTTGAACAGATGCCCAGTGTCGGCAAGGTCGGCGCGGCAATCATTCCGACGTCGTTCGAACTGGCCGGGTTGCTTGGGCCGATCATGATCGGCCTGGCTTCGGACAAACTGTTCGGCGCCCGGCGCATGCCGGCCTGCGTGTTGAGCCTGCTGGCGCTGACCGTGACCCTGGCGCTGTTTATGGGCGCCTTGCACACCGGCAGTGTGTTGCTGGTGGTGGCGCTGCTGTTTGTCATGGGCCTGACTCTGTACGGCCCCGACTCGATGATCAGCGGCGCGGCCGCCATCGACTTCGGCAAGGCCAAGGCCGGCGCCACTGCCGCCGGATTCGTCAACGGTTGCGGCTCGGTCGGTGCGGTCCTTGGCGGGTTGCTGCCGGGTTATTTCGACTCGGTGACGGTGTTCATCGTGTTTGCCGGGTGCGCGCTGTTCTCGGCGCTGGTGCTGATCCCGCACTGGAACAGCCGCCCGGTCGGCGTGATGGAGCCGCGTGCGTCCATTCCCAATTGCCCGCTGAAGATCAAACCCCTGCGTTCCTGAACCCCCTTTGCCTCGCGGCCTGCTGCGGTGTTCGCGGCAGGCTGTGTCGTGGCCATCTGACTGGAGATATCCCATGAGACCGTTTTGGCTGGCGCAGGCCCTGCAGGCCGACACCTCCGACGCTTGCCCGGCGCTGCAAGGCGAAGTGCGCACCGACGTGTGCATCGTCGGCGGTGGTTACACCGGGTTGTGGACGGCAATCATGCTCAAGCAACAGAACCCCGAACTCGCTGTGTTGTTGATCGAGGCCGACATCTGCGGCGCCGGGGCCAGTGGCCGCAATGGCGGGTGCGCGCTGTCGTGGTCGGCCAAGTACTTCACCCTTGAGCGTTTGTTCGGTGTTGAAGAAGCGGTGCGCCTGGTCAAGGAATCGGAACGCAGCATCCACGCCATTGGCGAGTTCTGTGAACAGTACGGCGTCGATGCCGATTACCGCCTCGACGGCACGCTGTACACCGCCACCAACGCCGCGCAGATCGGCACGACCGATGCGGTGATCGCGGCGCTGGAACGCAACGGCATCAACTCGTTCACCCAGCGCCCGGTGGCCGACGTGCAGCGCATGGCCGGTTCCAGCAAGCATCTGGAAGGCTGGTTCTCGCCGGCGGCGGCCAGTGTGCAACCGGGCAAACTGGTGCGCGGCTTGCGCCGGGTGGCGTTGCAACTGGGGGTGAAAATCCACGAACACACTGCGATGACCGGGCTGGAGGAGGGGCGTGCGGCGCGTATCCAGACGCCGGACGGCTGCGTCATCGCCGATCGTGTGGTGCTGGCGATGAACGCGTGGATGGCTCGTGCCTTCCCGCAGTTCGAACGCAGCGTAGCAATTGTCTCCAGCGACATGCTGATCACCGAGCCGCGCCCGGATCTGTTGCAGGACATCGGTTTGACCAGCGGTGTCACCGTGCTTGATTCGCGGATCTTCGTGCACTACTACCACAACACCCCGGACGGCCGGATCATGCTCGGCAAGGGTGGCAACACCTTTGCCTATGGCGGGCGGATGCTGCCGGTGTTCGATCAGCCGTCGCCGTATGCCGGCCTGCTCAAGCGCAGCCTCGACGATTTCTTTCCGGCGTTTGCCGATGTAAAAGTGGACGCAACCTGGAACGGCCCGTCGGATCGCTCGGTCACCGGTCTGCCGTTTTTCGGCCAGATGAGCCACAGCGGTAACGTCTTCTACGGTTTTGGCTATTCCGGCAGCGGCGTCGGCCCGTGCCATATGGGCGGGCAGATTCTCGCCTCGCTGGTGCAGGGGCTGGATAACCCGTGGACACGCTCACCGCTGGTCAACGGGCCGTTGGGCTATTTCCCGCCGGAGCCGATTCGTTACCTCGGCTCCTTGATGGTGCGCAACGCCATCCGCCGCAAGGAACGCGCCGAGGATCACGGTCGCCGGCCACGGCATCTGGATGTGCGCCTGGCCAGGTTTGCCGCGGCGGCGGGCAAGGCCGATAAAGGCTGACCACCCCTCCTGCAGGAAGAGGTCAGGGTGCATTCATTAGCCAGTCGAGCAGCAAGTCGTCGTTGTGCGTGATGTCCCGGGGCGGGGGCTGACGTGAATCGGCGAGGCACAGGATCGGCCGGTCGGGATCGCCGTCGAGGAAACTCACCCATACCTCGCTGCCGGCGCAGGGCAAATCGTCGGCGCAGATGCGGCTACTGGCGCGGGTCATGGCGATGGGCAGCCACAGCTTGGCGCTCGCGTCGCAGGGTTCACCGTGCTCGGGCCAGAGCGTGACAGCCATGCGGCCGTGCTCGTCGAGTTGCGCCGGTCGCCCCGGTATTCCCGACACCTGCGCCAGGTGATAGCCGGCAATGCCGGGGCGCCGCTGCTTGAGTGGCGGACGGAAATCGGTTGACCAGGGCTGCGCGGTGAAGTCGTTGTAATAACGGTGTGCGGTCGAGGCCGGTTCGAGTATCGACGGGTGCTGCCCATGATGTTGCAGGTGGGTGATCAGCCATTGTTCGTTGAATTGGCTGAGCGGGTGTTCCAGCACTTGCAGCAAATGCCCGCTGAGCAAACTCACGCAGTCGCTGCGACCGTGAACCGAGCGCTGCTGACAGCGTTGCCGTTCGAGGTGCCGACGGCTGCGTTGCTCGGCATGGCGTTGTGCCGGTGAAGTGGATAACGGCTGCGGATTCGTCGCGGTCTGATTGGCCGCCGCCTCACCGCCCGCCTGCTGGCCGCGATTGCGCACGGCATGCAGGGGCACAACGGGCGCGCCATGATGCTGCTGATACAGCGAACTGATCCGGGGTGACGGAGTCGGCTCATCGGCCTCGAACGGCAGCAACGTGGGCGACTGCGGCAGGCTCAGGCTGTCGTCGGCAAACACCACGACATGGCCATCCGGCCGGTGTTCGAAATGGTAGTGGATGCCTTCTTCTTCGCACAGGCGCTGCAACAACGCCAGATCGCTTTCCTCGTACTGAATGCAAAACGGCCGCACCGGGTAATGGCCCACGGTCGTTTCAATCCGGTAATTGCCGCTCGGCAGCGCGTTTTCGAGTAACCGCTGGAGAATCTGCGGCACGCTCAGTTGCACGAAGACCCGGCGTTTGCCCGGCGCTGCCAGCCCGTGCAGGTGCGGCACCAGCTCCAGTCGGTAGCCGACCCGGTGCGTGCCGCGATGTTCGCAGCTGGCGCTGTGGATCACGCCGTGAACCCCGTGTCGTGAGTCAAGGCGCAGAAAGGCCTGTTGCTGCAACAGCGCTCCCGGCGGTATCGCGGGGGCGAGGCCGATCAGTTCGACGTCGAAACGATAAGGCTGGTTGAGGGCCTCTTCGCCGTCGAAGCGCAATACCGGCAGGATCAACCCGCTGGTGGTCAGGGTCAGGGTGAAGGGACTTTCCTTGTCATTGAGCATTCGCACGGGCTCTGTCAGGCGAAACGAAGCTCAGAGGGTACGAAACCACAGCGCTGATGGGGCAGGTTAAAGCTGCTTTTCAGAATCGCCCTACAAGGTGTGGTGAAGATCTCGATTTCGCAGGACGATTTTTTTGGTCGATTGACGACTTTAGGCCGTATAAACTTGGCGCCACGCGTCGGCCAATAGATGTCTCGGCGCCACAGATCAAGAGAGTGAGTAATGGGCGCACAGTGGAAGGTTAAACACAAAGAAGCGGCAGCCAACGCCAAGGGCAAGATCTTCGGCAAACTGGTGAAGGAAATCACCATCGCTGCCCGCAACGGTGCCGATACCGCCACCAACGCACACCTGCGTCTGGTGGTTGAACAGGCCAAGAAAGCCTCGATGCCGAAGGAAACCCTGGACCGCGCCATCAAGAAAGGCGCGGGCCTGTTGGGCGAGACCGTGCAGTACCATCGCGTGACCTACGAAGGGTTTGCCCCGCACCAGGTGCCGCTGATCGTCGAATGCGTCACCGACAACATCAACCGCACGGTCGCTGAGATTCGCGTGGCGTTCCGCAAGGGTCAACTGGGCGCCTCCGGCTCCGTGGCCTGGGACTTCAACCACGTCGGGATGATCGAAGCGTCGCCGGACACTCCGGACGCCGACCCGGAAATGGCCGCGATCGAAGCCGGAGCCCAGGATTTCGAAGCCGGCGAAGACGGCGCGACCCTGTTCCTGACCGACCCGACCGACCTCGACGCCGTGCAGAAAGCCCTGCCGGAGCAGGGTTTCACCGTGTTGTCGGCCAAGCTGGGTTACCAGCCGAAGAACCCGGTCAGCGGCCTGAGCGACGAGCAGATGGCTGAAGTCGAAGCGTTCCTGGAAGGCCTCGACAACCACGATGACGTGCAGGACATGTTCGTCGGCCTGGCTGGCTGATTGGTTGTATCAGTAAGTGCCTCATCGTGAGCCGGCTCGCTCCCACCGTTGCAATGCATTCCAAGGTGGGAGCGAGCGGGCTCGCGATTGACCGCGCAGCGGTCACTGCTTCGCCAATACCTCGATGACTTCACTGAAGCCCGGCCGCGCCAGCACATCTGCCTGACAGCAGCGCCGCTCCAGATCTTCCAGCACGACGCGCCGTTCATCACTCAGGCCCGAGTCGATGCGCGCCAGCAGTTCCCCCAGCAAGACGCCGAACGCCCGCACTTCGAGGCGTTGCAGTGCGCGGGTTTCCAGGGTGTCGGTGGTGGCATGAAACGACGCCGCACCGAAATCCCCGAGCAGGCAGTCACCGTGCTCGTTCAACAAAATATTGTGTCCGTACAGATCACCGTGGGTGATGCCTTGCCGGTGCAGGTGTTCCGCCGCCGACGCCACGCCTTGGGCAATGCGCAACGCCACGTTGGCGCTGAACCGGCAATCCTCGGCGTAAACATCCCGAGAGCACGACGCCAGGCTCGGCAGACTCGCGAGGTTGCGGTAGCTCGGGTCGATCAGTTGCATCACCAGCCCTTGCTGGTCGTCGGGGTGGGCGCCGATGCGACCTTCCACCCGAATCAGATTGGGGTGCAGCCCGGCGGTGATGCAGGCATTCATTTCGTGCAGCGGCGAGCCGTCGCTGGTCATCTCGCCTTTGTACAGTTTCACCGCCACCGGTTGCGCTGCACCGTCGTCGCGCTGCCAGAGCGCCCGGGAAATCACCCCGGAAGCGCCTTCGCCCAGTTGTTGTTCCAGGCGCAGCGCCGACCAGTCGATCGACGGCGTGGCATCCAGGGCGCTGGCGTCTGCCTCGGTTTCCAGCGGGTTACCGGCGTAGGCCAGCCAGGTCAGGCTCGGCAGCGTCAATAGCCACTGCGGCAGTTCGGTCAACCGATTGGCGGCGATGCGAATCAGCTCCAGGCGATGGCAACCACTCAGCGCTGCGGGCAGTGCTTGCAGGCGATTGCCGGCCAGCATGAGCTTTTGCAGGTGAGGACGTTCGCCGAGCGCGTCAGGCAGGGTTTCGATGTGGTTGTCGGTGAGGATCAGCCAGCGCAACAGTGGCGGCAGGGCGGCAGCGGGCACATCGACGATTGCATTGGCCTTGAAGCCGATCATCGTCAGCGCCGCGCATTGGCCGAGGCAGGCCGGCAGTTCGGTGAATTGATTGTCCGAGCAAAACAGCACGCGCAAACGCTTCAGGCGATGCAGGTCATCCGGCAGGCGGCTCAAGGCGTTGCCGCTGAGGTTGAGGATTTCCAGGGTATCGGCCAGGTCGAAGATCTCCGCCGGGAACTCGGTCAGTCCGCAAGACAGGTCCAGACGGGTGATGCCCGACAACTCGCCGGCACGCAATTGAGCAAGGGTGTGCATAGAAATATTCGCATCAGAGTCGCAAGAATGGCCGCCATCATAACGGCAGCGCCTACGCCGGTGGAATTTCCTGTAACTGGCCCAGACGGCTGCGGGTGCGGGCCAGGTCGATGGCGTGGCCGGCGAGGCTTTCGCGCAGTGGCAGGCGGCCAAGCAGGGTCAAGTGTTTGTCCTGGTCGTAGAGCACGTCGATCAGGTTGATGAAGCGTTGTTGGGCGGCGATCGAGCATTCGTCCAAGAGCGGCAGGTCGTCGATGACCCAGTGGTCGAAACGCCGGCACAACTCCAGATAATCCATCACCGCCGTGGGTTGTTCACACAGATCGTTGAAGGTAAAACCCACGCGGCTGCCCTCGCACAAACGGGCCTGAAAATGTCGGGTGCCGACCGGCAGTGCCAACGGCGGCGCATCCTGTTGCGGCAGGTTGAGGTCACGGCGTTGGGCTGCGGTGGCTGGCCATACGTAATGGCCCTGAGTAAACAGCTGATGCGCATGGTTGCGCGCATGACTGCGGTAATCATGCGGACCACCGACTTCCATGACCTGCATGCGCGCGTTGATCAGCTCGATCACCGGCTTGAAGCGAGCGTGGTACAGCGGATTGGGCAGCAGGCCCTCCGGTGCATAGTTAGAGGTGACCAACAGCAGGGTCCCGCGCTGGAACAAGGCCTTGAACAGCCGGGTGATGAGCATCGCATCGCCGATGTCATGCACATGAAACTCGTCGAAACACAGGACCTGACAATCCTCCAGCAATTCATCCAGGGTCATGGCGAGGGCGTCGTCGTGCTCGCGATGCCGGAACATGCCCTGATGCAGTTGCGCGAAGAACTCATGGAAATGCAGGCGGCGTTTGCGGCTGATCGGCAGCGCCTGGAAGAACCCGTCGAGTAACCAGCTCTTGCCGCGTCCGACGGCGCCATGCAGGTACAGGCTCGGCGGCGTGTGTGCCGGGGTCGCGCACAACAGACTGGCTTGCTGCGCCATGCAGTCGATCACGCGCTGCTGACTGTGGCTGAGGGTGTAACCCTGGCTCTGGGCCTTGAGCCGGAAATAATCACGGATCGACTGGGCGCTGGCGTCTTGCCCTGCGTGCGCCGGCAAGCCTTTGCCGAACCAGCGGCGCAACGCTGGCCAGCGTTGGGTCAGACGCGATCGTTTGGACGGTCGGGCGGGCACTTCAGGATCACTCCGTATTTATCGGGCCGGATCCCCGGAGTGGGGCGTCGTAGTGTAACCAGAGGTCGGTCCGGCCATCCACCGCGGCTCGTCGAGAGAGGGCGGTCACTGAACAAGTCTGGCGGTGTTGTACAGTAATTTGCAGCGACATTTCTGGCGTGTTTGCCAACGTTTCGAAACATATCCCGGGAAAAGCGTGGATCCAATCGACTGGCGGAATCGTCGACCGTTGCTAGTCTGAAACACAGTAACGACCGTGCGAGTGATCGCTGACAAGGAAAAGCGCCGTGAATGTACGTGGGGTCATCGGTCTGCTGGGGGCGCTCGTCGCACCGGTCGAGGCGGCAGATCTGCAGGTCGAAGTGCGTGTCGATGTGCAGCGCGGTTGCCAGTTGATCGGTCAGCAACGCGAGGCGGGCGTGCAACAACTGGGCGTGCTCGACTTTGGCAGCACCGCACGCCTCGACGATCCTGCCGGACCTTTGGCGGCGGCGCTGACCAACCAGCGTTTGCCACGCCTTGAGTGCAACCCGGACACGCCTTATCAGATGCGCGTCGACGGCGGTTTACATGGCGGTGTCGGTGAGGTGCGCTACATGGTCGGTGCGGCGGGCGGCAAGCCGATTCCATACCGCCTGTTTCAGGATGCCGCGCGGCGGGTGCCGCTGGTGGTGGATGTGCCGGTCAGTGGCCGGGTGCCCGACAGCGGCACTGTGGAGTTGCCGCTGTATGCGCGGATCGAGCGGCTGGCCGAAGTGCCGCGGGTCAGCCGCTACTCGGATCTGGTCAAGGTGACGGTCACCTGGTGAGCACACGGTTGCAGTCGGCAACCCGCTGGAATGGATTACGCAGGGAAGGGCGTTCGATGATGAGCACGGTGGTCAAGTCAACCTGAAGGAGTAGGGCGGGCGCAATGGCAGGTAAACACTGGATGGTTCTGGCGGCAGGGACGCTGGCGCTGCTCGCTGAAAACGCACAGGCAGCCGTGAGTGGGCAGATTCATGCGCGACTGATCCTGATCGCCGGCTGTGAGGTGACCCATGCATCCAGTCCCGCCAGCCCGGTCAGCCATCTCGGCACCCTCGACTTTGGCCCTCAGGGGCCAACCTGGAATGCACCGATCAAGGCCAGTCTGGATGGCGACAGCAGCGGCAAACTCAATGTGGCCTGCAATCCTTCGGTCACCGGTTTCACTGTCACCATCGACGGCGGCACCCACGGTGACGGTAACACCCGGCGCCTGAGCAATGGCCGCCAGACCCTTCCCTATGAGCTGTTCGTCGATCCCTCCGGCGCCCGCAGCTACAGCATCGGCCAACAACACAATTTCGCTGTCACCAGCGGTGCGCAGATACCGATTCCGGTCTTTGGCACGGTGGTGGCGAATACCCGCGCGGTGCCGGCAGGTGTCTATACCGACACGCTGACGGTGACGCTCGACTGGTAACCCGAAGAGGACGGACACCATGCGCAGGATTGCTTCAACACTCGGTTTGTCGCTGCTGGGCCTGACACTGGCATCCAGTGCCAATGCAGCCACGACGGTCACCGGCCAGATCACCTCCAGCCTGATCCTGATCAGCAGTTGCCAGGTCAATGGCGCCGGCGGCTCCAGCGGGTTGAATTTCGGTGCGTTGAACTTCGGCACCGCCAACAGCCTGTTCACCACCGCCACCGGGCAAGTGCTCGGCGGTGGCGGCGGGGCGCTGTCGATTCTGTGCTCCAGCGGCACCACGCCGACAGTGAAGGTGCGGGCCGGCTCCCATGACGGCATGTCACCGGGCGGTACGCGAGCCTTGTACGACGGGGTGGCCAACTACGTGCCTTACGACCTGTACACCGATGCCGGGCATTCGCAGCTGCTGGCAATTGACGGGACGATCAACCTCGCCGCCAGTACCGGTGTGGCGCAGACCGTGAACATTTACGGTCAGGCGGTGGGCAAGGCCGGTTTGCCGGCCGGGACGTACACCGACACCGTCGCTGTTGAACTGACGTTCTGATGCCATGGGCCGCTCTGGCGCTGTCGCCTTGCTCCTGTTTTGCGCGGGCAGTGCGCCGCTGCCGTTGACGGCGGCCACCAGCCAGAGCTTTCAGGTCAGCGCGACGGTGACGGCGGGCTGCCTGGTGGTGGGCGGGGTGTCGAACTATGGCGGGCTGAATTTCGGTTCGCGCTCGGCCCTGGCCACTGACACGGTGCAGGTGGCCCTGACCGGGGGCGTGCAACTGCAGTGCACACCGGGGGTGACGCTGAACATGAGTGTCGACGGCGGCCAGTACAACAACAGCGGCCGGCACATGCAGCTCAACAGTGGCAGTGCACGGGTGGCGTATGCGCTGTTTCGCGATGCGGCGTACAGCCAGAGTCTGGGCGTTGGTCAGAGTGTGGCGGTGGCGTACAGCGACGCGAACAACATCAGCCTGCCGATTTATGGGCAGGTGCAATTGCCGGGCAATCAGCCTGGGGGGACGTACAGCGATGTGTTGCAGGTGCAACTGTCGTGGTGAGGCGAAGTCTCGATGGCCGACAAGGAGCAGGTTTATGGGGTGTTACACGTCACGGCGGTCGCTCGGGCATGGCGCGGTAGCGGCGTTGCTCATGATGGGAATGAGTCATGTACAGGCCGCCAGCTCGGTGTTGATCTGGCCCATTGATCCGGTGCTGGAAGCCGATCAACAGGCCAGCGCACTGTGGCTGGAGAACCGCGGCAACGAAACCGCCAACCTGCAGATCCGCGTGTTTGGCTGGAGCCAGAACGGCTTCCAGGAGCAATACCAGAACCAGCGCGACGTGATCGGCAGCCCGCCGGTGGCGAAAATCGAACCGGGGCAGAAACAGCTGGTGCGCCTGACACGGACCAAAGACGTGCCGCCGGGGCAGGAACTGGCTTACCGAATCATCATCGACGAAATCCCTTCTGCTCAACCCCCCGTCGCTGATGGTGGCAAGACTGCCGCGGCGATCCGCTTCCAGATGCGCTATTCAGTGCCGCTGTTCGCCTATGGCGCGGGGCTGTGGAGCAAGGAAGACAGCACCCGCGCGCGCGATCCCAAAGGCATTGGCTTGCCGCAATTGAGCTGGCGCACGGTGGCGGTGGACGGCAAGCCTTACGTGGAAGTGCGTAATCAGGGCGCGGTGCATGCGCGGCTGACCGATGTGGCAATCAAACAGGGCGGGCACAGCAAACCGCTGGCCGAAGGGCTGCTGGGTTACGTGCTGCCGGGGGCGGTGATGCGCTGGCCGGCACCGGGTGGATTGGCCGGTGATTCGGCGTTGCAGGTGCGGGTCAATGGTGCGACGCAGGTGCAGAGCATTACGCCGGCACGCTGACTTCGTGTGGTGAAGGGGGGATCCGAGATGAAGGCATTTCTCTGAGGTGAGCGAATTGATCTGTGGAGCGAATTGATCTGTGGTGAGGGGATTTATCTGTGGCGAGGGGATTTATCCCCGTTGGGCCGCGAAGCGGCCCCGTCCTTTCTTCCATTTAGCCGAGCACCGCCGGGCGACTGCTGTGCAGCCGAACGGGGATAAATCCCCTCGCCACAGATAATCCCGTCGCGACAAGGAATGAGCCACCTCGCAACCCCCGGTTTCGGCAAAGCAATATCAGGAGGATTCAGTCCATTGACGGACGTCAAACGTGTATGAGCCCAGGATGGGCTCGCCGTCTCCAGCGTCCGTTGTGGCTCATGACCGGCGCGTGTTGCCTGGTGTTCGTTCAACCGGCCGGGGCCGGCGAACTGCCGCCGCCCCCCAGCGGCATGGAGGCCGTCAGTGATGCACAGTTGTTTCTGGAACTGGTGGTCAACCAGATGAATACCGGGCGTGTCGTGGCCGTGGAGCAGCGTGGCGGGCGCCTGTTTCTGCCAGCCACAGCGTTGCGCGAAACCGGCATGAAATTGCCGGACAACATCAGCGCTGAAGTCGATCTCGACAGCTTGCCCGGGCTGCACAGTGATTACGACAGCGTCGGCCAGCGCCTGCTGCTGGACGTGCCGCCGGAGTGGTTGCCGGAGCAGTTTATCGGCAATCGCGAGGCCTATCCGCGGACGCCGGCGCTGAGCAGTTTCGGCGCGTTGTTCAACTATGACCTGTACTTCAACGACACCGATGATGCCGGTACTTACCTGGCCGCGTGGAACGAAGTGCGGCTGTTTGACAGCTGGGGCACGCTGTCCAATACCGGGCAATACCGGCGCACCTTGTCGGGGGATTCGCTCAGCACGCTGAACGATGGTTACCTGCGTTACGACACCACATGGCGTTATTCCGATGACGAGCGAATGCTCACCTACGAAGCCGGTGACGTGGTCAGCGGCGCCTTGCCATGGAGCAGTTCGGTGCGCCTGGGTGGCGTCCAGTTCTCTCGCGATTTCGCCGTGCGTCCGGATCTGGTCACCTATCCGTTGCCGCAGTTTGCCGGCGAAGCAGCGGTGCCGTCCTCGGTGGACCTGTTTATCAATGGCTACAAGTCCAGCAGTGCGCAGCTGCAACCGGGGCCGTACACCCTGACCAATATTCCGTTCATCAACGGTGCCGGGGAAGCGGTGGTGGTGACCACCGATGCGCTGGGGCGGCAGGTGTCGACCACGGTGCCGTTCTACGTCACCAGCAGCCTGTTGCAGAAGGGCTTGAGTGACTTTTCCGTGGCCGCCGGGACCTTGCGCCGCGACTACGCCCTGAAAGATTTCAGCTACGGCCCGGGCGTGAGCGCTGGCAGCCTGCGCTATGGCGTCAGCGACAGCTTCACCCTCGAAAGCCATGCCGAGGCCGCCGACTCGCTGACCCTCGGCGGTCTGGGCGGCAACCTGCGCCTGGGCAATTTTGGCGTGCTCAACAGCGCCGTCAGCGAAAGCCGTTTCGACGGCGAGGGCGGTCAGCAGTTGAGCCTCGGCTATCAGTACAGCAATCAGCGTTTCAGCTTTTCTTACCAGCGCCTGCAACGTCACGCTCAGTACGCCGACCTGACTGTGGTCGACAGCCCTTACATCAGTCTCAGCCGCCGCAGCGAACAGGCCACCCTGAGCCTCAACCTCGACCGCTGGGGCAGCCTCGGTGCGGGTTATTTCGACGTGCGCGCCGCCGACGATTCGCGCACACGCCTGCTCAACCTGAGCTGGAGCAAGCCGCTGTGGCGCAACAGCAGTTTCTACCTGTCGGCCAATCGCGAAATCGGCGACAGCAACTGGGCCGTGCAGGCGCAACTGGTGATTCCGTTCGATCTGCGTGGCAGCCTGGCGCTCAGCAGCGAACGCAGCAAGACCGGGCAGACCCAGCAGCGCGTCAACTACAGTCGTGCGGTGCCGACCGAGGGCGGAGTGGGGT
This sequence comes from Pseudomonas monsensis, assembly GCF_014268495.2. Taxonomy (NCBI): domain Bacteria; kingdom Pseudomonadati; phylum Pseudomonadota; class Gammaproteobacteria; order Pseudomonadales; family Pseudomonadaceae; genus Pseudomonas; species Pseudomonas monsensis. Next base: position 4,280,167 of record NZ_CP077087.1, on the reverse strand, counting down.
TCAATCTGGGCTATGCCAAGGGTGACGGGCCGGATTACCGACAGGCCGACGTGACCTGGCGTCTGCAATCAGTGCAATTGCAGGCCGGTGTCTACGGCACCTCCGACGCCGAAACTCGTTGGGCTGATGCCAGCGGTTCGCTGGTGTGGATGGATCGGCAGGTGTTCGCCGCCAATCGCATCGACGATGCGTTTGTCGTGGTCAGCACCGACGGTTTCGCCGACATTCCGGTGCGCTATGAAAACCAGCGGGTCGGCCAGACTGACAAGAACGGTCACTTGCTGGTGCCGTGGAGCAGCGCCTATTACCGCGGCAAATACGAAATCGATCCGCTCAACCTGCCAGCGAACGTGCGCAGCCCCAACGTCGAGCAACGCATCGCGGTGCGTCGTGGCAGCGGTTATCTGCTGGAGTTTGCGCTGACCCGGGTCAGCGCCGCGAGCATCGTTCTGGTCGACGCGCAGCAGCGCGAACTGCCGCTGGGCGCAGGCGTGTTGCATGACCAAAGCGGCACGCGCACGGTGGTCGGTTGGGACGGACTGGTGTATCTGGAGAACCTGCAGGCGCAGAATTCGCTGCAGGTGACACTGGCCGACGGCAAGACCTGCCAGGTGCAGTTCAGCGTCGATCTGAATCAGGACCAGGTGCCGTTGATTGGCCCGTTGGTGTGTCAGTGATGGCCGCGCGGTTGTGCCTGTGGCTGATGCTGATGCTGCCGGGCGCGGCGCAGGCGCTGTGTTCGGTGGTGGGCACCACGCCGGCGGCCTTCGGCACGATCAGTTCGATTGCCGTGCGCACCGTTTCGCAGCCCAGTTCCACACTCAATGGCGGATTGAGTTGCACCGGTTCGCTGTTGTCGCTGTTGACCAGCAGTGATCATTTCTGGGGCACGGTGTCCTCGACGCAAAGTGGGCTGGTCGGCCCCACGGGTGACGTCATCAGTTACACGATCTACGCCAACAACAGCACCAGTTACCCGCTGACGCGCGGCACCGCCTTCGACTTTGCGCGCAATGGCATCATCGACGCCCTCGGCCTGCTCAACGGCACGACACCGAAAACCGTGCCGTTGTACCTTGGCACGACCATTGGCAGCAATGTGGCGGCCGGGGTGTACACCGAGACCCTGAGCATTTTCTGGAACTGGAATTACTGCTCGGGCATCGGCATCGGTTCGGTGTGTGTCGGTCGCGACATCAACAGTGGCACGACGACGTTGACGGTCAACCTGACCGTGTCCAACGATTGCACGATCACCGCGCCGAACATTGCCTTCGGCAGTGCCCCGGTGGTCAGCGCTTTCACGCCGGTCACCGGGCAGACCATCAACCTGGCCTGCACCAAGGGCAGCGCCTACACCGTGGGTTTGAGCGACGGGCAGAATCCGCTCAGCACCGGCGGGCGGCGGCGGATGATTTCCGGGAGTAATTATCTGGCCTACGACATTTTCAAAAGCGCCGGCAGTACCCGCTGGGGCAGCGTCGGCGCGGCACGGCGGGCGAGCACTGATGCCGAGGTCAATCCTGGCAACGGGCTGGGCACGGGCAGTCAGATTTTCAATTACAACGCGAAGATCTACACCGACCAGGCCACGCCGCCAGCGGGGACGTATGTGGACAACGTGGTGCTCGACGTGGGGTTCTGAGCAGACACGGATTTCTCCTGTGGAGTAGAAAGTGTGGCTGATCCGACGCCATCGCCAACAGGTCGGCTCCCACCGGTTTTTCGGCATTTTCAGAAGGATTGGGACTGCTTGAGCAATGAGGTGACCGGTGTGTCGACCGGGCTGACCATCGCATAGTTGTACCCGCCGCCCGACCAGTATTGGGCCTGCAAATCCCCGTCACTGCGGCTGCCCCGTGGCAAAAAGGTGTTTTTCGGTCCCGGCGGGCGCACATAGAAACTCACCTTGTGCCCGCCACCGTCCTCATAGATCACCATCGCCGCCGGGCCCTCATCGGTGCTGAGCAGTCGCCCGCTGACCGGTTGAAAGCCTGCTGCCGTCAGGTCCGGCAGGCGACTGGCCCGGGCGAAATAGCGGTCGAGCCAGCGCTGCATATCGCCGTTGTCAGCCACCTTGTAGTCCGCCGGCAACATGCCTTGCTGGGCAATCAGTCGATACGCCTGCAACGCGTCGGTCATCGGTAGCAGGGACGGGCGCACAAGGGTCATTTCCCGCGCCTGCCAGCCACTGAAACCGCCAATGCCCACGGCCATCAACAAGACGGCGGCGCTCGCCAGGTGCCGCTGCGTCTGGCGCTTGCGGCGCTGCCGGATCATCGCCGGGTCGAGGGCCGGATTGGCCGGTTGCAGCAACGCCCCCCCGAGCGCCGCCCGCAATTGCTGGGCATCCTGTTGCCAGGCGCGAACCTGGGCCGCTTGATCCGGGTGACTGGCCAGCCAGGTGTCCAGTGCACGCCGGTCGGCGTCGCTGAGCTGGTGGTCGACATAAGCGTGCAAATCACGCTCGCTGGGAGGCAGGCTGATCATTTGAGTATCCGCAAAGAAGGGCTATTGATTTCGCCGTCGCTGAGGAGGCGCAAGGCCTGGCGGGCACGGGACAGACGCGACATCACGGTGCCGATCGGGGCGTCGAGAACCTCGGCGACCTCTTTATAAGTCAGGCCTTCCACCGAAACCATGAGCAGCAGGGCGCGTTGCTCGGTGGGCAGGCGATCAAAGGCTTGCAGCGTCGATTGGGCGATGACTGTGCGTTCGACCGAAGGTTGGGCATCGTCCCGGCCGGTAAAGAATTCGAGCATCCGCGCATAGCGTCGGGAGCGCCGATAGGCATCGAGAAACTGCCGGTAGAGGATCGCAAACAGCCAGGCACGCACATCACCGTCGGCGCGTTTGTCGCCCCAACTCGACAGGGCCCGTTCAAGGCTCGCCTGGACCAGATCGTCGGCGCTGCTGCTGTTGTGCGTCAATGACACGGCAAAGCGGCGCAATCTGGGGATGAGTTCACGCAGTTGTTCGTCGAGTGCGTTCATGCCGAAGTCTTCATGGAGGGTAATGCTCTGAGGCGCAAAAAACAGCGTCGGGAAGCAAGACGCTCCTCGTCGAAGGTTATTCCAGAGGAGGTGCTGTAAATCTTTTTCCTTTGCTTTGTAGGATAGTTCGTCGCGATTTGTAGTGCGTGTAATGGTTTTCGTATTCCCGGATCAACCCGTTTGAAAGGCGCGTTTCCCGACGGTGCAATCAATGCCCCCGACGGACGTGACCACCAAAAATGGTTGAAATCAGAAAACGGGAGTTTCCTCATGCAAGCGTTCGCGATATCTAGCCGGTCCCTACGAGGCTTTGCACCCGAGGTGACCGTTGAGCCCAATCCCTGGCAGCGTTTCGGTCGAGGCCCGCAAGTCGCGCCGGAGGCGCCATTGATTCATCGCGCAATCGAAGCGCAAGCCGTTGAACGGCCCGAAGCTGTCGCGGCGCAGCATCAGGGCCAGTCCATCACTTACGGCGAGTTGAACCGCCAGGCGAATCGGCTCGCAACGACGCTGCTCGAACACGGTGTATTTCCTGGCGACCACGTGGCGCTGTTTGTCGAGCGCTCGATTCCGATGCTGGTGGGCATGCTGGCGGTGTTGAAAGTTGGCGCTGCTTACATTCCTCAACACGTGAGCATTACTCCCGCTGCGCAGTTGCGCCACATCATGACGGTCGCCCGGGTGCGGGTCGTGCTGACCCTGTCTGAGCTGGCGCAGGCGATTCCCTTGGACTCGGAGCAACAGTGCATTCATCTGGATGAAGTCATCCGTGCTGACACCGTGGCCGAAGACGAACTGAACATCGGTGGCGCAACGTCGTCAGCGGATTCACTGTGTTTTGTCCTGTTTACCTCGGGCACCACCGGACTGCCCAATGGCGTGCGCGTGACCCAACGCAACGTGTGCAATATTTTGCTGACCAGCCCCGGTGATCTCGGGATGCGCCCGGGGTTGAAAGTCGGACAGATCCTCAACATCGCGTTCGATATGGCGGCCTGGGAAGTACTGGGTTGTCTGGCCCACGGTGCAACCCTGCTGATCCGGGGCAAAGACATCGCGCAGACCGCTGAACACTGTGATGTGCTGATTGCGACGCCGTCGATTCTCGCCACCCTTGATCCCGCCCGTTGCACCCGGGTGAAAGTCGTCGCTCTGGCGGGTGAACCTTGCCCGCAACCGCTGGCAGATCGCTGGGCGAAGTTCTGCACGTTTTACAACGCCTGTGGGCCCACCGAAACCACCATCGTCAATACCATGCAGCACTATCGGGGTTCGGGGGCGCTGACGATCGGCAAGCCGACGCCCAATAACACGGTGTATGTGCTTGATGAAGCAGGGCAGCTGTGCGGACCGGGCGAGCAGGGTGAGATGTGGGCGGGCGGGGATTGTGTGACGGCGGGTTACCTGGGCAATGCTCAATTGACCCGCGAGCGGTATCAGCCCGATCCGTTTCTGGGCCAGGGACGTATGATGTTTCGCACGCGTGACCTGGGGCGCTGGACCGCAGACGGTGAGCTTGAACATCTGGGGCGTGTCGATGATCAGGTCAAAGTCAGAGGCTTTCGGGTTGAACTCGACGCGGTGTCGGCGGCGCTGGAGTCCGCGCCGACCTGCGAGCGGGCGGTCACGCTGAAGCTCGACAATCGTCATCTGGTGGCCTTCGTTTATCCCGCCAGTACAGATGTCGATGCAGCGCGTGCCTGTTGTGAAGCGCGGCTTGCCTACTATTGCGTGCCGTCGTTGATACTCGCCGTTGACGAGATTCCGCTGACGTCCCGGGGCAAGGTCGACAAGCGTTTGCTTCTTGAGTGGGCAGTGGCGCATCAGGCCGAACAAACAGACGGCGGGCAGCCAGTGCGGGTGCAGGCATGAGTGCGCCACAGGTGAGCATCGTCCTGCCTGCCCGGCGGCCACTCTGGCAACGTCTGGGAACACTGCCGATGTTCTCGCATTACAACCGTCTGGTGGTGTTAGTGCTGGCCTGCAACATCGCCGTGCTGGTGTACGGCATCACGGTCGGGCAGTGGTGGTCCACCGCCGGTGTGAATTTGCCGATGTTGTCGGCACTGGTGGTGGCGAATCTGTCTCTGGCGATACTGATTCGTCAGCAGTACCTCATCAATCTGTTGTTCTGGCTGGCCACCCGGGCGCCCACGACTTGGCCGTTGGCGGTTCGCCGGTCGCTGGCCAAGGTTTATCACTTCGGCGGCCTGCACAGTGGTGGCGCAATGGCCGCGATTGCGTGGTTTGCCCTGTTGTTCGGTTCGATGATCTGGCAGCGGCTCGAAGGGGCGGGGGGCGTTTCGCTGACGCTGATCGGGCTGAGTGGCGGGTTGTTGGGGCTCCTGTTACTGGTGGCAGTCATGGCGATGCCAACCTTGCGCGGGCGTTTTCATAATGCGTTCGAACGCACCCACCGTTTCGCCGGGTGGGCCGCGTTGGCGATGTTTTGGGCAATGACGCTGGTCTCTGCGCGGGAGCAGGATGGCGCGGCTGCGCTGAACGATGTGCTGGTGCAGTCCGCCTCGTTCTGGATGTTGCTGCTGGTCACGATGAGCATTGCCTTGCCGTGGCTGCGATTACGCAAAGTGCCAGTCAGCCTCGTGCGGCCTTCGTCGCATGCGGTGATAGTGCGCCTGGAGCACCACACCCCGTTTGCCGGCTCCGCCACAGCGATCAGCCGTAATCCGCTGTGGGAATGGCATTCGTTCGCCAACATTCCCACACCGGGAAAGGAGGGTTTCCGCCTGATCATTTCCCGGGCCGGCGACTGGACCGGGGCGTTCATCGAGCAGGCGCCAACACATGTCTGGGTCAAGGGCATCACCACGGCCGGCGTGGCGCATATCGAAACACTGTTCAAATCGGTGGTGTATATCGCCACCGGCAGCGGTATCGGACCGGTGTTGCCCCATTTACTCGCCAGGCAAGTGCCCATCCGCCTGATCTGGTCGACCCGCAGTCCGAGAGCCACGTATGGCGATTCGCTGGTGGACGAAATCCTCGAGGCCCAGCCTGATGCGCTGATCTGGGACACGGATGTGTCCGGCAAACCCGATCTGGTGACATTGGCCTATGCCGCCGTGCAGTCGTTCGGCGCTGAAGCGGTGATTTGCATCTCAAATCAGCGGCTGACTGAACGTGTGGTCGAAGAAATGGAAGCGCGTGGCATACCGGCCTACGGCGCCATCTGGGATTCCTGAGCTCGCGGCGACTGTTTTCCTCCCGACACTTTTTACCGACATGAGATGAATATGAATCTGTTGATCGAAAGACAGGGCCGAGTCGTGTTGATCCGGCTCAACCGCCCGCAAGCCCGAAATGCCCTGAACACCGAAATGATGCGTGAACTGCTGGAAACCCTGCACGGGCTGGACACTGATCCGGGCGTTGGGTGCTTCGTGATTACCGGGACCAAGGATTACTTTGCCGCCGGCGCCGATATCAAGGAAATGCATGAAAAATCCTGCCTGGACATGATTGAGCAAGATTACTTCGCCGGATGGGATGCCTTTGCCCGGCTCCGGACGCCGAAGGTGGCTGCTGTCGCGGGCTACGCTTATGGCGGTGGCTGTGAGCTGGCGATGATGTGTGACCTGATCATCGCCGCCGAATCCGCGACGTTCGCCTTGCCGGAAATTACCCTCGGGGTGATGCCCGGCATGGGTGGTACTCAACGGCTGACGCGCCTGATTGGCCGGGCAAAATCCATGGACATGATCCTGACCGGGCGTTCGATCAGTGCTCGGGAAGCGGAACAGGCGGGGTTGCTGTCGCGGGTGACGGCCGCCGATCAATTGCTTGAGCAGGCGCTGGCCGTTGCGCAGCGCATCGCCGGGTTTCCACGAACGGCGACATTGGCAGCCCGTGAAGCGGTTGATCGAGCGCTGGAGTCGGGGTTGAGCGATGGCATCCTGTTCGAGCGCAGAGTGTTTCATGGCTTGTTTGCCACCCCGGCGCAAAAAGAGGGCATGCAGGCGTTTCTGGAGAAGCGCGAACCCCGTTTTGATCAGGTGTAGCCTGCCTGCACGCGGCATCACACGCAGAGCCATGAAAGAAACTACAGTGCAAAGGGAATAACCCTACGAGACGGGCGTCTTATAGCACCTTCCCCTATGGCCATTGGCCCTGGAGTCTTTCATGGTTGATCCCACCTCACCCCACGCTTCTCCGCCTGGCAGGCCGCAGCGCCCGCCCTTGAGTGCCGCGAGCCTGCTATTTCGACTGGCCGGCATTGCCGTTGTGGTCGGCGCTGTAGCCGGGGCGTTTGCCTACGTGCACGGTAACTTTGAGCCACAACGGCTGACGCCCAAGGCGTTGGTCGATGTGCTGGAGAAAAACAACGGCGTGCATCCCGGCTTCCGCCGCAATCACGCCAAGGGCGTGTGCGTGATCGGGCATTTCGAGAGCAGCGGTGAGGCGCGCGCGTTCTCCACGGCGCAGGTGTTCAACGATCCGCGGACCCCGGTGGTCGGACGTTTCGCCTTGCCGGCGGGCAATCCCTATGCGCCGGACAACAGCGTGCCGATTCGCAGTCTGGCGTTGCGCTTCACCCAGGCCAACGGTCAGCAGTGGCGTACCGGGATGAACAGCATGCCGGTGTTCCCGGTGGGCACGCCCGAGGCGTTCTATCAGTTGCAACAGGCGCAGTCGCCGGACCCGGCCACCGGTAAACCGGACCCGGCCAAGGTCCCGGCGTTCTTTGCCGCGCACCCGGAGGCGGTGCCATTTCTGACGTGGATCAAGACCGCCAGGCCGTCAGCCAGTTACGCCACTGAAACCTACAACAGCGTCAACGCGTTCTATCTGGTGGATGCCAGCGGCAAGAAGCAGGCCGTGCGCTGGAGCATGAAACCGTTGGCCCAGGACACGGCGGGCGCCACCGCGCCTGAGGGCAGCGATTTTCTGGAGAAAGACTTGGTGCAACGCCTGGCCGCGGCGCCCCTGCGTTTTCAGTTGAACATCACCCTGGCCAATGCCGATGACCCGGTGAACGACGCCAGCAAAACCTGGCCCGAGGGGCGCAAGGTACTGAACGCCGGCACCCTGGTGCTGGAGAAAACCCAACCGCAGTTGAGCGGCGAGTGCCGTGACATCAACTATGACCCGCTGGTGCTGCCAGCCGGTATCCAAGGCACCGACGACCCGCTGCTCGCAGCACGCTCCGCCGGTTACGCCAATTCCTACCTGCGTCGCACCAGCGAAGTCAGCCAGTTGCCCGCCGCCAGACAGGAGGCTCGTCCATGAGCACTCAACCGACACATTTCGCTTTGTTGGCGCGGCTGCTGCACTGGTTGATGGCGCTGATGATCATCGCGATGCTGTTTATCGGTGCCGGTATGGTGACTTCGGTTTCCGAGCGGCATGAATGGCTGATTCATCTGCACAAACCGTTGGGCATAGCGATTCTGGCGCTGGTGATTGTGCGCTTGCTGGTGCGCATTTCCACTCGACAGCCGCCATTGCCGGCGGACCTGCCGGGTTGGCAAGTGATGGCGGCGAAGGCATCGCACGTGCTGCTCTATGCCTTGATGCTGGTGTTGCCGTTGCTCGGCTGGGCGATGATCAGTGCATCGGGCGAACCGGTAATGCTCAGCACCACAATGCAACTGCCGTCGATCGTGCCGGCCGATGCGCAGCTGTTTGCGTTATTGCGCAAGGCCCACGGGTATCTGGCGTACCTGTTGTTCCTGACAGTGCTGTTGCACCTGGCGGCTGCGCTGTTTCATGGCTGGGTGCGCCGCGACGAGGTGCTCGACAGCATGTTGCGCGGACGCGATCGCGGCTGATTTTCCTGAGTGGCGCATTGTGTCGATGCGCCACTTTGCAGGGGCAGCCACCCGTATCCCACAGCGGTTGTGCGTTGTACACGTTACCCGGGAACTGCCCTGAAGATCGCAGACGCGCTGCGATCTTCAGGGCACGCGGGGAGGGGGTCAGCGCAAGATATCGACCATGTCGGCGAGGGTGGTCAACACGTCTTTACCCAGTTGTTTCGAGCGTTTGCCCGACCAGCCGGTCAGCGGGTTCGGCGCATCGTCGTGGTCCTTGAATGGCATTTCCAGGGTCTGCGACAGGCAATCGTATTTCTGACCAACGGCGTTGCAGGCCAGGGTCATATTGGCCTGGCCCGGTTCGTCGCGGGTATAGCCGTATTTGGTCTGGAAATCTTTGGTGGTGCGCTTGAGGTGCGTGCGGAAATGCTCTTCAAGCTTCTCTATCCGTGACGTGTATCCCGGATTGCCTTCGCTACCAGCGGTGAACACATGGGGGATTTCTTCGTCGCCGTGTACGTCGAGGAACATGTCGACGCCGTACTTTTCCATCTGCTGTTGTACGAAAAGTACCTCGGGGCTGAGTTCCTGACTCGCGTTCTGCCAGGCGCGGTTCAAATCCTGGCCCATGGCGTTGGTGCGCAAGTGACCGTGGAAGGCACCGTCCGGGTTCATGTTCGGCACCAGATACAGGTCGGCGCTGGCCAGCAGCGTGTTCAACACCGGGTCGTCGTGGCGCTCCAGGCGCTCGATCACGCCTTCCATGAACCATTCGCCCATGTGTTCGCCGGGGTGTTGTTGCGCGATGATCCAGACCTTGCGCTGGCCTTCGGCGCCGCTGCCCTTGCGCAGCAACTGAATGTCGCGGCCCTCGACGCTTTTGCCGGTGGCCAGCAGTTCGGTGCCAGCCTTGGTCTGCGCTTGAGCGATCAGCCAGTCATGGCGACCGCGGCTGTAGGGTTCGAAGTAGGCGAACCAGGCGTGCGTCTGCTCGGCTTCGAGGCAAAAGCGCAGGCTGTCACCTTCAAAACTGGTAGGAATGCGGAACCAGTTGACGTGGTCGTAGGACGCGACGGCCTGATAGCCGGTCCACGCCTTGTTGTAAGAGGACTGGCTGGCGTTGACCAGGCGAAACCAGTGTTCTTGATGAACATGCAGGCCGCTGGCCTTGAAGTGAAACCACTGGAAGTGCGGGCTGCGAGTGTCCGGGCGGATGGCCAGGACCGGATTGAGCGGATTGGAGATGTCGATGACTTGAATGTTGCCGCTGTCGAAATTGGCACTGATATCGAACGAAGATTTGGCCACGGTCATAATCGTTTCCTGAATATGATTTTTATGGCTGTTACTTTACACGCAAGCTTGAAGTGAGACCGAGGGGATTTGCAGGGCTGTAGCGGGGGGCGTCTTCCATGACGCGAATGCAGCTTAGAGACTGTGTAGTTGATTCTCAAGTGCTAATTATCTGAAGTTCGCCCCAATGTGGCCGGGCTTCGCTTGCCAACCGATATTCTTTTGATATTATCCGCGCCATCGAATTTGCAGCACTCAAAGACTTCATTAGCCTGAAGCCATAAGCCCGAAAAACGGGTAAAAAAAGACCCGGCAAAAAGCCGGGTCAAAAACCGTGATTAGCCTGATGAGGAGATAGTCCAGAAGACCGACCTAAGGTCTCTGGCCCATCGACTGATCTCGCGACCAGTTGCTTGCAATAATAATCATTATCATTTGCAAGTCAAATGTTTTTATCTGCGCGATTGGAAAATTCTTTTCCGTCCGTTCCACTCAAGGTTGTTCAGACCTCATCGCCATCGAGCGAATGGTCGACCATTGCCCGCGCCATATCCACCATGTGCACCACTGAAAACGCCAGGTCGCGACTCGCGCCCTGCAGGTTCTCTGCGGCCTTGAACGCAGTGGCGGCGGCGCAACGCAACAGATCCGAGGCGTGCACCAGTGCTTCTTCGCCACTGAGATGGTGCCTGACATTGAAAAAACGCTCGCCCGACTCGGGTTCTGACACAGCTGGTTTCAAGTAGTAATCCAGGGCGCGCTGCGCCGCGGCATTGCCTTGAGGCGAGGTGAACATGGTGTCCATTTGCAGATCGGGCAAGTCTTTGCTGCTGATATTCATGATGATGGGCCACTCCTTGTTTGATTGAAAATCCGTGCTTGCAGAATAGTACGATGCGTAGTTGTGACCAGAATTTAAATACTACAATATGTGTTTTGCTAGCCGAAGGCGTCCGCGTAAGGTGCCGCACATGGATAAATGGATTGAGTTGGTCAAGGCCAAGATGAGTGAACTCAAAATCACTCAAACAGAGCTCGGAGAGCGCGTCGGCATGTCCCAGGGCGGGATCGGCCATTGGCTGAACAAACGTCGCGAACCTGGGATCACGGAAATGAACCGTGTGTTGCAGGCACTGGGCATGGACTTCCTGGAAGTGGTGCTGGTGATTCGCGAGCCGCCGCTGACCCCGGATGACGAAATGCCGCTGGCGCAGAAGTACAACCCCTACTTCCGCTACCCGGTCAGTGACTGGCACATGCCCTGTGAGGTGCGCGAAAGCGGGGAATCAGCTTATGCCGCATCGGACAAGCAGCGTTTCGAACTGACGGATTACCACGCCCGTGGTGCGGCATTCTGGTTGACGGTGGCGGGGGATTCGATGACCGCGCCCAGCGGCCCCAGCATCGCCGAGGGCATGCTGATTCTGGTCGATCCGGAGGTGGAGGCAGTGCCCGGCAAACTGGTCATCGCCCAGTGGGCGGACAGCGCTGAAGCGATCTTTCGCAAACTCGACGAAGAGGGCGGCCAGCGTTACCTGGTGCCGCTCAATCCGACCTGGCCGAAAGCCTTGTTGACCGACGAGTGTCGCATCATCGGTGTTGTGGTGCAGGCAACGGCACGTTACTAGTCAGATCGATCCTCGCTCGGCGCAGGATCGATCGCTCACTCAGACTTCTTCCAGTTCAACCAAAGCGCTGCCTTCGCCAACCATCTCGCCTTCCTGGCAATACAGCGCTTTGATCACCCCGGCGTGCGGCGCACGAATGCTGTGCTCCATTTTCATGGCTTCCAGCACCACCAGTTGTGCGCCGGCCTCGACAGATTGCCCGGCCTCAACCAGCACCCGCACGATGCTGCCGTTCATCGGTGCCGTCAGGCCGCCCTGATGACTGTGGCTGGCTTCCACGGCGCTGATCGGATCGTAAGCCTCAATGCGACGCAACTCGCCTTCCCATTGCAGGTACAGCGCATCGCCCTGGCGAATCGCCCGCAATGTCCGGCGTACGCCGTCGTGCTCGATGATCAGCGTTTCACCTGACAGCGTAGCGTTGCCAACAGCCCCCAGCGTCCGCGCGCGATCCTGACTCTCGCAAGTCAAATGCAGGGTCAGTTCCCGAGGCAGACCTGCTCGCAAGCCGCTGTTGAGCGACCACGGCGACGCGGGATCATCCGACCGTGCAATCGCCGGCAGACTCTGCGCAAACGCCTGCCCGGCGGCGGCCCAGAACTCATCGCTCAAGGGTTGTGGAGCAGGCAGCAGTTGCTCCTGGTAACGCGGAATAAACCCGGTATCCAGTTCCGCTGCGGCAAACGCCGGGTGCGCAATGATCCGCCGCAAAAAGTTGATGTTGGTCTTCAGTCCGCCAATCGCGAACTCATCGAGCATGCTCAACAACCGCAGACGCGCCTGTTCACGGTCCTCGCCCCAGGCAATCAATTTGCCGAGCATCGGGTCATAGAACGGTGAAATCTCGTCCCCTTCCTCAACGCCGCTGTCCACCCGCCGCCCCGGCCCTTGCGCCGACTCGCGATACAGCGCCAGACGCCCGGTCGCCGGCAGAAAATCATTTGCCGGATCCTCGGCATACAACCGGACTTCAATCGCGTGGCCATTGAGCGGCACTTGATCCTGAGTCATCGGTAACGCTTCACCACGGGCCACGCGAATCTGCCAGGCCACCAGGTCCAGACCGGTGATGGCTTCCGTCACCGGGTGCTCGACCTGCAGCCGCGTATTCATCTCCATAAAGAAGAATTCGCCGCGCGCATCCAGCAGGAACTCCACCGTGCCGGCGCCGACATAGCCAATCGCCTGGGCCGAACGCACTGCCGCTTCACCCATGGCGCGGCGCAGTTGCGGCGACAGCCCCGGTGCCGGCGCTTCTTCGACGACTTTCTGATGCCGACGCTGAATCGAGCAATCGCGCTCGTTGAGATACAGGCAATGGCCATGCTGATCGGCAAACACCTGGATTTCCACGTGACGCGGCTTGAGCAGGTATTTCTCCACCAGCATCCGCGAATCGCCGAACGATGACTGCGCCTCACGCTGGGCCGAGGCGAGGGCTTCGGCCAACTGGCTGACGTCCTCGACTACTTTCATGCCTTTGCCGCCGCCGCCCGCGGTGGCTTTGAGCAACACCGGATAACCGATGCGCTCGCAGGCCTCGCGGAAGGTGTCCAGATCCTGCGCCTCGCCGTGATAGCCGGGCACCAGCGGCACGCCGGCGGTTTCCATCAAGGCCTTGGCGGCAGACTTGCTGCCCATGGCGTCAATGGCCGCGGCGGGCGGGCCGAGGAAAATCAGCCCGGCCGCTTCGATGGCGCGAGCGAACCCGGCGTTCTCCGAGAGAAAGCCATAACCCGGATGAATCGCCTGGGCGCCGCTGGCCTTGGCCGCGGCGATCAGTTTGTCGATCTGCAGATAGCTCTCGGCAGCTTTGCTGCCACCCAGATCGACCCGGATATCGGCTTCGCGGCTGTGCCGCGCCTCACGGTCGGTGGCGCTGTGCACCGCCACGGTGGTCAGGCCCAGCGCCTTGGCGGTACGCATGACCCGGCAAGCGATTTCGCCGCGGTTGGCCACCAGCAGGGTAGTGATAACAGGTGCGTTCATCAACGCGACTCCTTGGTGATGGCTTGCCAGCTCGGCGGACGTTTTTGCAGAAAGGCGCGCAAGCCCTCCTGGCCTTCCGGGCTGACGCGGATCCGGGCGATGGCGTTTTCGGTGTAGCGCCGCAGCGCCGGAGTCAGCGCGCCGTTGCCGACCTCACGCAGCAAATCCTTGCTGGCGCGCATCGCGGCGGGGCTGTTGAGCAGCAGGTTGTCGATCCATTGCTCGACGGCCTGATCAAGCTCGGCAGCCGGGTAGCTCTCGGACAGCAAGCCGATTTCGCGTGCCCGCTGCCCGCCAAAACGCTCGGCGGTCAACGCGTATCGACGCGCAGCACGTTCGCCGATGGCCTGCACCACGAACGGACTGATCACTGCCGGCGCCAGACCGATGCGCACTTCCGACAGGCAGAATTGCGCGTCATCGGTGCCAATTGCCATGTCGCAGCAACTGATCAGGCCCAGCGCGCCGCCGAATGCCGCACCTTGCACCACGGCCACGGTGGGGATCTTCAGTTTGGCCAGGTTGTACATCAACTCTGCCAGTTCCCGGGCGTCGTCGAGGTTGGTGTGGTAATCGAGTTCAGCCGACTGCTGCATCCACGCCAGATCGGCACCGGCACTGAAATGTTTGCCACGCCCGCGTACCAACAGAAAGCGCAGGCTGGCATCGCTGGCGACCTTGTCCAGCGCCAGGATCAGCTCACGGATCATCTCGGCATTGAAGGCGTTGTTCTTTTCGGCGCGGTTGAGCCACAGGGTGGCGAAGCCTCTTGGGTCGCGCTGCAGTTCCAGGGTGTTGAAATCGCTCATGAGATTCTCCCGATCACATCCGGAACACGCCGAAGCGGCTCGGTTCGATAGGCGCGTTCAGCGACGCGGACAAGGCCAGGGCCAGCACATCGCGGGTCTGCGCCGGGTCGATGACGCCGTCGTCCCACAGCCGTGCGCTGGAGTAATAGGGGTGACCCTGCTCTTCGTACTGGTCGAGGATCGGTTGCTTGATCTCGGCTTCCTGCTCGGCGCTGAAGCCCTGACCGCTGCGTTCGGCTTGTTCACGCTTGACCTGCACCAGCACGCCGGCAGCCTGCTCGGCACCCATCACGCCGATGCGTGCATTCGGCCACATCCACAGGAAACGCGGATCGTAAGCCCGCCCGCACATGCCGTAGTTGCCGGCGCCGAAGCTGCCGCCGATGATCACGGTGAACTTCGGCACCTTGGCGCAAGCCACCGCCGTCACCAGTTTTGCACCGTGCTTGGCAATGCCGCCGGCCTCGTATTTCTGGCCGACCATGAACCCGGTGATGTTTTGCAGGAACAGCAGCGGAATGCCGCGCTGGCAAGCCAGTTCGATGAAGTGCGCGCCTTTTTGCGCGGCTTCGGCGAAGAGGATGCCGTTGTTGGCGAGGATCGCTATCGGGTAACCGTGCAGGTGCGCAAAACCGCAGACCAGCGTGGTACCGAACAGCGCCTTGAATTCATCGAACACCGAGCCATCGACCAGCCGCGCGATCACTTCACGCACGTCGAACGGCTGCTTGGCGTCGGCCGAGACCACGCCATACAACTCGTCGCTGGCGTAAAGCGGCGCAATCGGGGTGCGTTGTTGCACCTCGCCCAGCTTGCGCCAATTGAGGTTGGCCACGCTGCGGCGGGCGAGGGCGAGGGCGTGTTCGTCGCTCTCGGCGTAATGGTCGGCCACCCCGGAAACCTTGCAGTGCACATCGGCACCGCCGAGGTCTTCAGCGCTGACCACTTCACCGGTCGCCGCTTTCACCAGTGGCGGGCCGGCGAGAAAAATCGTCGCCTGATTGCGCACCATGATCGCTTCGTCGGCCATCGCCGGCACATACGCGCCACCGGCAGTGCACGAGCCCATGACCACGGCAATCTGCGGAATGCCCATCGCGCTCATGTTGGCCTGGTTGAAGAAGATCCGGCCGAAGTGTTCGCGATCCGGAAACACTTCGTCCTGACGCGGCAGGTTGGCGCCGCCCGAGTCCACCAGATAGATGCACGGCAGGCGATTTTGCTGAGCGATGGTCTGCGCGCGCAGGTGTTTTTTTACGGTCAGCGGGTAGTACGAACCGCCTTTCACCGTCGCGTCGTTGGCGACGATCATGCATTCGACGCCTTCGACCCGGCCGATCCCGGCGATCACGCCGGCCGCCGGTACGTCTTCGCCATACACGGCGTGCGCGGCGAGCTGGCTGATTTCGAGAAAAGGCGAACCGGGGTCGAGCAAACGGTTGATCCGCTCGCGCGGCAGCAATTTACCCCGCGAGGTGTGGCGTTCCTGGGCTTTTGCGCCGCCACCCTGCGCCACTTGGGCGAGCAGGGTGTGCAGGGCGTCGACCTGTTCAAGCATCGCCGCGCTGTTGGCAGCGAACTCCGCTGAACGGGGATTGAGCTGAGTGTGCAGAATCATGGGCTACTCCGTAGCAGCTTGAAGTTTCAAGCTACAAGCTGCAAGTTGAGTCAAGAGCGCATGTCTCTTGTCGCTTGAGGCTCGCAGCTTGCCGCTGACGAAATTCATTTCGTTTCGTTGAACAGCTCGCGGCCGATCAGCATGCGGCGGATCTCACTGGTGCCAGCACCGATTTCGTACAGCTTGGCGTCACGCAGCAAACGGCCCGCCGGGAATTCGTTGATGTAGCCGTTACCGCCGAGAATCTGGATCGCGTCGAGGGCCATTTGCGTGGCGCGCTCGGCGGTGTAGAGGATCACCCCGGCGGCATCCTTGCGGGTGGTCTCGCCGCGCTCGCAAGCCTGGGCCACCGCATACAGGTAGGCGCGGCTGGCGTTGAGTTGGGTGTACATGTCGGCGACTTTGCCCTGGATCAACTGGAACTCGCCAATGCTCTGGCCGAACTGTTTGCGGTCGTGGATGTACGGCACGATCAGGTCCATGCACGACTGCATGATCCCGGTCGGGCCGCCGGACAGCACCACGCGTTCGTAATCGAGGCCGCTCATCAGCACTTTCACACCGCCGTTGAGCACGCCGAGGATGTTCTCTTCCGGTACTTCAACGTCATCGAAAAACAGCTCGCAGGTGTTGGAGCCGCGCATGCCGAGCTTGTCGAACTTGTTGCTGCGGCTGAAGCCTTTCCAGTCGCGCTCGACGATGAACGCGGTGATGCCGTGCGGGCCTTTTTCCAGGTCGGTCTTGGCGTAGATCACGTAGGTATTGGCGTCAGGGCCGTTGGTGATCCAGGTCTTGCTGCCGTTGAGGACGAAGTGGTCGCCGCGTTTGTCGGCACGCAGTTTCATCGAAACCACGTCGGACCCTGCGTTCGGCTCGCTCATCGCGAGGGCGCCGACGTGTTCGCCGCTGATCAGCTTCGGCAGGTATTTGCTTTTCTGTTCGTGGTTGCCATTGCGATTGATCTGGTTGACGCAGAGGTTGGAGTGCGCGCCGTAGGACAGTGCCACCGAGGCCGACCCGCGGCTGATTTCTTCCATCGCCACCACGTGCGCCAGGTAGCCCAGACCTGCGCCACCGTACTCTTCCGGCACGGTGATGCCGAGCAGGCCCATATCGCCGAATTTGCGCCACATGTCGGCGGGGAACAGGTTGTCGCGGTCGATCTGCGCAGCACGTGGAGCGATCTGATCGGCGACGAAGGACTGAACCTGATCGCGCAGCATGTCGATGGTTTCACCGAGGGCGAAGTTCAGGGATGGGTAGCTCATGGGTCACCTTTTGGCTTTTTTGTAGGGTGGGGAGGGCGGTCGAACGGCTCTCACCTTTACGTTAACGTAAGCCTGCGGCGGATGGCTGTCAATCACCCTTTACGTTAACGTCAACTTGAGCCAGAGTAAGGGCAGTTCAAGATTGAAGCGGAGCAGACCTTGTGGGAGCGAGCTTGCTCGCGAAAGCGTCAGATCAGTCAACATGGATGCTGAATCCGCTGGCCTCTTCGCGAGCAAGCTCGCTCCCACCGGGATTAAATCCGACAAACCCATAAATAAAGACAATAGGGGTCGTCATGGATCAACCCAGTGCAAACCCGCAGCGCAGCTACACCCGTGGTTCTCAGGACAAAGCCCTGCTGGCGATGACCATCGGGCAGAAGTTCGATCACACCGCCGCGCAATATCCTGACGGTGAAGCGCTCGTCGTGCGCCATCAGCAACTGCGCTATTCCTGGCGACAACTGGCCGATGCGGTGGACCTGCACGCCAGAGCGCTGCTGGCGCTGGGTATGCAGGCGGGCGATCGGCTCGGAATCTGGGCGCCAAACTGCGCGCAATGGTGCATCACGCAAATCGCCACGGCGAAGATCGGCGTGATTCTGGTCAACATCAACCCGGCCTACCGCAGCACCGAACTCGAGTACGTGCTCAAGCAATCCGGCTGCCAATGGCTGGTCTGTGCCGGAGCGTTCAAGTCCTCCAACTACCACACCCTGTTGCAAGGGTTGGTGCCGGAACTGGCCGAGCAATCCATTGGCCAGTTGCGCAGCGAACGCCTCCCCGAACTGCGAGGGGTAATCAGTCTTGACGCGCAACCACCGTCAGGTTTTCTGGCGTGGTCGCAACTGGCTGATCTGGCCACCAGCATCTCTCCCGAACAACTACACGAACGCAGTGACAGCCTGCACTTCGATCAAGCGGTCAACATTCAGTACACCTCCGGCACCACCGGTTTCCCCAAGGGCGCGACCCTCAGTCACTACAACATCCTCAACAACGGCTACATGGTCGGCGAAAGCATCGGCCTGACGCCTGCCGATCGCCTGGTGATCCCGGTGCCGCTGTATCACTGCTTCGGCATGGTCATGGGCAATCTCGGCTGCATTACCCATGGCAGCACGATGATTTACCCCAACGACGCTTTCGATCCGTTGCTGACCCTGCACGCCGTGGTCGAAGAGAAAGCCACCGGTCTGTATGGCGTGCCGACCATGTTCATCGCCATGCTCGACCAGCCGCAACGTGGCGAATTCGATCTGTCGAGCCTGCGCACCGGGATCATGGCCGGTGCCACGTGCCCGATCGAAGTGATGCGGCGAGTCATCAACGAGATGCACATGAGCGAAGTGCAGATCGCCTACGGCATGACCGAAACCAGCCCGGTGTCGCTGCAGACCGGGCCAAACGATGAGCTTGAATTGCGCGTGACCACCGTCGGCCGCACCCAGCCGCAGCTGGAAAGCAAGATCATCGACGAAGCCGGCAATCTGGTGCCGCGTGGCACCATCGGTGAACTGTGCACCCGCGGTTACAGCGTGATGCTCGGCTACTGGAACAACCCGCAGGCCACTGCCGAAGCCATTGATGAGGCGGGCTGGATGCACACCGGCGACCTGGCGAGCATGAACGCCGAGGGCTATGTGAACATCGCCGGGCGCAACAAGGACATGATCATTCGTGGTGGCGAGAACATCTACCCGCGTGAGCTGGAGGAGTTTTTCTTCACCCATCCGGCCGTGGCGGATGTGCAGGTGATCGGCATTCCGTGCTCGCGCTATGGTGAGGAGATTGTTGCCTGGATCAAATTCCACCCGGGCCACAGTGCCACCGAGCTGGAATTGCAAACTTGGTGCAAGGAGCGCATTGCGCACTTCAAGACGCCGCGTTACTTCAAGTTCGTCGAGGATTTTCCGATGACGGTGACGGGCAAGATCCAGAAATTCAGGATGCGTGAAGTCAGCATCGAAGAACTACGCGAAAAGCAGGCTTGATAGGGATCAAATGTAGGAGTGAGCCTGCTCGCGATTGCGGTGTGTCAGTCGATGCAAATATTGACTGATGCACCGGCATCGCGAGCAGGCTCACTCCGACAGGGGATTTGGGGGGATTCAGGAATCGCAGAAAGCACAAAGGGGAGCCGAGGCTCCCCTTTAATTTTGTCGTCGCGTGCTCTTTTTATTATTGAGGGGCGGTCTGTTGTTGTTTTTGGCAACCGTTGCCCTTTACCGCTGTTTTTGGCGACCCCCATCCGGGGTCAAGAGCAAACGTATTTTTTTGAGCGCTGATCTGCTTTCTCGTTAAACGATCCAACCGATTCGGGAGCTACCTGAAGGTAGTTTTATTGTTCTCTGCCCGGTTGCGGGTCACTCCTGAGAGCACCCTGAAAAGCACACCTTCTCCAAAAAAATCTGTTAGCTGCGTCTCTGCCGTGTTGTTTTTGTTATGTCAGAGTCGGTACGTCTTATTTTTATTGGTTTGCTGCTTTTTATTCTTGTTATGCCATAGAGATAGCAGAAGCCGTGCCAACTTTTAAAATGCCTTATAAATCAATGTCTTAAGATTTTTCAGGATTTTTTGATCAGGCAGAACCAGACAATTTGTTTCCGTGTTACCCGCTTGCGTCCACATTTCGGACGCAGCGGTAACACCCATCCCCTCACTGTGCGCTACGGGCCTTGGCCACGCGCGAACCGCTCGGGCGACCGAGCACGGCACTGATTTGCTGACCCGCGGCAATCAAGGCGTCCAGGTCGATACCGGTCTGAATACCGAGGCCATTGAGCAGGTACACCACATCTTCGGTGGCCACGTTACCGCTCGCGCCTTTGGCGTACGGGCAGCCGCCCAGCCCTGCGATAGAGCTGTCGAACACGGCAATACCTTCGAGCAGGCTGGCATAGATGTTGGCCATGGCCTGGCCGTAGGTGTCGTGGAAGTGCCCGGCGAGTTTTTCCCGTGGCACTTGCGCCGACACCACCTCGAACAGACGGCGAGTCGCGCCCGCCGTGCCGGTGCCGATGGTGTCGCCGAGGGACACTTCATAGCAGCCCATCGCATACAGCTCGCGGGCGACCATCGCCACTTGCTCGGGGGCGACCGTGCCTTCGTACGGGCACCCGAGCACGCAAGACACGTAACCGCGCACGGTAACGCCGTGCTGTTTTGCGGCTTCCATGATCGGTGCGAAGCGCGCCAGGCTTTCGCTGATCGAGCAGTTGATGTTGCGCTGCGAGAACGCTTCGGAGGCGGCGGCGAACACCGCGACTTCCTTGACCCCGGCGGCGAGGGCGTCTTCAAAACCGCGCAGGTTCGGCGCCAATGCACCGTAGGTGACGCCGGGCTTGCGCTGAATCTGCGCGAACACCTCAGCCGAACCGGCCATTTGCGGTACCCACTTGGGCGAAACGAAACTGCCGACTTCTATATAGCCAAGACCGGCAGCGCTGAGTGCATCGACCAGTTGCACCTTGTCGGCCACGCTGATCGGTTGGGCTTCGTTCTGCAGGCCATCGCGCGGGCCGACTTCGATCAGGCGTACTTGGGAGGGGAGGGACATGGGCGGACCTGCTCTGGTAAATTCGTGGAGAACCCCTGTAGGAGTGAGCCTGCTCGCGATCGCGGAGTGCCAGATAAAAACTGCTTGACTGATACACCGCTATCGCGAGCAGGCTCACTCCTACAGGGGGATTTGTGTTGTTTGTCAGATGGCCTGCTGGCTCTTGAGCGTCTGCTCCAGCGCCTGCACGCAGCGCTCTTCGGCGGTATCGAGTTCCAGCTTCATCTGCTCAATGTCGAGCAACTGTTGCTCCAGTTGTTCGCGACGCTCGCTGATTTTCGCCAGCATGCTGTTGAGCTGTTTGGTGTTACCGCTGGAGGGGTCGTAGAGTTCGATCAGTTCGCGGCATTCGGCCAGGGAAAAACCGATGCGCTTGCCGCGCAGGATGAGCTTCAGGCTGACCTTGTCGCGGGGCGAATAGATGCGTTCCTGACCGCGA
This sequence comes from Pseudomonas monsensis, assembly GCF_014268495.2. Classification (NCBI taxonomy): domain Bacteria; kingdom Pseudomonadati; phylum Pseudomonadota; class Gammaproteobacteria; order Pseudomonadales; family Pseudomonadaceae; genus Pseudomonas; species Pseudomonas monsensis. The sequence continues at coordinate 4,258,797 of NZ_CP077087.1, read as the reverse complement.
CGCTCGGGGCTGAGCAGGCCTTGTTCTTCATAAAAACGGATCGCCCGGGTGGTGATGTCCAGCTCGCGGGCGAGGTCGGAAATACTGTAGGTCTGACTGCTCATGAAAGCGCTCGAAAGAAGGTCTTGGCGCTAAGCTAATGGCTGGTTGACGTTTACGTCAAGCAAGAAAAGGATCGCAGCCTTGGGCGACTCCTGCACCTGTCTGTGCAGGAGCTGCCGAAGGCTGCGATCTTTTGCTCTTTCTTCAAACCGCCTGCTTATCCAGCTTCTTCTCCTGCGCCGTCACCTGCTGGCACAACTCGATCATCTGTTCTCGCATCCAGCGATTGGCCGGATCCTGATCGGTGCTTTCATGCCAATACAGGTGCGTTTCCACCGGCGGCACATCATTCACCGGTAAATTGAACGCCTGCAGTTCATGGCGTCGGGCAAACCGCTCCGGCACCGTCATGACCATGTCGGTCTGTTGCATCACCTGCGATGCCATCAGATAGTGCTGCGAGCGCAGGGCAATCTTGCGCTGAATGCCCATTTTGCCGAGGGCCAGATCGACATACCCCAGGCCGCTGCGGCGGCTGGAAATATGGATGTGGGTCAGCGACAGGTAATCATCCAGCGACAGTTTTTCCTTGCCCGCCATGGGGTGACCCTTGCGCATCGCGCAGACGTAACGGTCTTCCATCAATTTGACGTGGCGCACCTGCGGGTCGGTGTTGAGCGGCGCATCCACGGCGAAGTCGAGGCGCCCGGCGGCCAGTTCCTTGGTGGTTTCCCGGCGTTTGGACAGAAAACTTTCGATGATCACCGTCGGCGCCAGACGACGCAGGCGCTGGAACAGCGGCGGCAGAATCACCGCTTCGGTGAGGTCGGTCATGCTGATGCGGTAGGTCTTGACCGCTTGCGCCGGGTTGAAAATGCGGCTTTCCTGAACCGATACGCGCAGCAGCGACAGGGCGTTGCGCACCGGGCCGATGATGTTCTGCGCCATCGGCGTCGGCACCATGCCCTGGGCTGTGCGCACGAACAGCGGGTCGTTGAAGGTTTCACGCAACCGCGCCAGGGCGTTGGACACCGCCGGCTGGGTGATGCCGACAATCTGCCCGGCGCGGGTCAGGTTGGCTTCGGTGTAGATCGCGTCGAAGACGATGAAAAGGTTGAGGTCGACCTTACTCAGATTCATAACGCGGCTTCTCTTGTTTTTAGGGGCGAGTGTTCAGGGGCTGATGATCAGTGAATCATATATCGGTGATGAATGTTTATACACGCCGAGAATAGGCTAGGTAAATTATCAGCGCTGTTCTAGCATCGAATGCATGACTTAAACAACCTCTGCCACAGAAGGTATTCGCTCATGGATTTCGCTTATTCGCCCAAGGTGCAAGAACTGCGTGAGCGCGTGACCGCGTTCATGGACACTTACGTTTACCCGGCCGAAGCCGTGTTCGAACGCCAGGTTGCCGAAGGCGATCGGTGGCAACCAACGGCGATCATGGAAGAGCTCAAAGCCAGGGCGAAGGCTGAAGGTCTGTGGAACTTGTTTCTGCCCGAGTCAGAACTCGGCGCCGGCCTCACCAACCTGGAATACGCACCCCTGGCGGAAATCATGGGCCGCTCGTTGCTCGGTCCTGAGCCGTTCAACTGCTCGGCGCCGGACACCGGCAACATGGAAGTGCTGGTGCGCTACGCCAATGAAGAACAGAAACAGCGCTGGCTCGAACCGCTGCTGCGCGGCGAGATCCGTTCGGCGTTCGCCATGACCGAACCGGACGTTGCCTCGTCCGACGCCACCAACATGGCCGCCCGCGCCGTGCGCGATGGCGACGAGTGGGTGATCAACGGCAAGAAGTGGTGGACCTCCGGCGCGTGCGATCCGCGTTGCAAGATCCTGATCTTCATGGGCCTGAGCAATCCCGACGCTCCGCGTCACGCCCAGCACTCGATGATCCTCGTGCCGGTCGACACCCCCGGGGTGAAAATCCTCCGTCCGCTACCGGTATTCGGTTATGACGATGCGCCCCACGGTCACGCCGAAGTGCTGTTCGACAACGTGCGAGTGCCGTACGAAAACGTTCTGCTCGGTGAGGGCCGCGGTTTCGAAATCGCTCAGGGGCGACTTGGCCCAGGCCGCATTCACCACTGCATGCGTTCGATCGGCATGGCCGAGCGTGCGCTGGAATTGATGTGCAAGCGTTCAGTGAGTCGCACCGCGTTCGGCAAACCCTTGGCGCGTCTGGGCGGGAATGTCGACAAGATCGCCGACTCGCGGATGGAAATCGACATGGCACGCCTGCTGACATTGAAAGCGGCCTACATGATGGACACCGTCGGTAACAAAGTGGCGAAGAGCGAGATCGCGCAGATCAAGGTGGTTGCGCCGAATGTGGCGCTGCGGGTGATCGACCGGGCGATCCAGATGCATGGCGGGGCCGGGGTGTCGAACGATTTCCCGCTGGCCTACATGTACGCCATGCAGCGCACCCTGCGCCTGGCCGACGGCCCGGACGAAGTGCACCGCGCAGCGATTGGCAAGTTCGAGATCGGCAAGTATGTGCCGAAAGAGATGCTGCGCAGCGAGCGCTGATCCTGGACTGAGTTATCGTTCATCGCTGGCAAGCGAGCTCCCACAGTGTCCGAGTCGTACACAAAATTTATGTACGCTCAAAAAACCTGTGGGAGCTGGCTTGCCAGCGATGACGCAAGCAGGTTCAACACATCAACATCAGGCTCAATACACCCAAACCTCAACCCGCCGATTCTTGATTCGCCCCTCATCCGCGCTGTTCGCCGCCACCGGCATCAACGCGCCAAACCCGCGTACCTCACGCAACACCACGCCGTTCTTCACCAACTCCCGTCGCACCGCCATCGCGCGCAGTTTCGACAATAAATCCGCCCGCGCCGGGTCATCCTTTTCATCACCAAAGCCCACCAGCGTCACCGCCCGGTCGGTTTTGTCATGGCGTTCTATATAGTCGAGTACGCGGGCGAGATCCTGACGCGCCTTATTGTCCAGGTTCGCGCTGCCTTCCTCGAAACGGAAGTTCACCGTCAGACGTTGGGCGTGGCGGCTGAGGGATTGATAGCCCTCGGGCATCAGTGCATTCGGCGCGACGCTCATGGCGTGTACGGTCTGGCTGATAAAACCGTTGGCTGCGACGATTGCCTGCCCCTGCGGACTTTGCGCAAACGCAACCAACGCCTTCGCCCATGGATGGTTGCTGTCGGGCGGTAGGTAGAAGAACAAGCGCCGCGACAGCGGATAGTCCTCGGTGGCGATCAGGCTGTTGAAGGGGAGCATTGATTGCGACGCGCCATCGGCAATCGCCACGGCTTTGGCCTGACGCACATAGGGCAAACCGATAAAGCCAATGCCCTGCGGATCGGCGCTGACCGCGTCGGACAATTGCTCGCTGGACTCAAAGCGTTTCGCCGCGCTGTTCAGACTTTTCCCGCGACGATTGAGGACCAGTTCCTTAAACGTGTCGTAGGTGCCGGACTGGTCATCACGCGCATATAAATGAATCGACCCGCCACGCCCGCCAAGCGCTTCCCAGGTTTTCACCTCGCCGGCGAAGATCCGCGCCAGTTGCTCGGTGTCGAGCTGCTGCAGCGGATTGTCGGGGTGCAGGATGATTGCCAGGCCGTCGATGGCGATGACTTGCTCGGCTTCAGGACTCTTCATGTCGCCGAGCGCTTGCAGGCTCAGCAGTTCGCTGTCCTTGATCGGACGGGATGACGCGGCGAGGTCGGCAGCGGCGGCTTTCAGCGCCGTGAAGCCGGTGCTGGAACCGTGAGCGGCGATGTCCACGACCACGCGTTTACCTTGCGCGGTCTGGCCGACGACGCGTTGTTCGTTGGCGGTGTCCGGGGTTTCGCGGTGGACTTTGAGCAAGCCTTGTTCCTGCAACAGGCCCTCGACCAATGCGGGGCCAAGCGCCGCGCCGATGGTGTTGGAACCCTGAATGCGCAACACCGGGCCGTTTTCAGAGATGGGCAGGGTGGCGGCAGACACCGACAGCCATGCACTCGACAGAAAAACGAACAGAACACGCAGGGTCATGCCGGCACCGAATCAAGCCAAGGGGATTGCCGGGGAGATTAAGTCAGGCGCATGACCGAAACATGACACCGATGAAACTGTGGGAGCGAGCTTGCTCGCGAATACGGAGTGTCAGTCACCCGATATGTTTCTGATGCAACGCATTCGCGAGCAAGCTCGCTCCCACAGGCGATTCGAAGGTCAGGCCAGTTCCAGCCAGATCGGCGCGTGATCCGACGGTTTTTCCATCCCGCGCAATTCATAGTCCACGCCCGCGTCCTTGACCCGTGGCAACAGACCATGGGAGGCGAGGATCACGTCGATGCGCAGGCCACGTTTCGGCTCATCTTCAAAGCCACGGCTGCGGTAGTCGAACCAGCTGAACCTGTCGGTGACGTCCGGGTTCAAGTGGCGATAGCTGTCGGTCAGGCCCCAGTTTTTCAGGCGCGCCATCCACTCGCGTTCTTCCGGCAGGAAGCTGCATTTGCCGGTTTTCAGCCAGCGCTTCATGTTGTCCGGGCCGATGCCGATGTCGCTGTCTTCCGGGGAAATGTTCACATCGCCCATCACCACCAGCGGCTGTTCGTTGTGGAACTGGCTTTCCAGCAGGGCCTGCAGATCACTGTAGAAACGCTGTTTGGCGGGGAATTTGGTCGGGTGGTCGCGGCTTTCGCCCTGCGGGAAGTAGCCGTTCATGATGGTCACCGGCACGCCATTGGCGTCGGCGAACGTACCCCAGATGAAACGGCGCTGGGCGTCTTCTTCATCGGTGGCGAAGCCTTTGTGAACAGCGATCGGCTCGTTGCGCGAGAGCAGGGCGACGCCGTAATGGCCTTTCTGGCCGTGGAAATACACGTGGTAGCCGAGGGCGCGCACTTCTTCGAGCGGGAACTGGTCGTCGTGGACTTTGGTTTCCTGCAGGCCGATCACGTCCGGCTGGTGTTTTTCGATCAGCGCTGCCAGCTGATGCGGACGGGCGCGCAGTCCGTTGATGTTGAAGGAAACGATCTTCATGGTCGGCAGTCCTGGCAAAAGGGCGATGCTAGCTGACATGGGGGAGATGGGCCAGCGTGGGGCGGGAGAAATCATTTTTGGCGGTAGGATTTGTGTTGCCTGGGCGGGCCCCATCGCTGGCAAGCCAGCTCCCACAGGTTTCTCGGGTGCACATGAATGTTATGAACGACGCGGACACTGTGGGAGCTGGCTTGCCAGCGATGGGCCCCACCCGGTCGATGAAGATCCAGCCTTGGTCTATACCTGTGGGGAACTGCGCCAGCCGCAAAAGGTTCGTACCAACAAGAGCGCCGCCATTTGGACGCGCCTCGGGGAGAATCATCGTCATGCCTGAAACCCAGACCGCCATCGCCGATATTCACATGCTCGACCGCGGTTATTCCCGCGAAGCCCGATCGCTGCTGTATCAGGCCTATCGCCACGAACCGACCTTCGGTTACCTGTTCGAGGCCGAGCGGCCCGGCTATGAGCAACGGGTGCGCGCCACCGTGCGGGAGCTGGTCAAACAGCATTTTCTGCAGGAACTGCCGGCCATCGGCCTGTTGGTCAACGACCGGTTGATCGGCATCGCCCTGATCGCACCGCCACAGCGTCGCCTGGGGATTACCGAAAGCTGGGCATGGCGCCTGCGCATGGTGCTCAGCACCGGTTTGCGCTGCACTCGGCGTTATCTGGAGTACCACAATGCCGTCGCCGCCTGTGTGCCCGGCGATTCGGTGCACATGCTGCCGCTGCTCGGGGTGCACCCGCAGTTCCAGGGCAAACATTTCGGCGAGCAACTGCTGACCGCCGTGCACAACTGGTGCGCCGTCGATGAAACCTCTCAAGGCGTGGTGCTCGACACCGGCAACCCGCGATACCTGGAATTCTATAAACGTCAGGGTTATGAGGAGATTGGCGAAGTTGCCGTCGGCCCGGTGCGTGAACACGTATTTTTTCACGCCAATCCACAGCTGTTACAAACAGCAATGGCTTGACCATCGAACTTTTTCGGAAATTTCCTGTTCTATCACGCTCCCAAGCCCGTGATAGCATCCGCGCCTATGAAGTTTCCAGGAAGATTTACCAGTGGCGTGCTCATGCTGTTAACCAGCTGCGCGGCGCTGGCGCAAAGTGAATTGGATGTGCGGATCAAACCGTCCAACGATGAACTGAAGGCCAATATAGAGGGCTATATCGGCAGCCTCGGCGATCGTGACGAAGCAGCGTTGCTGCGCTTCAGTCGCGGTGCCGAGGAGCAGGCGCGCAAGGCCGCCCAGGCCTTGGGCTACTACCAGCCGCAGATCGACAGCGACGTCAAGGGCGGGGAAAAACCGCGGCTTGTGCTGAAAATTGATCCCGGCGAGCCGATTCGCCTGCGTAACGTCACCATCCGTGTCGACGGCCCGGCGGCCGCTCTCAAATCCTTTCGTGTACCGAACAGCGACGTGCTCAAGTCCGGCGCGGTGCTCAACCATGGTCGCTACGAAGACGCCAAACGGCTGATCCAGAACCAGGCCTCGCGTTTCGGCTTTTTCAGCGGCCATTTCACCAGCCAGAAACTCATGGTCGACCCGCGCGCGGGGGTGGCCGACATCGAACTGATCTACGACAGCGGCCCGCGCTATGCACTGGGCAAAGTCAAATTCGAAGGCGACACACCGTTCGACGAAGACCTGCTGCAACGCATGGTGCCGTTCAAGGAAGGCGAACCGTATGACTCCGAGTTGATTGCCGAACTCAACCGCGACCTGCAATCGAGCGGTTATTTCGAAGGCGTGCGCGTTGATGCCGCGCCCACGGCGGCGAAGAACGACGTGATTCCGGTGGACGTCAAACTCGACACGCGCAAGCCGCGCACCATGGGCCTGGGCCTCGGTTATTCGACCGACGTCGGCCCACGGATCAAGGCCAACTGGACCCGCCACTGGGTCAATCCGCAAGGCGACAGCTACGGCTGGGAAGCCGAACTGTCGGCACCACGGCAGAACGTCGGGCTGTTCTATGACATCCCGCTCGACCCGCCGCTGACCGACAAACTGCGCTGGGCCGGCGGTTATCAATATGAAGACATCGACGGTTCCGACACCCTGAGCAAGCTGCTGACGTTCGGCCCGGAATGGCACAGCAAGCTGCCCAGCGGCTGGCAGCGGGTCATTTCGTTGAAATGGCAGCGTGAGGAATACCAGCTCGGTGACGACTCCGGTCTCAGCACCTTGCTGATGCCCGGTATCAGTTACTCGTACCTGAAAAGCGACAACCGCATCGACCCGCACAATGGCTATCGCCTGACGTTTGAAAGCAAAGTGGCGAAGGAAGGCCTCGGCTCGGACAACAACCTGCTCTATGGCACCGCGTTGATCAAAGGCCTGACCACCGTATTCGACAACCATCGCTTCCTCGGGCGGGTGCAGGTCGGCGGCAGTGCCACCAACGGCTACAACTCGGTACCGCCGTCGCTGCGCTTCTTCGCCGGTGGTGACCAGAGCGTGCGCGGTTACGACTACCAGAGCCTGTCCCCGGAAAACGCCAAGGGCGACCGTATCGGCGGGCGCTACATGGTCGCCGGCAGCGTCGAGTATCAATATTCGATCGCCGAGAAATGGCGGGTGGCGACCTTCGTCGACCAGGGCAACTCCTTCAACAAACTCGAACTGCCGAACCTCAAGACCGGGGTCGGTATCGGTGTGCGCTGGGTCTCGCCGGTGGGGCCGATCCGCCTCGACCTGGCCCACGCGCTGGACGACGATGGCGGCATCCGGCTGCACTTTTCCATGGGGCCTGAGCTGTGAAGCGTGGTTTGAAAATATCCGCAGTGGTGCTGTTGGCGCTGCTGCTGTTGATTGTCTTGAGCATCAGCGCCGTGCTCGGCACCCAAGCGGGCAGTCGCTGGGCGCTGGGGTGGATGCCCGGTCTGAGCGTGGAGAATTTCCAGGGCCGCCTCGGCGGGCAGTGGAGCGCCGATCATCTGGCATGGCAGCAGGACAGCAGTCGGGTCGAGCTGGACAAGCCGATCTTCGCCTGGTCGCCGCTGTGCCTGACCCGCATGACCCTGTGCATCGACCAGCTCAAGGCGGATCAGGTCATTCTGCAATTCCCGCCGAGCGAGGAGACGACTGACAGTGGCCCGATCAAACTGCCGGACCTGCAACTGCCGGTGGCTATCGAACTCGGTGACGTGCAAGTCGGCAGCCTGCTGTTCAACGGCAGCGAGCAGCTCAAGGGCCTGCAACTGGCGGCGCACTGGACCGCCAAGGGGATGCAGATCGACAGCGTCAAACTGCAACGCGACGATCTGAGTCTGAACCTCTCCGGCCTGCTGCAACCGACCGGCAACTGGCCGTTGAACATCGCCGGCGACCTGAGCCTGCCATCGGTCGGCACAAGCCCCTGGACGCTGGCGCTCAAGGTTGACGGCGACCTGCTGAAAACCCTCAAACTGCATGCCGACAGCCGCGGTTACCTCGATGGCCAGTTGAACGGCGAGCTGCAACCGCTGGCGGAAAACCTGCCGGCCAAGGTGCGCATCACTGCGGAGGCGTTCAAACCGAGCGCTGATCTGCCGGACACCCTGCAACTCAATCAATTGGTACTGACCGGCGAAGGTGACCTGAAAAACGGCTATCAGCTAAACGGCAATGCCACGTTGCCCGCCGACAAAGGCCCGGTGGCGCTGCTGCTCAAAGGCAAGGTCGACGCCAGCGGTGCGCAGATCGCCGGCCTCGACCTGACGGCCAACGACAAACAAAGCCTCGCACTCACCGGCAGCGTCGACTGGAGCAAAGGCCTCACGGCTCAGGCCAACATCAATTGGCAGGATTTTCCGTGGCATCGGCTGTATTCCGAGATTGACGAGCCGCAAGTCGCCTTGCGTACCTTCACTGGCGAAGTCTCCTACACCGACGGTCAATACATCGGTAACTTCGCCGCCGCACTGGATGGCCCGGCGGGGGCGTTCAGCCTGAGCAGTCCGTTCAGCGGCAGCCTGAAACAGATCGCTTTGCCGCAACTGAAAATGGAAGCCGGGCAGGGCAAGGCCGAGGGGCATGTGAACGTGCAGTTCGCCGACGGCATCGCCTGGGACACTGCGCTAGAACTGTCAGCGTTGAACCCGGCGTACTGGGTCGCCGAGTTGCCGGGCACATTAGCTGGACCGCTGAAAAGTAAAGGCGAGATGAAGAACGAGCGCCTGAGCCTGACCGCCGACCTCGACTTGAAAGGCAAACTGCGCGGTCAGCCGGCGATCCTGCAAGCCAAGGCTGACGGTGCCGGCGAGCAATGGAACCTCAACGCCCTGCAAATCCGCCTCGGTGACAACAGCATCAACGGCAAGGGCAGCCTGCAACAGAAACTCACCGGGCAGATCGACATCAAGCTGACACGGCTGGCCCAGCTCTGGCCGCAGCTGCGCGGGCAGGTCACTGGCCAGGTCAACGTCGCCGGTACGCTGAAAGCACCGCAAGGCAAGCTCGACCTGCAAGGTGCGCAACTGGCATTCCAGGACAATCGCCTGCAAAGCCTCAACCTCGATGCCAGCCTCGACAATGCGCAACGGGCGAAGGTCGATCTGAAGGGCAGCGGGATTCAGGCCGGCGACACTAACCTCGGCGTGTTGACCGCCAGCGCCCAGGGCGACATCAAAAGCCAGAAGCTCAACCTCGACCTGATCGGGCCGAAACTGAAACTGGCCTTGGGGCTGGACGGCAATCTGGACAAGGGCAACTGGCGCGGACGTCTGGCCAGTGGTGACATTCAGGCCGGTGGGCAGGACTGGAAACTGCAAAACCCGGCCAGGCTCGAACGCCTGGCTGACGGCAAGATCAACTTCGGCGCGCATTGCTGGATGTCCGGCAATGCCAGCCTGTGCGGTGAAGACCAGCGGCTGCTGCCCGAGCCGAAATTGCGCTACCACCTCAAGCAATTCCCGATCGAAAGCCTCGCGCAATGGTTGCCGAAGGATTTCGCCTGGCAGGGCAAGCTCAACGCCGACCTGCAACTGGACCTGCCGGCCAGCGGCCCGAACGGCGTGGTCAGTATCGACGCCAGCGGCGGCACTTTGCGCATGAAGGAAAAGGATCAGTGGCTGGACTTTCCGTACCAGACCCTGAAACTCACCAGCAAACTCACACCGAAGCGCATCGACACAGACCTGAACTTCGTCGGCGGCAAGCTTGGCGAACTGATGGTGCAGGCCCAGCTCAATCCACTGCCAAAGAACAAACCGCTGAGCGGCTCGTTCCGTCTTAGCGGGCTGGATCTGTCGGTGGCGCGGCCGTTTGTACCGATGGTCGAAAAGCTCACCGGGCACTTGAACGGCAGTGGCACGATTTCCGGCGGGCTGCTGGCGCCGCTGGTCAACGGCACGGTGAAACTCAGCGACGGCGAAGTCTCCGGCGCCGAGTTGCCGCTGGAACTGAAGGATCTGCAACTGCAAGCGGTGATCGCCGGTGAAGCGGTGCGCCTCGACGGTGGCTGGAAGAGCGGCAAGACCGGCCAGGGCAGCCTCAACGGCAACGTCGCCTGGGGCCAGGCGCTGATGGTCGATCTGGCGTTGAAAGGCACGCAGTTGCCGGTCACCGTCGAGCCCTACGCCAAGCTGGAAGTAGCACCGGACCTGAAGATTTCCATGGCCGGCGACGAGTTGAAAATTGCCGGCAAGGTGCAGGTGCCGAGAGGCGAAATCACTGTGCGCGAACTGCCGCCCTCGACGGTGAAAGTCTCCGACGACACGATCATCGTCGGTGCGCAGACCGAAGAGGGCAAGCCGCCGATGGCGATGAAAATGGACATCGACGTGGTGGTCGGCGAAGACAAACTGAGTTTTGCCGGCTTCGGCCTGACCGCCAACCTGCAAGGTCACGTGCACATCGGCGACAACATGGACACCCGCGGCGAACTGTGGCTCAACGACGGCCGATACCGCGCCTACGGCCAGCGCCTGAACGTGCGCCGTGCGCGTCTGTTGTTCGCCGGCCCCATCGATCAGCCGTATCTGGACATCGAAGCGATTCGCCAGACCGATGACGTGATCGCCGGTATTCGCCTGAGCGGCAGCGCCGAGCAGCCGACCACGCAGATCTTCTCCGAGCCGGCCATGAGCCAGGAGCAGGCGTTGTCGTATCTGGTCCTCGGGCGGCCGCTGAGCACCAACGGCGAAGACAACAACATGCTCGCGCAAGCGGCGTTGGGGCTAGGCCTGATGGGCAGTTCCGGGGTGACCAGCGGGCTGGCCAAGGACCTGGGCATTCAGGACTTCCAGCTCGACACCCAAGGCAGTGGCAACACCACCAGCGTGGTCGCCAGTGGCAACATTTCCGAGAAGCTCAGTTTGCGTTATGGCGTCGGCGTGTTCGAACCGGCCAGTACCATTGCGCTGCGTTACAAGCTGAGCAAGAAGGTCTATCTGGAAGCGGCCAGCGGTGTCGCCAGTTCGCTGGATATCTTCTACAAGCGCGATTTCTAGATCGCGCTTGCTTCTTGAATCGGGTCGCTGTCATCGCTGGCAAGCCAGCTCCCACAAGTCTGTCCGGCGCACCTGAATGTTGTGCCCGGCAAGGACCCTGTGGGAGCTGGCTTGCCAGCGATGGCGTCCTCTGAGGCGCAATCGCTGGTGGGCGCAGACGAAGGGTTACTGGAGATCCGCTGATTTCTCAGAGGTTGTCGGGCGACACACCAGCGCCACCCGCTCGTAGTTCAGCGCCTTGTTGCGTTCCGGCAAGGCATAAGGCGCTTCGCAGCGCTGGTTCTGCCAGTTGATGGTCAGGGTACCGGCGTCGGCTTCCACCAGCGCCAGTGCCTTGCCGCCCGGGTCGGAGATCGCCAGTTGCTTGCCGGCGCTGTCCTCCAGCGAGGCGCCAAACGGGATCGGCTGGTGTTGCGCGTCGAACAAGGCGAACTGCACGCGGCGTCCGGTCTTGCTGGTGTAACGCGCCAGCACCACCGCACCACGGCGTGGCACCACTTGCCGGGTCGCATTGTCGATCTCGATATCGCCGCCCAGATCGCGGGTGTCGAGGTTGATCCAGTTCACGCGATAGGGCTGCGCATTGGGCACCACGGCGAAGCCGTTACTGCCGGTCTTGGCCCCGCTGAAACTGCCGATTTTCACCCCTTCCACGCCTTCGACCTGCGCCAGCGCGAATGTCTCGCCCACGGTTTGTCCCAGGTTGACCCCGCCGCCGTGGCCGACGATCGAACCTGCCAGGTTAAGGTTCTGCGAGTTGTAGCCGCGTCCCTGACTGTAGCCGGCACTGATATCCATCACCGAGGTGCGAGTGCTGAGGTTGACCGACCCAGAGCTGCCGCCGGTGCTGCTGTTGCCGGCTTGTACCGAGTAATAGGTGTCGCTGTCTTCCGACAGATAGCCATTGATGCCCATTTGCGTGGTGTCGCTGGATTTCTGCGTGCTGGCCGAGACAAAGGCCCGTGGTGCACGGGGCTTGGAACCCAGCGGGAACGACACGGACAGGTTGACCAGCGTGTCGTTGTTCGCCGGGCCGTAATTGCCGACATCTTTGGAGTAGGTGGCGCCGATGTTGTAACTCACATCCCCCCAATAGTTGCTGTAACCGGCCGACAGGCTTTGCGAACCGCCGCGTCCCCAATAACGCTGGTCGCTGGCATTCACGTAGACGCTGCCAAATTCCTGGTTGCGCCCCAGGCTCTGGTTGACGGTCAGGTCGGTGCGGGTTTTCGAGTTGCCGCTGCGTTGCTGGCCATCGCGGCTCAACTCCTCGACGTGCTCGGTGAGGGTGCGATAGCCCTCGGTCGAGTAACGGTAGGCGGCGAGGGTGAAGTTGGTGTCGGTGCCGGTGAACGTCTTCGCATACAGCGCGCGCAAGCTGTTACCGGTGACCGTTTCGGCGAAGGTGTTGCTCATGGAGTGGGTCAAGTCCAGTGAGATCGCACCGATGGCAGTATTGCGACCGGCCCCGACGGACAACGCCTTGAAATTGTCCGTGGCCTGCACACCGACGATCCCGGACAAGTTGCTGCTGATGCCATACGCCAGTGTGCTGCTGACAAACTGCGGGGTCTGCTGATCCTCGCTGTTGCTGTTGTACTGGCCGGCCGAGACGCTGTACTTCAACTGGCCCTGACGGACCATGATCGGCAGGCTGGAAAATGCTTGCACCGTCACCCGGCGTCGACCATCGGCTTCGATAATCGTCACTTCCAGGTCGCCATTGGAACCGCTGGGGTAGATATCGCTGATCTCGAACGGCCCCGGCGGCACGTTGGCGGTGTAGAGGATGTAGTCGTTCTGGCGAATCTCCACGGTCGCACTGGACTGCGCAATGCCGCGAATCACTGGCGCATAACCGCGCTCGCTGTCGGCACGCATGCCGTCGTCGGACGCCAGTTTCAAGCCGCGATAGCGCACGCTGTCGAACAGGTCGGCATCGGAGAAAATATCCCCGGCGCTGAACTGGCCTTTGAGTGCGGTCACGTCATGTTGCAGATAGCTGCGGTTGCTCTTGAACGTGCTGGGCTGGCCGGTGCTGCTGTTGAAATTCGACTCGTTGCGCAAGCGCCAGCCACCGAGGTTGATCCCGTTGCGCAAGCCGAGGTTGTTGGACAGGGTGTTGTCAGCCTGGGTGCTGTTGCGGCTGCTGCTCAACTGGTAGTTGATGAATGCGGCGGGCACGCCTTCGTCCCACAGCGCCGGGTCGACGTAACCACGGCGGCCACGCTCCATGGCGCTTTGCGGCACGCTGACCATCAGGCGCAGGCGCGGCACGTCGTAACGCACGCTGGCATGATCGATCAGGGCGGGCAAGTCGATGCAGGCGTCGGAGTCATCAGCGGCCAGTTTGCCGCTGGCTTGCAGTTGGCCGATATCGACCCCCAATTGCTGCACCATCTCCAGGGTCAGGCAGGCCTCGACCTTGCCCGTGCCGGGGTGGCGACGGAAGTCGATATCGCGACGGCCGACCAGGGTCTCGTTGCCGTAGAGGTCGACCCGGTAAATGCCGGGTAACACGCGACTGCTGGCGAGCAGCGATTGCAGGTCAACAGAGGAGGGCGCGCCTTGCAGAAACGATGTATTGAATTGTTCTTCGTCATCGGCCAGGCAGGTGCAACTGAACACCAGGGCAATCGAAAATGGCGCCAATCCGTCGCGCTTGAGTAAAAACATGCAGGAACCCTATATCACCTCCGAAACGAACTAACGGAGCGAAGAGAAATACAGTGACAGTGCGGCTGTAGCAGCGGCACGGAAGTTATGGCGCTTCTTTATTCAAACTGGCGCGGGCATCGAGATTGTTCGAAAGTTGCGCGCTGTAACGGTCTTGTGCGCCATAGTCATTAATGCTGCTGAATAACAAGCGCACTGTATTGGCGTTGTGAGGTTGTTTGAGGCTGAACTCTTTCTGTTCGCCGGGGGCGATCATCATCGAATCAAAAGGGTGTTCGCTGCCTGCGCCGGATTGCAGGGTGATATCGGCAATCGACACGTGATACTGGCCCGGGTTGTTCACCTGCAGTACTCGTTTGCCGGCGCGTTCGGCCAGGCGCCAGGTCAATTCGCTCGGCGCTAGATACGCGTTGTTTTTCAGTGCCGGCGGGCGGAAGAACACCTTGATGCGCTGGCGCACGGCCAGTTGCAAAGTGTTGGCCGATTTCGCCGACTGGGGAATTTCCTGCACGTTGAGCCAGACCACCGACTCGCGGTCGGTCGGCATGCCCGCGCCTTCGTAAATCACCCGCAAGATCTGCTGTTCGTCGCCGCTGACGCGCACCAGGGGCGGCGTGACGGCAAAGGGTACCGCGGCGGTTTCACTGGAATCGGTGTCGATCCACGACTGAATCAGTACATCTGCACCGCTGTTACGCACGGTGATCCCGGCTTCCTTGTGTTGGCCGTCGAAGACCAGACGGGTGCTGCTCAAGGAAATGCCGGCCATGGCCTGATTGGCCACGAGCAGACCCAAAAGGCCCGCACAAAAGGATAATGAGTGACGATAAAACATAGGGGGTACCGCGCAATTGAATGAGGGTGCAGGGCCGATCGGCCCCGCACCAGGCGTGAGTGTTCGCGCGGGTTATTCGTATTGCAGCGTGAACGGCAGAGTGGCGTCGCCACGACCGGCAACGGCGGTTGCCACGTCGGCGGTGGTGACGTAGGCGGCCGAGAATTTCAGCGTGGTGTTGCTGTCTTGCAGGGTATTTTCGATCTTCGCGGTGGACGGCGAGCTCAGGTCGATCAACGCGCCGTTGGAGTCGAGCAAGGCGATACCGATGTTCTTCGCAGCGCCCAGGCCGTCGATCAGCTTCAGCACTTTGGTCCCGGCAACGATGCCCGAGCCTGCGCCCTTGGTCGGTTCGAAAATCATCGCCACTTTTGTGCCGGCGTTGCAGTTGATCTTCATGTCGAAGTTTTCGGCGCTCAGGGTGCCGTTGCCTTTAGGTGCAGTGGCGGTGCCCATGTCCTTGATCGACACTTCGCCCATGTTGACCGAAATGGTTTTGTTGCTTCCGGCGCCTTCAACCGAGCAGGCATCGTTGTTGATGGTGCCGGTGAAGTTGATGGTGCCGCTGCCGGCCTTGGTTGGTGCTGGCGGAGCCGGTGGATCTTCTGCCAGCGCATTGCCCGTGGCGGCAATGATCGAAAGGGCGAGAAGTGCGCGAGTCAGCTTTTTCATGTTGTTTTCCAATGGTTGGGGTTAAAACAACAACACGATATAGCGCGCACTTTTGCTGGAACATCAGACGATTCCTAGAAGTCGTCTTTAACTGGAAAGTCATTATCTGTTAGTTAAACAAGTTGCGTTCTATGCAATAAGCCAATAAGTCCTGATCACTGCTGACTTCAAGTTTGCGCATGGCCGATATCTTTTGAGTGCTGATCGTCTTGGCGCTTCTGTTCAACCCACGGGCAATGTCGCTGACGCCCAGCCCCGAGACAAACAAACGCAATATTTCGTGCTCCTTGGGCGACAGTCGGGTAAAGCGTTCGTCGAGGTCAGCGTTGTCGACAATCACGGAAGTCGGCGGCGGTCCGTTGCTGCGTACCGGATTACCCCGGGCAATGGCCTTGAGCGCCGTTTCGATTTCGTTGTGCAGCTGGTTTTTCTGAATGATCGCCAGCACCCCGAGTTCTTGCAGGCGCGTCAGGATCAATGGGTTGGAAATCATCGTCAGCACCAGCACGCGGACGCCGGGGTAGTGCCGCGTCAGGTAGTCCACCAGTTTCAGACCATCGCCGTAGGTCGAGTCGCCGGGCATGTTGAAATCGGTGATGACCAGATCCACCCGGCGGGTTTCGAGCAGGTTGATCAGTTCGCTGGAGCAAACGGCTTCGCCCACCACGCGAAAGCGCTGGTCACGCTCAACCAGCTCGCGTACCCCCAGCAGAACGATGGGATGGTCATCGGCAATGACTACGTTCAGGGTTTCCATGGCTGCTTTATCCAGAGTGAAATTATTCAAGGGTATCCAACAGATCTTTCAATCGAGCCAGATGCTGGCGGACTTCCAGGTCCAGGGCGCGGGTCACGGCCATGCCGTGCAAACGGCACTCCAGTTCGACAAACGCTGTGGCCATGGCTTCGACCTGCACCGCACCCAGCGCGCCGGCCATGCTGTGCAACTGCTGCGCCACGCGATTGGCATCGGCGCTGTCCAGTGCCGTCAGGGTCGTGTGTATGTCCTGGCGCAGAGTGGTGACAAATAGTTCGCGCATTTTCGGCGACAGCTGGATCGGCGCGGGGGTGGCTTCCGGCAGCGCGACCTTGCAGTGTTTTTCCAGGTGCGCGCGCAGGGTGGCAAGGTTCAGCGGTTTGACCATCCACGCGTTCATGCCCACCGCAGCGCAGCGTTCGCCTTCTTCGCGCAGGGCGTTGGCGGTGACGCCGATAATCGGCACGGTCTGGTCCCGTTGGCGCAATGCTTCTGCCAATTGGTAGCCGTTGATGATCGGCATGCTGACGTCGGTCAGCACCAGATCGAAGCGCCCCGGCGACCACTGCGCCAGCGCCTGTTCGCCATTGGCCGTGACGACTACCGTGCAGCCCAGCACCTCCAGTTGCTCTTTGATGATTGCCGAGTTGATCACGTTGTCTTCCGCCACCAGTACGTGCAGATTCAAGCGCCGGGTCTTCTCCGTCGGCAACGGCTGCCTGGCGCTGCCGGCGCCATGCAGGGTTTGATGAATCGCCCAGGCAATCGCCCGGACATCGCCGGCATCGACTTCCCGCTCGACACCGCGCAACTGCGACGGGTTGGGGCCGCCTGCGGTGGCGATGATCCGTGACCCGGGCCACGGCGTGGTATTGGCCAGTGGCGAGAGCTCCACCAGCAGCGCCGATGACCCGGGCGCATCGGCCGGCAGCGCACGGCAGTCGAGGCCGAAACGGTTGAGCCAGGCGATCAGGTGCTGTGCCAGCTCAGTGACCTGGGCGCGCACATAAACGGCGGGGATGCCGGGATTGAACGCAGGGCAATCGGCCAATGCGCCGGGCGCGTGTTCCAGTGCCAGTTGCAGGGTAAAACTGCTGCCCAGTCCCGGTTCGCTGACCACGTTCAACTGGCCTGCCATCAACTCGCACAGCCACTTGCAGATGGCCAGGCCGAGGCCGGCACCAGCCTGTTCGGTGGCGTCGTTGACCTGATAGAACGGGTCGAACAATTGCTGTTGTTGCGCCTGGGAAATCCCCACCCCCGAATCGCTGACCTGCCATTGCACATTGGCACGACCGTCGACACTTTCCAGCACCCGTACCCGCAGCACCACACGACCGTTATCGGTGAACTTGATCGCGTTGCTCAGCAGGTTGTTGAGGATCTGGCGAATCCGTATCGGGTCGCCGCGTAGCCGGTCCGGCAGCGTCGCGTCGATGCAGGCATACAGTTGCAGACCCTTGGAAAGGGCGAAGGCGCTGTAGGTGCGCACGGTGTCTTCGGTCAATTCCAGCGGGCAGAAATCCTGCAGTTCGAGGGTCATCTGTCCGGCTTCGATTTTCGACACGTCCAGCACATCGCTGATCAGCTGGAACAACGTGACGGACGAGCGCTGGATGGTGTCCAGGTAATCCTGCTGACGCGGGGCGAGCGCGGTCAGGCCGAGCAGTTCCAGGGTGCCCAGCACGCCATACAGCGGGGTGCGAATCTCATGGCTCATGGTCGCGAGGAAGCGGCTCTTGGCCTGGTTCGCCGAGTCGGCGGCCTGGCGTGCATCTTCCAGCGCCGCCGCGTCTTCGACATGCCGGGTCACGTCATGCAGCGCACACAACCAGGCGTCCTGCCCCTGATAACGGGTGGGCACGAAAGCAACGTGCAGGTGGCGCCCGTCGAGTTCAAGGTCGGCGTGGCCGGGGGCGGTGCGCGAGGTGAGCAGGTTCATCAACTGGCCGTAGTCACGCCACTGCTGGGCACGCTGATTTTGCAGAAGCACATGGTGATCGCTGCGACGGATCACGCACAGGCCGGTTGGCGCGGTGTCGATCACCGCGCGGCTGAACGCTTCGCTCTCGGCGATGCTCGCGTGCGCGCTTTGCGCCGGCAGAATGACCCGGGTCTGGTACCAGCGATTGACCGCCCGACTGCAACCGAGCACGGCGATCACCAGCGCCAACAGGCACAGCAACGGCCACAGCGCGTAATCGAGAAAACTGCGCACACTGATGAAGTAGATTGCCGTCCAGTGTTGCTCGCCGGGGCTGCTCAGTTTGAACACCAGGCCGTCACGCTTGAAATTCACCCCTTCATTCAGCGCCTCGTCGGGTTTCAGGGCGCCGGTCAAGACTACGCCACGTGGGGTGATCAAGGTGAAGTCGTCGTAGATCGACCACTGCATCAGCCGCTCGATGTTATTGACCTGCGACAGGTTCATAAGAGAGCCCAATACCACCCAGGTATCGGCGCCCTCGACGGTTAACGCGGTGCTGGCCAGATTGATACTCACGTAGGCCAGCAGGGTTGGCGTTTTCTTGTCATCCTCGGCAGAGACATAGGGTTCCCAGTGCACCTGAAGATCGGGCGGCGGCGAGCGCTGCCCGCGCAGGCGCTTGTTCACCTGGGTCATCACTTCGACCAGATGGCCGATCTGCGTCTGCTCGTTACCGCGCAAGCGCCCGGCAGAGGGTACGGCCACATCAAAATTGTCGGGACCATTGATCAGCACGACCTCTGGCGACTGATAGTGCGAGGCTGACCAGAACGCGCTGTAGTAAGCGGCCAGATGGGTGCCGAGGGCAAAGATTTTCGGGTATTGGCTGGGGGCGATCCTGTCCGGATTGATCTTCAGGCTGTAGGGCAGCGAAAACGGCAGGCCGCGGCCCTCAAAAACTCCCGGCCCTTCATCGGGCAGAGGCCTTTGTGTGTAGGGCGGCAATAGGGCAGAGGGCAGCCGCTCACCCTTGGCGCTTTCCCGGGCGATATCCTGCAGGAACACTTCCTGTTCGCGGACATTCTCCATCAGCCGGGCAAAGTGAAACTGCAAGGTTTCGCGTCGCTCTTCGATCATCCGCGTCACCCCCACGTAGCTGATGCCCAGCAACAGCAACATCAGGGCGCCGAGCACCAGCAAACTCTTGTTCAGGCGCGATGAACTGCTGGCGAGTTTTTCCAGCAAGGCATTGGGATGTGGCATTAGCGAGCCTGGGCAGCAGTGGTGGGAGAGCCTTTGGACACAGTGACCTCGAAAGCAAATGACATTCGTCAACACCCGCTTGCGGGTCAATACGCGTTCGCCGGCCCGTCATGGGTCAGCAATTGCTGGAACTGATCCGCAGACACGGCGTGGGAGATCAGGAAACCCTGAACCTGAGTGCAGTCGATTTTACGCAACAGAGCAAGTTCTTGCGCGGTCTCGACACCTTCAGCCACCACCGTCAGCCCCAGCTGGCGACCGAGGCTGACAATGCTGGTCAGTGCCTGGGCCAATTCCTCATTGGCGTTGCAGCCTTGCACCAGCGTGCGGTCGATCTTCAACTCAGTGAAGGGCGCCGAGACCAGGTTCATGTACGAGCTGTAGCCCTTGCCGAAATCATCCTGGGACAGCTCGAACCCTTTGATCCGCAAGCGGCAGGCACCGGCGTAGAAATTGCTGATGTCGTCGGGCACCGAGCACTCCATCAGTTCGAAGCAGATGCGTGCCGGCAAGCCTTGATGAGCCAGCACGAACGCGTGGATGCGGTCGGGCAGGTCATGGCTGTTGAGCAAGTGAGTGGGCAGGTTGATCGAGACCGGAATGTCATAGCCTTGCTGGCGCCAGACGATCTGCGCGGCAATCGCCTGCTCCAACACACACCACAGCAGGCGTTCCTCGAGGCTGCAGGCGACCAGCGCCGACAGGAATGCCCCGGGTAACAGCGTGCCATGCTCGGGATGCATCCAGCGCACCAGAGCCTCGGCGGCGACGATCCGGCCATTGCTCAGGGCTTTCTTGGGCTGGAACCAGGCGTGCAGTTCGCCATTGCCCAGCGCTTGCAACAGACTCTGGCGGTCGATGCCTTCGCGGGTCTCGGCCGGCGGCGTCTGGCGCAGCGCCTGCAATTGATCGATCAGGCAGCGCAGGGCGGCCGTGTTCACCGGTTTGGAAATCAGCCCGATCACTTTCACTTGCAGATTGCTCGCCACCAGGCTGGCGCCCATCAACATGCGCCGGGAAGCGGCGCTCATGATCGCCAGCGCGGGGCGCGACCGATGCGCGGCGAGGCCCTGAATGAACTGCACACCGTCCATGCCCGGCATCAGCAGGTCGGTGAGTACCAGGTCGAAATCGCGTTGTTTCAGGCAGGCCAG
Source organism: Pseudomonas monsensis (assembly GCF_014268495.2). Taxonomy (NCBI): domain Bacteria; kingdom Pseudomonadati; phylum Pseudomonadota; class Gammaproteobacteria; order Pseudomonadales; family Pseudomonadaceae; genus Pseudomonas; species Pseudomonas monsensis. The sequence continues at coordinate 4,238,016 of NZ_CP077087.1, read as the reverse complement.
TGCCGCTTCGCCGTCCCTGGCGCCGACCACGTCGAACACGCCCAGCTCATTGAGCAGGCTCTGCAAATACAGGTGTTGGAAGGGATGGTCTTCGACAATTAAAAGGCTACAGGGCTTCATGAGCAACTCGTTCGTAGGGAGCCAGGACAGCGAACAAGGCTCGCAGCGTAAAAGGTTTGACCAGGCAGTGATTCATCCCGGCGGCCAGGCACAGGGCGTCTTCACCGCGCATCGCGTTGGCGGTGGCGCCGATGATCGGGGTGGTGCAGCCCTGACGGCGCAGCGCCTCGGCCAGTTCGTAGCCGTTGAGCCGGGGCATGTTGACGTCGGTGAGGACGATGTCGAACGCGCCGTTGCGCCAGAGCGACAAGGCTTCTTCGCCATCGTTGGCCAGCGCCACCGAGCAGCCGAGTTCTTCGAGTTGATCGCGCAGGATCAACTGGTTGATGACGTTGTCTTCTGCCACCAGGATGTGCAGGTGCAATGGCCGTAACGTATGGCGTTCCTGGTGCTGCGGATGCGGGGCGATCGGACCGCCCTGAGCTTGGCGAACCGCGCGCTGGATCGCCGCGAGATCGTTCAGATTGACCTTCCAGCCGTCACGGCTGAACTGCGGTTCGTGGGCACCGTCGCTGCTGGCCAGCACGCGTGGCCCGTGCCATGCCGGGTTTGACGGTTGTCCGAAGGGCGCGGGATGCAGCTCCAGTAGTACAGCCGTCGCGTCGGGCTGGGTGGTGTCAGGTGCGCCGATTTGCGCGCGGGCTCCCCAGCGACGCAACCAGCCACTGAGGCTGTCGGCCAGTTCGCGGATGGGCGACACCACGTAGACGCTGTTTGCGGCCAATGTCGGCAAAGCGACAGGGGATGCGCCGGAGGAGGGCTGTTCCAGCGGCACGCTCAGGGAAAAACTGCTGCCCAGTCCTGGCTCGCTGACCATGCGCAGAGTGCCATTCATCAAGTGCGTCAGACGCTGGCAAATCGGCAGGCCCAGGCCCGTGCCGGCCACCACGTTGGTGTTGCCTTCGGTCTGGTAGAACGGTTCGAAAATGAACGCCTGATCCTCATGGGCGATGCCTTTGCCAGTGTCCGAGACTTGCCATTGCAGGCACACCCGTTCGCCTTCGCGACTGAGCAGTCTGACTCGTAGCACCACGCGTCCGGAGTCGGTGAACTTGACCGCGTTGCTCAGCAGGTTGTTGAGGATCTGCCGTACGCGGCTGGCATCGCCGATCAGCCGGTCCGGCAGTTTTGGATGGAGGCAGGCATACAGTTGCAGGCCTTTGCTCTGCGCCGCCGCCGCGTAACCCTGGACCACTTCCTGCACCAGCGTCGCCGGGCAAAACTCACTCAGTTCCAGCGCCAGTTGCCCGGCCTCGATCTTCGATACATCGAGCACGTCGCAGATCAATTGCAGCAACGTGGCGGACGAACCTTCGATGGCTTGCAGGTAACTTTTCTGTTGGCTATCGAGTTGCGTACGCGCGAGCAATTCCAGAGTGCCGAGCACGCCGTACAGCGGGGTGCGGATTTCGTGGCTCATGGTGGCGAGGAACAAGGTCTTGGCCTCGTTGGCCGCATCGGCCGATTGGCGCGCCTGTTCCAGCGCGGCTTCGATTTGTCGGCGCGCACTGATGTCGCTGAACGCACACAGCAACACGTCTTCACCCTTGTAACGAGTCGGTGCGCAGCTCAGGTAAAGGTGGCGGCCGTCGGCGGTCTCGAAGTAATCCGTCAGGAACGGCTCGGCAGCATCGAAGGCATCGCGAATCCAACCGGCGCCCAGTTGCTCGCCACAGGTGCCCAGCCATTGCCGGGCGAGGGTGTTTTCCAGCACTACCTGACCGTCGCTACGGCGCAGCACGCAGAGCGCCACCGGGGCGGTCTGGATCACGTCGCGGCTGAACAGCTCGCTTTCCACCAGCGCCTGGATCCGGTGAATCGCCGGGTTGATCACGCGGTGCTCCAGGCGCCGGGTCAGCAGGCATACCAGGCTGATACTCAGCAAGCAGAACAGCAACGCACCGAGCATTTGTGGCCACAGCGCCCACAGCACCGCGAGTAAGTCGATGGAGTAGGTGAGTTGCCAGTCGGATGATTTCAGTTGCTTGCGCAGCACCAGTTGCTCGGGCAGCCACCCGTCTCCGACAAACCCGAAGAAGTCCTGTTGCCGCAGCAGCGGCAGGTTCTGCCCGGGCGGCGGCTTGTGGCTGTTGCTGAACAGCGGCATGCCTTGCGAGTTGAACATGGTGAACTCGCCGGCACTGTGGTCGCTCAGGGCGCTGGAGACTTCGCGGTCGTCCATTTCCAGGCCGAGCCAGCCGGAGTTGATGTCGCGCGCGTCTAGACGAATGAAGATGTATAGCTGCGAGTGGCCGTCGGCGGCATGGGTCAGCCAGAGTTCTTTGATGTTGCCGCTGTCGTGGTGCTTGAGGGTCTGCAGTTGTTCGAGCATGGTCTCGGGGAAACGGCCGATCACCGCGGTTGCGTTGTACAGGCGCAACACTTGGGTCCGGGGGCCGCTGCTGACGTAGACCAGGTTGAGCTGCCGGGCCTTGAGGTAATCGCGCATGCGTCGGGTCAGCCAGATGCTCCATTGCTGCCCCGGCGCTTGCCCGAGCAGCAGGCGGATCTCTTCCTCGGAGACCGGCAAATCCATGTTGGCCATGCGCGTGGCCGACAGGCTCAGGCTTTCGAGCAGTGCTTCACGGGTGGTGAAAAAGGTATGCGCTTCAGCAATCGCGCTGCTCATATAGCTGCGCCGCTGGGAGACTTCATTGTTGAAGGTGAACAGCAGAAAGCTGTACACGCCGCCGAGAATGCCCAGCAGCAGCACCAGCGCGAAAATGCGCAACAGGCGTCGCGCAGCGTGGGGCGTGGACAAGACCGGGCTGATCTGGTGGAGGTAGTTCTTCAATCGCATCCCGGCACATTAGGAGCGGCCGGGCATGATGAAAATCAGACGATTCTTAAAGAGGGCTGCGCGAACAATTGGCTATAGCAACGCATCAATGGATTCAAAGGTAACTCATGACAAATGCAATCGTTGCGTTAGCTGTTCCGGCGCGCATGCCCTTGTCGAACCCACCATTGCCACCTGTTTCAGCGACGCGAAAGTAACGAGCGCTCAGGGGGATCTTCAAGTTGCCTCCCGCAGAGGAATAGTCCGCGAATACATAGCTTTGATGTAAGACTAAGGGGTTTCCATCGCTATTGAGTACTTGCAAAGCCACACCCTGAGCAGTCGAATCTGCACTCAGCTTTACGATACCTCTTGTGGAATTTTGCGAGGGAGAAGTCAGGGTAGGCTTGAGTGTATAAGTTACCTTTTTTATGCCTGGCGGACAGTTGTTAAGGCTGATGTCAAATTTGACCGGCTCAGAATATGCGCCGTTGTGGGCAAAGCTACTCATGTCATGCGACCCCATGTCTACTTTGATGTCAGGCGTTTCACAGGATTGAGGCACAATCGTTGTGCCATTGGTCGCCATTGCTAGTGGTGATACACCATCTGCATGGAAAGTCCCAAGTGTTCCTGCCGGGATTTTCTGTACATCGACTACATCCGCTATTTTGAATAGCCGTAGCACGTGTCTTGTGGTGTCCCATCCGTATCCGCCCGCTTGTCGGCGAATACCCGGATAAATGGGTATCGCTACATCGTCTCTGAAGGACCACTGCCATGCGAGCCCGGTGTTTCCGATTGCGTAAACAAGGTCGCCCGATTTAGACACACCGACGTTGTTCTGAATACCATATGAAAATTCGTTCGTACATCTATACGAGCTGGGCGTAGGTCCAAGTGTTAATGAAGGACTTTCATATATTACGGTGCCGTTAGGTGTGTCACGGGGGATCGAAAGGGTAGCTGGTATTTGCATAGTGATAGTTGTTTGATGATGACCCGGGAAGAACGAGCAATTAGCCGCGCCCGCGTAGCTGGGCGCGAAAAGTAACGACAGACATAGCGTGTGAATCAATTTCGTTAGCTTGAGCGGGCGCTGGAGTTTGAAACGTTTCATGAAGAGGGTTTACGTAATCGGCCAATGAATTGCGTACGTTAAACACGCCGTCTGGTTGTAGACATCAGGCGATTCTTAGAAAGCATCTCTTCCTTTGCACCGTGTCGCGGCCATCGCGAGCAGGCTCACTCCTAAATGTGGAATGCGTTCCCCCCGTAGGCGAAGCCTGCTCGCGATGGCCTTCTTCTATGCGCCACAAAAACCCAGCCCACTGGTCAACTAATTACCAAGCCCCCTAACTATTACGTTGACATTCGCTGCCTAGGCAGTAACATCTCGACATACATTCACTGCCTAGGCAGTTATTAGGTGAGCACATGAAGCATTTCACCCCGGACGAATTCAAACACTGTCATCTCGGCCTGTTGCTGGGTCGTGCTGCGCTGCTCAAGGACCGGATCATCGACACCCACATGGAGCCGCATGGCATTACCGCCGCGCAGTTCAAGGTGTTGATCATCATGGCCCAGTTCGGCGTCGACACCCCGGCCGAGCTGTGTCGGCATCTGTCGCTGGACAGCGGTTCGATGACACGCATGCTCGATCGTCTGGAGCAGAAAGGCTTTCTCGCTCGCCAGCGCAGCGAAGGCGATCGCCGTCAGGTGCAGCTCAAGTTGACCGAACAAGGCCAGCAACTGGCCGATCGCCTGCCGCACATCGGCGCCGATGCGATGAATGAACTGGCCGGCGCCGTCACTCCGGACGAGTTGAAGACCCTGGAATACATCCTCAAGAAAATCCTGCTGGCAGCCGGTGATCCGATCACTATCCAGCGGTTAGGTGAACACAATGAGCGGTAACACCTTGCGCAGCAGCCTGACCCTGGTGCTGTCGGCGATGATCCTCGCCGGCTGCGCCAACTACAGCGGCCTCGACACTCAAGGCAAAAGCCTTGATGCGAAAAGCCTCAATGTCAGCCAGTCCCTCAACGGCGTGACCCTGTCGCCGGCCGCATGGCCGAAGAGCGACTGGTGGACCAGCCTTGGCGATTCGCAACTCGACGGTCTGATCCGCGAAGCCCTGCACGACAGCCCGGACATGCAGATCGCCGAGGCCCGCGCGCATCAGGCCAGCGCCGCCGCGTATGCCGCCGATGCCGAACGCTATCCGACCCTCGACGCCAGCGCCGGTATCAGCCGTTCGCGCCTGGCCAAGGATCAGGACCCGCGAGGGCAGGGCGATGCCTACGCCACCGTGCGTAATGTCAGCGCCGGCTTCAATTACAACTTCGACCTGTGGGGCGGCCAGCGTGATGCCTGGGAAGCCGCACTCGGTCAGGCCCGCGCCGCTGAAGTCGATCGTCAGGCTGCACAACTGAGCCTCGCCGCCGACGTCGCTCGCGCTTACAGCGATCTTGGTCAGGCGCACATCGTTTATGACCTGGCGAACGAAGACCTCAAGCGCACCAAACAAATGCTCGACCTGAGCCAGCGTCGCCTGAGTTCCGGGATCGACAGCCAGTACCAGTTCCAGCAAACCCAGAGTCTGGAAGCCAGTTCCGAAGCCAGTCTGATCGACGCGGAAAAACGCCTGAACAGCGCGAAAATCGCTTTGGCCGTGCTGCTTGGCAAAGGCCCGGATCGCGGCAACGAAATCGCCCGGCCAAAAGTCCTGCAAGCCAGCGCTGTCGCCGTGCCGTCGGTGCTGCCGGCGGAATTGCTTGGCCGTCGCCCGGACCTGGTCGCTGCGCGCTGGCGCGTCGAAGCGGCGAGCAAGGACATCGACTCGGCGAAAACCCGCTTCTATCCCAACCTGAACCTCACGGCCTCGGCCGGTGCCGAATCCCTGTTGGGTGACGCGATGTTCGGCTCGGCCAGTCGTTTCTTCAACATTGCCCCGACCATTTCGGTGCCGATCTTCGACGGCGGACGCCTGCGCGCCAACCTCGATGCGCGCGACGCCGATTACGATCTGGCGGTGGCGCAGTACAACAAAAGCCTGGTGAAAGCCCTGGGCGATGTCAGTGACACGATCAACCAGCTGCGTGATATCGGCCGGCAGATCGGCGCGCAGCAACACGCCACCGACATTGCTCAGGATTCTTACAACACCGTCGTCCAGCGTTACGGTTCCGGCATCGGCAACTACCTGGACGTGCTCAGCATCGAGCAGCAATTGCTGCAGGCCCAGCGTCAACTGGCCAACCTCAATGCCGAGCAGATCGACCTGTCGATTCAATTGATGCAAGCGCTGGGCGGCGGCTTCCAGGGTGAAACCCTGACCGCAGCCAACGCCACCCCAGCCACGCCGCACAACTAATTCAAGGTATTTGTCATGGCCACTGCCGAAAACACTCAAGCTCAAGGCTCCACCCCCGACACCGGCAATCCGCGCAAACGCAAAGTGATGCTGTTGGCGCTGGCCGTTGTGGTCGCGCTCGCCTGCGCCGGCGTCTGGGCGTACCACGAGTTCATCGGGCGCTTTAACGAAAGCACCGACGACGCCTACGTCAACGGCAACGTCGTCGAAATCACCCCGTTGGTCACCGGCACCGTGGTCAGCATTGGCGCGGATGACGGTGATCTGGTTCACGAAGGCCAGGTGCTGATCAACTTCGACCCCAACGACGCCGAAGTCGGCCTGCAAAGTGCCCAGGCAAAACTGGCGCGCACCGTGCGTCAGGTGCGCGGCCTGTACAGCAACGTCGATGGCATGAAAGCCCAGGTCAACGCGCAACAGGCTGAAGTGCAGAAGGCCCAGGACAACTACAACCGCCGGAAAAACCTCGCCGCTGGCGGCGCGATTTCCCAGGAAGAACTGTCCCACGCCCGCGACGACCTGACCTCGGCGCAAAACGCCCTGGCCAACGCCAAACAGCAACTGAAAACCACCAGCGCGCTGGTCGATGACACCGTGGTGTCGTCGCACCCGGATGTGATGGCGGCCGCTGCCGACCTGCGTCAGGCCTACCTGACCAATGCCCGCAGTACCTTGATCGCGCCAGTCACCGGTTACGTCGCCAAGCGCACCGTGCAACTCGGTCAACGGGTCCAGCCGGGCACCGCGCTGATGGCGGTGATTCCACTGGATCAACTGTGGATCGACGCCAACTTCAAGGAGACCCAGCTGCGTGACATGCGCATCGGTCAGCCGGTTGATATCGAGTCTGACATCTATGGCAGCGACGTGAAATTCAGCGGCACCGTCGACAGCCTCGGCGCCGGTACCGGCAGCGCGTTTGCCTTGCTGCCGGCGCAGAACGCCACGGGTAACTGGATCAAGATCGTGCAGCGTGTGCCGGTGCGCATTCACATCAATGCCGAAGAACTGGCCAAACATCCGCTGCGCGTCGGCCTGTCGACCAACGTTGAAGTCAACCTGCACGACCAGAGCGGCCCGGTACTGGCGCAGCAACCGCCGCAAAAAGCCTCGTTCAGCACCAACGTCTACGACCGCCAACTGGCTGAAGCCGACGCGATGATTGCGCAGCTGATCCACGACAACAGCGCTGCGCTGAGCAAAACCGCGCAACGCTGAATCTTTCCCCTGTGGGAACAGGTTCTCAAGGTGATGAGATTTACTGTGGTGAGGGGATTTATCCCCGATGGACTGCGCAGCAGGCCCGGCTTTTCTGAATCAAAGGAGGGGCCGCTTCGCGGCCTATCGGGGATAAATCCCCTCGCCACAGTGTTTCCTTGCAACATTGATTTTTTCCCACAAGGGCTGCTGTGTCTGTAACAGACAGGGCGCCAACCCGGTTCCAAAGGATTCACAATGAGCAATAACGCCTCTTTCACGCCGCCCAGCCTGTTGCTCAGCACCATCGGCCTGTCGCTGGCGACGTTCATGCAAGTGCTCGACACCACCATTGCCAACGTGGCGCTGCCGACGATTTCCGGCAACCTCGGGGTCAGTTCGGAGCAGGGCACGTGGGTGATCACCTCGTTCGCCGTGAGCAACGCGATTGCGCTGCCGCTGACCGGTTGGCTCAGCCGTCGTTTCGGCGAGGTGAAGCTGTTTCTCTGGGCCACCATTCTGTTTGTGCTGGCCTCGTTCCTCTGCGGTATCTCGACGTCGATGCCGGAACTGATCGGTTTCCGCGTGCTGCAAGGCCTGGTGGCCGGGCCGCTGTACCCGATGACGCAGACGTTGTTGATTGCCGTGTATCCGCCCGCGAGGCGCGGCATGGCCCTGGCGTTGCTGGCGATGGTTACGGTGGTCGCGCCGATTGCCGGTCCCATTCTCGGTGGCTGGATCACTGACAGCTACAGCTGGCCATGGATCTTCTTTATCAACGTACCGATCGGCATCTTTGCGGTGATGGTGGTGCGCTCGCAACTGGCCAAGCGTCCGGTGGAAACCAGTCGCCAGCCGATGGACTACGTCGGGCTGATCAGTCTGATCATTGGCGTCGGTGCGTTGCAGGTGATCCTCGACAAGGGCAATGATCTGGACTGGTTCGAGTCGAACTTCATCATCATCGGTGCGGCGATTTCGGTGATCGCGCTGGCGGTGTTCGTCATCTGGGAAATGACCGACCAGCATCCAGTGGTCAACCTGCGCCTGTTCGCTTACCGCAACTTCCGCATCGGCACGCTGGTGCTGGTGCTGGGTTACGCCGGGTTCTTCGGCATCAACCTGATCCTGCCGCAGTGGCTGCAAACCCAGATGGGGTACACCGCAACCTGGGCCGGTCTGGCCGTGGCGCCGATCGGTATCCTGCCGGTGTTGCTGTCGCCATTTGTCGGCAAGTACGCGCACAAGTTCGACCTGCGTCTGCTGGCCGGGCTGGCGTTTCTGGCGATTGGCTTGAGTTGCTTCATGCGGGCGGGGTTCACCAATGAAGTGGACTTCCAGCACATCGCACTCGTGCAGCTGTTCATGGGCATCGGCGTGGCGCTGTTCTTCATGCCGACCCTGAGCATCCTGATGTCCGACCTGCCGCCGAGCCAGATTGCCGATGGTGCCGGCCTGGCGACCTTCCTGCGGACCCTCGGTGGCAGCTTCGCGGCATCGTTGACTACGTGGATCTGGATTCGCCGCGCCAATCAGCACCATGCGTACATGAGTGAAAGCATCAGCACTTTCGAACCGGCAACCCGGGAGACCTTGAATCACCTGGGCGGCGCGAGCCAATCGGCGTACGCGCAGATGGACCAGATCCTCTCCAGCCAGGCGTACATGCTCTCCACCGTGGATTACTTCACGCTGTTGGGCTGGGGGTTCATGGGGCTGATTCTGATTGTGTGGCTGGCGAAACCGCCGTTTGCCGCGAAGGCAGGGCCGGCGGCTTCCGGACACTAAGGTCAAAAGCCCCTCACCCTAACCCTCTCCCAGAGGGAGAGGGGACTGACCGTGGTGCATGTTCGAGGTACGCCGACTTGCAATACCGAGCCGAACTCAGGTTTTGAAAAGCACAGAGATCGGCTCCCTTTCCCCCTCGCTCACTAGGGGAGAGGGGACTGACCGAGTTGATTGTTTGAGGTACGCCGACTTGCAATACCGAGTCGAACTCAGGTTTTGAAAAACATAGAGAACGGCTCCCTTTCCCCCTCGCTCACTAGGGGAGAGGGGACTGACCGAGTTTTTTGTTTGAGGTACGCCGACTTGCGATACCGAGTCGAACTCAGGTTTTGAAAAGCATAGAGAACGGCTCCCTTTCCCCCTCGCCCCCTTGGGGGAGAGGGCTGGGGTGAGGGGGTAAAGTTCTTCAGCCGTGCGGCAAAGCCAGCGGCGGGGCGAAGTCGAACGGCGCCAAGGCGTAGCCGCTCTCATCGACCTGCAACGCCCATCCCTGACGATCCCAATCCCCCAGCACAATCCGCTTGGCCGCCTGCTCGCCGAGCTGCAGTTTGTGGATCGCCGGGCGGTGGGTGTGGCCGTGAATCAGGGTTTTCACCCCGTATTGCTGCATGATCCGTGGAATCTCGTGCGGCGTGACGTCGACAATGTCGTTGGCCTTCATCCGCGTCTGCGCACGGCTTTCGCTGCGCAGTTTGCGCGCCAGTTTATGGCGGGTGCTCAGCGGCAGATGGCGCAGGATGAACAGGGTGATCGGGTTGCGCAGGTAGCGACGCAGCTTCATATAGGCTTCGTCGCGGGTGCAGAGGCTGTCGCCGTGCATCAACAGCACCGGCTCGCCATAGAACTGCACGACACTCGGGTCCTTCAATAGCGTGCAGCCGGCTTCTTTGCAGAAGGCCTTGCCGAGCAGGAAGTCGCGATTGCCGTGCATCAGAAAGATCGCCGTGCCGCTGTCGCTCAATTGGCGCAGGGCCTGGCAGATGGAACGCTGAAAGGGCGTCATGGCGTCGTCGCCAATCCACGCCTCGAAGAAGTCGCCGAGGATGTACAACGCACTCGCCGAGCGGGCGCGTCCGGCGAGCAAATCCAGAAACGCCCGGGTAATGTCCGGGCGCTCCTCTTCCAGATGCAAGTCTGAAATCAGCAATATCACGCTTCGATGATCTCGGCTTTCTCGATGATCACGTCGTCTTTCGGCACGTCCTGGTGACCGGCCTTGGAAGTGGTGGCAACGCCTTCGATCTTGTCGACCACGTCGGTACCGGCAACCACTTTACCGAACACGGCATAACCCCAGCCCTGAGCGGTCTTGGCGGTGTGGTTGAGGAAGCTGTTGTTGGTGGCGTTGATGAAGAACTGCGCCGAGGCCGAATGCGGGTCCATGGTGCGGGCCATCGCCAGGGTGTACTTTTCGTTCTTCAGGCCGTTATCCGCTTCGTTCTGGATGCTGGCGCGCTTGTCTTTCTTTTCCTGCATGCCAGGCTGGAAACCGCCGCCCTGGATCATGAAACCCTTGATCACACGGTGGAAAACCACGTTTTCGTAGTGACCGGCTTTAACATATTCGAGAAAGTTGGCAACGGTGATTGGCGCTTTTTCCGCGTCCAGTTCGATGACGATGTCGCCATGATTGGTGGTCAATTTAACTTGAGTCATGATCGCTACTCTTTATAAGGAATTCGTGGTTTTCGGACACTGAGTCCCGAAACCGGTTCAGCCTGCTTCGGCCAAGGTGCGCAGTTTAGCGTGACAGGCGCGAATTTCGAGGCTGTTTTTCATTTCCCGGCGATTAAATGCGCTCCTTTATAGGCCGTGCTCTGTCAGGCCCTTGACAGCATCGGCTATGATAGCGGCTTTGTTTTGTCTGGCCCCCTTTGCGGCCGCGCACATGTAAGTCAAGGATCCTATGAGCAAGCCCACTGTCGACCCTACCTCGAATGCCAAGTCCGGCCCTGCCGTGCCGGTCAATTTCCTGCGGCCGATCATCCAGGCAGACCTGGACTCGGGCAAGCACACCCAGATCGTCACCCGTTTCCCGCCTGAGCCCAACGGCTACCTGCACATTGGTCACGCCAAGTCGATCTGCGTGAACTTCGGCCTGGCCCAGGAGTTCGGGGGCGTCACGCACCTGCGTTTCGACGACACCAACCCGGCCAAGGAAGACCAGGAATACATCGACGCGATCGAAAGCGACGTCAAATGGCTGGGCTTCGAGTGGTCCGGTGAAGTGCGCTACGCCTCGCAGTATTTCGACCAGTTGCACGACTGGGCCGTGGAGCTGATCAAGGCCGGCAAGGCCTACGTCGACGACCTGACCCCTGAGCAGGCCAAGGAATACCGTGGCACGCTGACCGAGCCAGGCAAGAACAGCCCGTTCCGCGACCGTTCGGTTGAAGAGAACCTGGACCTGTTCGCCCGCATGCGTGCCGGTGAGTTCCCGGACGGCGCCCGTGTGCTGCGCGCGAAGATCGACATGGCCTCGCCGAACATGAACCTGCGCGACCCGATCATGTACCGCATCCGCCACGCCCATCACCACCAGACCGGTGACAAGTGGTGCATCTACCCGAACTACGACTTCACCCACGGTCAGTCGGACGCCATCGAAGGCATCACCCACTCGATCTGCACCCTGGAGTTCGAAAGCCATCGTCCGCTGTACGAGTGGTTCCTCGACGCACTGCCAGTGCCGGCGCACCCGCGTCAGTACGAGTTCAGCCGCCTGAACCTCAACTACACCATCACCAGCAAGCGCAAGCTCAAGCAACTGGTCGATGAAAAGCACGTCAATGGCTGGGACGACCCGCGCATGTCCACGTTGTCGGGTTTCCGCCGCCGTGGCTACACCCCGGCTTCGATCCGCAACTTCTGCGACATGATCGGCACCAACCGTTCCGATGGCGTAGTCGACTTCGGCATGCTCGAGTTCAGCATCCGTCAGGACCTGGACGCGAACGCTCCGCGCGCCATGTGCGTGCTACGTCCGTTGAAAGTCGTGATTACCAACTATCCGCAAGACCAGGTCGAGAAGCTCGAACTGCCGCGTCATCCGCAGAAGGAAGAACTCGGCGT